>CAIWVL010000222.1 GCA_903916085.1 uncultured Spartobacteria bacterium
CACCCGCTCCCGCACCCGCTCCCGCTCCCGCTCCCGCTCCCGCTCCCGCTCCCGCTCCCGCTCCCGCTCCCGCTCCTGCTCCTGCGGCAGCCTCCGGCAATTGATCCATTTGCAAGCTTTCAACTGCGAAGCCCTTTAAAACATGACTGAAGCCCCTCTTCTCAAGGCGCAACCTCTGGCGCCCGGCTCCGCCGTCCTGCCCGACCAGGCACCCAGCCGGTCAGTCATCGACGCAGCTGTCCGGCCTGTGGTGGTTGGATTCTTTCTCACAAGTCTCGCATGGCTTCTGGTTTCGACCGTTCTCGGCGCGTTGACCGCCTTGAAGTTGCACATGCCTGGGTTGTTGAACTTCCCGTTTCTCACTTTCGGCCGCCTCGCTCCCGCAGCGGAAGGTGCCTTTATCTACGGCTGGTGTTCTTGTGCCTGTATGGGCGTGACGATTTGGAGCGTAGCCCGCCTTTCAGGCAGAGCCTCGCCCGGAACTGCGATTGCCTCCTTTGGTTCGGTACTTTGGAACGGCGGTGTTCTGATCGGGGTTGTTTCAACTCTTCTTGGTAACCTGCGTCCATTTAACGGTTTAGAGTTTCCGCTGGCGTCATTTATTGTGATGTTCGCAGGCTTTGCGTTGGTCTCCGTGTGGCTGGCGCTCACCTACCAGTCCTTAGCAAAACCCAGCATTTCTGTGATGTTCATCGTGGGCGGTGTTGCTTGGCTGGCTTGGAGTCTACTGACAGGGAACCTGTTGATTGCCTCCCACAGCGTTTCAGGTGTAGTTCAGCAGATCGTAGCTTCTTGGACTGCAACCGGGGTACTTTGGCTCTGGATCGTCCCCGTTGTTCTTGGTGCCGCCTACCTGATCGTGCCGAAGGTGACCGGTCACCCGATCTATTCCGGGCCGCTAGGACGCGCGTTCTTTTGGATGTACTTCCTAACCGCAGGTCTGATTTCTGTGACCCGTCTTTCCGGGGGCCCCATTCCTTTGTGGCTCAGTTCTCTGTCGGCGGCGGCAAGCCTGCTTCTCGTGGTTCCGATCTTAGGAAGTGTCTACAATCTGTTAGCTACGGCAAAGGGTTCAGAAGTTGCGGCGGCGTCGCCGTCGTTACGTTTCGTCTTGTTCGGTGTTTCCGTCTTGGGTGTTGCTTCCATCGTTTTCGCTGCCGGCGCTCTGCATTCCATAGATTACTCAGTACATTTTACGCTGTTTGACACCGGCGTCCGTGCTCTGATCGTTCGCGGCGCGGTAAGTATGATCCTGTTTGGGTCGATCTATTACATCATGCCGCGCTTGTCTGGGTGCGAATGGCTCTCTTCAAGTCTGATTTCTTTCCACTTCATCACAGCCGCTTACGGGGCCTGCATGGGTGCCGGAATGTTGATCTTGAGCGGACTCGCTGCAGGCTCCGCATTAAGCGACTCCGATTCCACTTTTTCTCAGGTGTTAGACCTCGGCTCCTCCTACTACTGGGGCCACACACTGTCCTTCGCTTTGCTACTCCTGGGCTACGGCTCGTTTGCGCTTCATTTCCTTCTCATGGCCGTTCGGATCGGTCAACCCGCTGGCGAACCCACCTTACTGCCCACGCAGCACGGCCATTAACATTTACCTGAACTGTCTATGAGTCGTTCTGGATTTCTTTTCCCTGGTCTACTTGCCTGCTTCGCCGTTTCCATCGGCGCGACAGTCCTTCTGCCACACATGCAGCTCGGTACCCTGACCCCTTCCTTCAAAGAGGAGGAGGGACAGATTTCTGAGGTTTATCCTGTCGCATCTGTCTCTACCGCAACAAATGGCCGTGACGTTTACATTTCTCAAGGTTGCCAGGCTTGCCACTCTCAGGTAATCCGCGGCACCGAGACCGCCGATGTCGACCGTGGCTGGGGAGCACGTCGGACTGTCGCCCGAGACTACATTTTTGACGCACCTCCAGTCTTGGGTGCCGCCCGCATCGGTCCAGACCTGACGAACGTAGGATCTAGCAAGTGGCGTAATGAGCCAGAGGGCGACCCGGTTCGCCCCGAGAAGCGCGACGCTGCGTGGCAGTACCTGCATTTGTATCACCCCAAAGCAGTGATCCACTCCTCGAACATGCCTGCATACACCGATCTGTTTGCAAAGCATAAGATCTCAGGCAGTCCGTCGCCAGACGCTCTCAAACTGCCTGCAAACCTCGCGCCCGAACCTGGGTACGAAATCGTCCCGACGGCTGATGCCAAGGCGTTGGTCGTGTACTTGTCTTCCCTCGACAGGTCGCACCCGCTCAAGGAAGCCGGTGTCGTCGCCGCTGCCGCTCCCACCAAGAAGTGACCGAAGGCCGCCAGCCCTCTTTCAACGATGTCTAATCATTCAGATCCCAAACATTCCGGCTCGCAAGACTTGCTGAAGGTGACTGCTGCCGCGAAGCGTGAGTTCCCGGATCCAACCGAAGGTAACAGTCAGTTGCCCGCAGGGTTGCTCTTGGTTTTCGCAGCAATCATCTGTTTCGCCGGGGCCTATTTTGGCATTTATCACGGCGGTTTTCAGGGCGATGTTTTCAACGAAAGCGATTCTACGCCAGCGCTTCTTTCCTCCAAAAAAGCGGCGACTTCAGTCGTGACGCAGGCACCTGTGGAGCTCTCTCTCGTAGAACAGGGCAAGGCCATCTACGCTAACTGCCAACCTTGTCATCAGGCGAGCGGCCTTGGCATCCCCGGGCAGTTCCCTCCTCTCGTCGGGGCGGATTACGTCGTGGGTTCCGAGAAGCGGCTCATCGCAATCCTTCTGAAAGGGATTGGCGGCCCCATTGCAGTCGCGGGCTCCACCTACAATGGCGCGATGCCTGCTTGGGAAAAGGCTCTCTCAGATCGCAAAATTGCCGCCGTCGCCTCCTACGTCCGCGCGACTTGGGGTAATGCCGCTCCTGAAATCTCGGAGGCTAAGGTCGCCGCGTTGAAGAAAGAGCTGGCTGCTAAGGCGGACCCTTGGACAGAGGCTGGTCTTCTTGCAATCCCTTCCGACGCAAAGATTGAGGGTGTCACGGAAGCTGCGCCGACATCTGGTGCCGCACCCGCACCCATGGGTGGGACGCCCACGAGTGCAACGACCGCGGCAACTGCTTCCGCCGCACCGGCTGTCGATCTCGAAGCCGGTAAGGCGCAGTACCTCGCAATCTGTGTGGCCTGCCATCAGCCTACGGGAATGGGCCTGCCTCCAGTGTTCCCGCCCCTTGTCAATTCTGAGTACGTCAAGGGGAACCCTGAACGCGTCGTCGCGATTATCCTGAACGGTGTCATGGGACCGATTACTGTGGATGGCAAGCCCTACAACAACATGATGCCACCCCAAGGTGCTGTGCTGACCGACACGAAAATCTCGCAGGTAGCCTCCTTCGTCCGAGCCACCTTCGGCGGAGGTGCTGGCCCTGTTACTGTTGAACAAGTCGCTGCGGCGCGTCAGAAGTATGGATCGCGCCCAACTGGCTGGTCAGAGGCCGAGTTGAAGGCATTTCCCGAAAACAACTAACTTCGTTTCCTATGAAAAAGACTGTCGCGCTCCTCGCACTTCTGCTGGTTCAAGCGTCCTATGCAGAGGACCAGATGGAACTTGGGAAGTCAGTGTACATGCAGCTCTGTGTCGCATGCCATCAACCCACCGGCGCCGGGCTTCCTCCTGTGTTCCCGCCTCTTACTCAGACGGAGTACGTCGTGGGCTCACCGGAGCGGTTCGCGGCGATGATTCTCAAGGGGGTGATGGGACCGATTACCGTAAAGGACATGCCCTATAACAACATGATGCCTCCTCAGGAGGCCTTGTTGACCGATTCCAAAATCGCAGCGGCCATTACTTATGTGCGCGCTAGTTTTGGCAACACCGCACCAGCAGTCGCGCCGGAAGTTGTGGCGGCCGCCCGCGCAAAATTTGCTGATCGCAAGACTTCTTGGACGGAAGCGGACCTGAAAGCCTGGCCAGACGCTGGAGCCTCAGCCGCCAAGTAAAGGTTTTCATTGGCATCTTTGCTTTTACGAACTAAGTTAACCCAAACTTCGGCCTTCTCTGAATAGAGAGTTTAGTGCGTTTGAACAGGGCGCAGCCGAATCAACCCGTTTCGTTAGCTAGTCGCCCCACCCTGAAAGGGGCGCAAACCTGAACCCAAAAAACCTATGTCGAGCATCGCAACCGCAGATGTCGGGCATCACGGAGGCACCCAGCCCCATGACGATCACCACCATCACCCAGAACTCGGGTTTTGGCAGAAATACGTGTTCTCTACCGACCACAAAGTCATTGGTTTACAATACGGGATCACGGGCCTGACCTTCTTGTTCTTTGGGTTCCTATTGATGCTCGTGATGCGCTGGCAGCTCGCCAACCCTGGCGTCGCTGTACCCGTAGTCGGGCAGTTCCTGCGCTCCTTGTTCGGGTCCACCGTGATGACGGACGCGGGCGCTCTGACTGCTTCAGGCTATAATGTGTTCGGAGCTATGCACGGCACGATCATGGTGTTCTTTGGGGTAGTACCTGTCGCGGTTGCCGGTTTTGGGAACTACGTTGTGCCCCTTCAAATTGGGGCGCCTGACATGGCTTTTCCCAAGTTGAACATGGCCAGCTACTGGTGCTTCTTCGTGAGTTGCGTCATCATGATGTCCAGTTTCTTCATGCCCGGCTCTGCCGCGAAGTCTGGCTGGACTGCTTACCCGCCCCTCGCCGCCGTGGCCGATATGGAGACTGGCAGCCTCTGGCTTAATGGTCAGTCTATTTGGCTTCTTGCCATGGTGTTCAACATCACGGGTTCCCTCTTGGGTTCCATTAATTTCATCACCACGATCATCCAGCTCCGCGCTCCTGGCCTGACTTGGATGCGTCTACCTTTCTTCGTGTGGGCACAGTTCGTAACCGCTTTCCTCCTTGTGCTAGCCTTCCCTCCGCTGGAAGCTGCCGGCTTCATGCAGCTGACAGACCGCGTGTTGGGGACGAGTTTCTTCATGCCGACGGGTCTCGTGGTTGGGCAAAATGTCGCCCAGTCGTGGTCCGGTGGCGGCAGTCCGATTCTTTGGCAGCATCTGTTCTGGTTCCTCGCACACCCCGAGGTGTACGTCCTGATCCTACCGGCCATCGGTATCGTCTCTGAAATCGTTGCCAACAACACCCGGAAGCCACTTTACGGTTACAAGGCGATGGTTTACGCCGTGTTTGCGCTCGGTTTCCTCTCTTTCATCGTTTGGGCGCATCACATGTACATGACTGGGATGGGCGCAAAGGTGGCTGCATTCTTCCAAGTCACAACCATCATGATTTCCGTGCCCTCGGTCATCTTGCTGACTGCCCTGCTCCTTTCTCTTTGGGGCGGATCGATCCGGTTCAACACGCCCATGCTGTTCGCAACTGCGTTCTTACCGATGTTCGGTCTCGGAGGTCTGACCGGTATTCCGTTAGCGTTCAACGCAGTGGATCTTTTCCTACACGACACCTATTACGTGATTGGTCATTTTCACTACGTGGTCGCTCCTGGGACGATCTTCGCCCTCTTTGCCGGGGTTTATTTCTGGTACCCGAAGGTCACCGGGCGCAAGATGAGCGAGTTCTTGGGACGGATTCATTTTTGGGGCTCCCTGATCACGATCAACGGTCTGTTTTTCCCAATGTTCCTTCAGGGGATGGCTGGTGTGCACCGTCGGTGGTATGACGGTGGTGTGACCTACGAGCAGCTCGCGGGACCAGTTCTGCACTGGAACAAGGTAATGACTGTTTCTGCGGGGCTTCTGGCGGTGTTCCAACTGTTCTTTATTTTCAATTTCTTCACCAGCTGGCGCACCGGCAAGAAGGTGGGACGGAATCCATGGGATGCAACTACGCTCGATTGGGATACGCCTACACCCCCTCCACACGGTAATTTCGACAAGCCCGTGGAAGTATTCCGTGGTCCTTACGAGTATAGCGTTCCCGGTCATCACTCCGACTTCCATCCCCAGACTCAACGGGATTAATCTCAAAGGAGTCATCGGGGGGGGCTTGCGAGCCCCCCGAGATTCTCCGACCTACACTTCAGTGTCCTATGTCGAATCCGTTAACTAAGTTTCTCCCGTTTTTTACGGACGCAGAGGTGCCTCATACGGTCTCTGCGCGCCCTGATACCGGGCTGTACAGCGCCAAGGTTGGTATTTGGCTTTTCCTCGCCTCTGAGGTGATGTTGTTTGGTGGGCTATTCTCTGCATATATTTTTTTACGTCTAGGTGCCGAGCCTGGATATTGGCCTGCCGGTCTCCTCAACGTACCCGTGGGTACGATGAATACGGCGATCCTTATCATTTCTTCAATCACAGTCGTTCTTGCGTGGGCGGCGCTGAAGATGCGCCAGTTTTCCAAGTACAAGTTGTACATGCTCGTGACAATTCTGTGTGGATTGATCTTCCTCACCGTTAAGTTGAGCTACGAGTGGCCTGCTAAATTCAACCACTTTGGTGTTTTCATCAAGAAGGAGTCAGCCTCGAAGTACGAGGAGTTTCTAGGCAACAAGCATCTCGCCGATTCTGGACAGAATCCTCGCTGGGAGATCACGGGGCACCTTTTGGATGCTCCCAAAGGTTCGCACTACGCTCATCAGGCGGAACACAATGCGGAACACTTCGCTCACGAAACAGGTCGGCATGATGCAGTCACCGCCGCAGAAGATGATTACGTGATTCAGTTGGACGCGGTAAACGCGAACCCTTCCGATAAGGAGAACGATCGCCCCCATTTTTGGCCGGTACCGATGACTGAGAAATTGGCCGTCATCAGCGCGAAGGACGTTGAGTCCGCAAGCGTGTTTGCGCCCCGGCACAGTACCTACTTTGCCACCTACTTCCTAATCACAGGTCTCCACGGTCTGCACGTTCTTGGAGGGATTATTGTGTTTCTTTACCTTTGGTTGCCTTTCCGGGGCGGCGCTAGTCTTTACAAAACAAACCCCGAACACTTAGCGAACCGCGTCGAGATCGCAGGCCTTTTTTGGCACTTCGTGGATCTGGTCTGGATCTTCGTGTTTCCAATTTTTTACCTACTCTAGTCATGGGCTCGCATTCTCACACACCAGCCGATGTGTCTCATCCTGGGCCGCACGACAGTCATTCTCACGACGCTGCAGATCCTGCTTACATAGCAGCGCACATCGGTGCTTACTTCAAGGTAGGTGCGGCACTTCTAGTGCTGACAGGTTTGACTGTCGGTTTATCTTACGTGGACTTTGGTTCACGGAGCATGAACATCATTGTGGGCATGATTGTCGCCACCATTAAGGCATCGCTCGTGGCTGCGATCTTTATGCATCTCAAGGGTGAGAAGATGACGATTTGGAGATTCCTAATTATGACCGCAATTTTTGCTGCGGGCCTGTTTTTTCTGACGATGTTGGCACATTCGGATCCTATTTTAGGAACTTCCCATACCACTCATTGATCTATGTCACTCAAGGCGTTCCATCTTGTTTTTATCCTGATTTGTATCCTGTTCTGCGCGGGGATGGCTTTTTGGGCGTTCAAGACAGGTGCCTCGGACGGTCTAGGGTGGGGGAGTGCGATTTCCTGCGGTTTAATGTCGGTGTACTGCGTTCGGTTTGTGATTAAGTCAAAGACAATCATTACATGAAAACAGTGATTCGCTTGTTGGTTGGCTTGGCAATGTTTGGAGCTTCCTTGGTGTCGGCTGAAGCCTGCTCCGTGTGTATGGGGGGCGCTGGTAGCTCCCTGGGCGAGGCTGCGAATGGAGCGATCTTTGTGATGTTGGGCGTCCTCGGGGGCGTTCTTGGATTGATTGTGATGGCCGGTTATTCGGTGGTGAAACGTGCACAGCTCCCATTGCCTCCTCACGCGGAGCTAGCCCGTTCGATTTCTAACTCTAACCTAAACTGATTTTATGCTGAACAAGTTGATGGGGATCGTCCCTAACGCATCTGAGCACGGCCTTGCCGTGGAGCACATGTTGGAAATGTGCCATTGGTTCATGCTCACGCTGTTTGTGGGGTGGGGCACTTTCTTTTTAGTCTCGGTTTACAGGTTTCGGGCGTCTAAGCATCCGAAAGCAGACTATCGTGGAGTGCAAAGCCATGCTTCCACGCACGCCGAGTTCGCGGTGATTCTGATTGAGGCCACTCTGCTCTTGGGCTTCGCAGTCCCGCTCTGGGGCAAACGTGTGGTGGATGTGCCCGACCAGGGGGAAGCAATGCGCGTGCGCGCGATTGGTGAACAGTATGCTTGGAATTTTCACTACGCTGGGCCGGATGGCGTATTTGGTCGTCAGAATGCATCTTTCGTGACCCCCAGCAATCCTCTTGGGTTGGATCCTGATGACGAGGCTGGTAAGGACGATGTGGTTTCCAAGAATGAGTTGCACGTGATCAATCAGCGTCCCGTCGTTCTCGAAATCACCTCCAAGGACGTGATCCACGCCGTCTCCATTCCACATATGCGTATCGCTCAAGACGCCATTCCCGGAACTAAGGTGCCTATGTGGTTCAGGCCGATCAAGCTGGGGAAGTATGAGATTGTGTGTGCGCAGCTCTGTGGCGCCGGCCATTACGCCATGCGTTCGCATATTTTTGTCGAGAAGCAGGAAGAGTTTGACGCGTTCCAGAAGGAACTCAATTCTATGCAGCATCCTGCGCCAGCTCCGACGCCCTCCAAGTAATGTTAGGAGAGTAGGGACGCCCTGACGAACACGCTGGAAGGTCTAGCGATTGTTCTTTGGTGGTGGGTCCTGAGTTCTTGACCATTTCCTTTGAAGATTACACAGCTTAACTGGACCGCCCGGTTTACCGTGGCGCTGGTCTTCTGCCTCATCTTTGTTGGCGGACTGGTGACTAGTTGGCAGGCCGGGATGGCTGTCCCAGACTGGCCTTTAAGTTTCGGCAGTCTGAACCCGGAGGGCTGGTGGGGCAATTTCCCCGTCCGGCTGGAGCATGGCCATCGCCTCCTGGCGGCGTGCGTAGGGTTGGCGGTCGGGGTTTTGTGCTCCGCAGTTTGGGGTAACTCCAGGGCTTTAGGAGTTGCGGCGGTAGTTTCTCTTGGCGCTGGATTTGCTGGAAAGTACCTGGGCGCGAGCGCCGCTTTGCTGGCGCATCTGGGTATCTGGCCTGCCGCTCTGGCCTTCGTTGCTTGTTTGTTTGGGATGTCCCGGCGGAATCCAGCGGTTGGGGGCGCAGAGCGGGGACTTGCTTTGGCCGCCTTTTTACTGGTGATTTGTCAGGCCACGTTAGGCGGTCTTCGCGTGACTCGCGAGACTGCTGGGGCGGTTGATGTGGCCTTGGTATTTCGGATTGTACACGGTTGTGTGGCGCAAGCGTTCTTGGTGGTGCTCGTCGCATTGTCTGCGCGGATCTCTATTCTTGCCGGAAATCGCGAATTGCCGGGACTTGGGAAGAACTTACCGACTGGTTTGGTCTGGACGGCTCTCCTTGTTGTGTATGGGCAGCTTATTCTTGGGGCGACCATGCGTCACATGGGGGCGGGCTTGGCGATCCCGACCTTCCCCGCAGCCAACGCTTCCGGAGGGTGGATGCCACAGACGCATAACCTTTATGCCGATTTGAATTTTGGGCACACGCGTTTCGGCGCGCTGGTTGTGTGCACCGTCGTTTTAGTTACCGCGGGGCGAGTTTTGTTCTCTTCGCGGCGGGGCGGTTCGGTGTGGATCGGAGCGGCGCGTTGCGGGTTGTTGGTCGTTATCCAGGCGGCCCTCGGAATTCTTGTGGTCCTGCATCAAAAACCGAAGACGCTCGCGACTGTGCATGTCGTGTTAGGAGCGACGCTTCTCGCGAGTGTGGCTGCTTTGCTTGTGCGTTGTCATGATGCCAAGAGCGCGGAGGTTCCGCGATGAAGCGGGATAAGAAGGCAGACTCCTCCGTTTCGCATCCGGAAAATAGTGGCTCGACAGTCAGCTGGTCTGCTGACTTCTCCACACTGACAAAAGCACGCCTCAGCCTCCTTGTGGTGTTCACCACGGGAATTGGTTTCTGTGTGGGTGCAGGTGGAATTTCTCCCTGGAAGGACCTTGTATTGGCGTTGCTTGGGAGTTCCCTGGCGGCCGCGTCTGCTGGTGCGTTGAACCAGTGGATGGAGTCAGACGTTGATCAACTCATGGAGCGGACGAAGAATCGTCCTCTGGCCGCCGGGCGTTGGCGGAGGTCTACTGGTCTGTGGTGGGGCGTGGCTTTAGGCGTCCTAGGGGTCGGACTTCTCTGGGCGACACTTCCGGTACAGGCTGCTTTCTTTGCTCTCGCCACAATCGTCGTTTATCTCCTGCTGTACACGCCGCTGAAACGCAAGAGCGCCTGGTGCGTTCTTGTGGGTGGTGTTTCGGGCGGTTTGCCCCCCGTGATTGGCTGGTCTGCGACCGGTTCGCACGAGTCTTGGGCGGCTTGGGTGCTGTTTGGGATCTTATTTTTCTGGCAGATGCCTCATTTCCTGGCGATCGCGTGGATGTACAAAGATGAGTACAGGCAGGCCGGTTTCGTGATGTTGAAGTCAGATGATGAGGACGGTTTAGCGACTGCGTCCCAAGCTTTGGGGTGTGCCTTGGCTCTTGCGGCGGTCACCTTTACCCCGGTCGTCCTTGGCAAAGACACCGGAATGTACAAGGTGGGTTGTCTTCTGTTGAATCTTCTGTTTTGTGGATCCGCGCTTGTTTTTTTAGTGGAACGCTCTCGGGTGAGTGCGCGTCGTCTTTTCTTCATGTCGATCATTTACCTGCCCCTCATGCTGGGCTTGTTCGCAGTCTCCAGGAGGATTTGATGCGCGCTCTCTTCACTGTTTTGTTCGGGGTCGTCTCTGCGCTTAACCTCGGCGCGTGCAAACCTCCGAGTCGCGGAACCGCCGCGGTGCTCGCACCAGATGCGGGGGGCGCGAACGCCGACGCATTGAAACAGTACTGGCAGGTACCCGCTTTCGAACTGATCGATCAGGACGCCCGCAAGTTTAACTCTGGGGAAATGATCGGCAAAGTCTGGGTGGTCGATTTTTTCTACACCACTTGTCCCGGGCCTTGTCCTGCGCTTACCAGTCGCTTAAGCAACCTGCATAAAGCATTCGCTGGAGATTCCCGCGTCGGGTTTCTTTCTATCTCTACCGACCCTGAGAAAGACCAGCCTGACGTTCTGAGAAAATACGCTGACAAGTTTGGCGCGGATGCACGCTGGCGTTTTCTGACGGGAAAGACCTCGACCGTCTTCGCGCTCGCTAATA
The DNA here is from genome assembly GCA_903916085.1 of uncultured Spartobacteria bacterium. Taxonomy (GTDB): domain Bacteria; phylum Verrucomicrobiota; class Verrucomicrobiia; order Chthoniobacterales; family Chthoniobacteraceae; genus Chth-196. The sequence goes on from CAIWVL010000222.1 coordinate 11,191, forward strand.
ACGGTTTCAAACTATCCCTGACCGGCTCCAAGGACGGGATCGAATCCGGCACGCACAGCACTCGACTCGCTTTAGTGGACGGGTCTGGCTGGGTTTGCGGGTTCTTTGAAGGTGTGGGCGATGAGGACTCCGCCAGTACAGCACGGTTGACTGAAGGGATTCATACCCTATTGAAAGGGCTCAAATGAACGTACAGAATCTTCCGATCGTGAACGCCAGCTTGAATGGGGCGGCGACGGTACTTATTGTGGCGGGCTTGCTTGCGATTAAGGCCGGGTTAACCAAACTTCACCGCGTTTTGATGGTGAGTGCTATCGTTGTATCAGGCGCTTTTTTGACTTGTTACCTCATCTATCACTTTCTGGTGGTGGCTGTCACAAAGTTTGCGCATCAGGGTTGGCCCAAAATGCTCTATTATTTTATTCTGATCACGCACATCCCGCTGGCTGCTGCGGTATTACCGCTGCTTGTGCTGACGGTTTGGCCCGCGATTCAGGGGCGCTATGAGACTCACAAGCGTTGGGCAAAAGTTACTGCCCCAGTGTGGCTGTATGTTTCTGTAACCGGCGTCTTGGTGTATCTGATGCTTTACGTTTGGTACCCTGCTTCGACGGCGGCGTAAGGTAGGGACGTTTTTTTGATCCAGGCTTCACCCTGCACCTATCATGACCTCCTCACTCAATTTAGAAGACAAGGCTCAAGTTTCCGCTCAGCGCCCACCGTAGCAAGGGATATGACCGCTCCAGTTGAGAGTGCACCAGAGGCGGCTTGAACGGCAGCCAACGGAC
>CAIWVL010000223.1 GCA_903916085.1 uncultured Spartobacteria bacterium
TCACCAAATACACGCAACAGATTTTGCGGCAGGTGGACTGGGGTGATTTGGATTATCTAGTGCTGGATCTGCCCCCAGGTACTGGTGACATCCAGCTCACCATCGTACAGACGGTTGCTCTGACCGGTGCCTTGATTGTGACCACACCTCAGGAGGTCGCACTCATTGACGCCCGCAAGGCTGTGAGCATGTTTCACAAAGTAAACGTGCCTGTGCTTGGGCTGGTAGAAAACATGAGCTATTTCTTATGTCCCTCTGATGGAGTTAGATATAACATCTTCGGCAACGGTGGCGGCCAGCGCGAAGCCGACCGACTGGGCGTGCCGCTTCTCGTACAGATCCCCATCGACATCCCAACGCGTGAGGCAGGCGACCACGGTCTCCCCGTCACAGCGGCCGCGCCCACAAGTGCGGTGGCTGCAAATTTTACAGATTTAGCGAAATCATTACGTCAGGCACTGGAAAATCCAGACACTCGGCACTAGATTAATCCTTACTAGCTGAATGCATGGGTTTCCCCAGGTTCCGCTAGTGTGCGTTCGTTCCCCCCTTCTGCGTTCCCTCCCTGCCCCCCTTCCTCCAGCCCACTCCCCTCCTAACTCCCCCCAAACCCGAATCCTCTTCATGAGTTCCACCCCCTCAGATAGTAAGTCGGAATTAAAATCCCAAGCCCGCGCCTCAGGAAGCGGGAATGACCGGGATTCCATTCTCTACAAGGAGTTTCTCGCTGAACGTGATGAAATCCTGCGTCATAAATGGATTGAAAGTGAAAAGGCCGGACACGACATCGGGTTTGAAAAGGCGCTCTTAGACTGGATTGTACGTTTTCGTGCGAGCTGGCGACAGCAACGTCAACAGGGCCTTCCTTTTACAAAAGCTGGCTAAAACTGCAGAAAGCCGCGCTCTCCTGCATTAGAGCGAGCTCTCCTGCATGGCTTGAGCCTTTCAGTCCGCCTCAAGTTTATCCCTGACCCATGCCTCCCGACTCGGCCCGATCCATTCTCGATTCCGCAGCCCTCCAGCGTTCTTTGGAACGGATGGCTCGCGAAATTTTGGAGCGCCATCCAGACCCAGCGGCGTTCTCGCTCATTGGTGTTCCATCTCGTGGAGTGGAACTCGCGGCGCGGTTGGGGCGGATTATCGGCGAGGCCGTGGGGAAGGAGCCCTTTTGCGGGGCCATCGACATTTCCATGCATCGCGACGACATCGGCGTCCGTGGTTCGGTATTCGCGGTGCGCCCCTCGCGTTTACCTGCGAGCCTGGCAGATGGATCTATTGTTCTTGTGGACGATGTACTCCAAAGCGGACGTACTTGCCGCGCCGCGCTAGACGCTCTTTCCAGCTTTGGACGGCCCTCGCGCATCGAGTACGCTGTCCTGGTTGATCGTGGGATGCGCGAATTGCCCGTCGCCGCCAATTACGTTGGCAAAACGGTTGAGACCACCCGCGAGGAGCGCGTTTTTGTCCGACTTCATCCAATAGACGAAGTCGAAGGCGTCTGGCTGGAGCGCCATGCAGCGCGGCGCGGCTGACAGTGAACGATTGCCTGCTTATGAACATTGCCAATTCTAGGTCAGCGTCCGAATCACCCGCTCTTGGCAACGCCACCCCGCAGGTGCGTTGGACGCGCAAGGATCTCACTGGGTTGCAGTCTCTTTCTCCTGAGGAACTGAGTCTTGTGCTGGACACTGCGGCCGCCTTCAAGACAGTCGGCACGCGCCACATCAAGAAAGTCCCGGCGTTGCGTGGCAAAACGCTGGTGAACTTCTTTGTCGAACCCTCCACCCGGACGCGTGTGTCTTTTGAGTTGGCGGCGGAGCGGCTAAGCGCGGACGTCATTAACATGAGCGCCTCGGGCTCCAGCCTGACCAAGGGCGAAACACTCAAAGATACCGCTCTAAATTTACAAGCACTTCATGCCGATGTTATTGTGCTTCGCCATAGCTCCGCAGGCGCAGCGCAATTTCTTGCCGAGCGCCTGGAGGCAAGCGTGGTCAACGCCGGCGACGGTGCCCACGAACATCCCACTCAAGCCCTCCTAGATACGTTTACCATTCGCGAACGCAAAGGTGGTATCGCCGGCCTTCATGTGGCCATCGTGGGGGACATTCTGTTTTCTCGGGTCGCACGATCAGACATCTTTGCGCTCACCAAGCTCGGCGCGAAAGTCACGTTGGTCGGCCCCAGCACGCTTGTTCCCGTGGAACTGGCTCAACTCGGCGTAAACATTTCCCACGATTTAGACGCGCTGCTTCCTGAATTGGATGTGATCAACCTCCTGCGCGTGCAGCACGAGCGTCAGCACAAGTCTTACTTCCCTAGTTTGGGCGAATACACAGCGCTTTTCGGACTCACCAAAGCCCGCGCCAATCGGCTTCAAAAGGATTGCCTCGTGATGCATCCCGGCCCGATCAATCGCGGCGTAGAAATCGACAGCGACGTTGCTGACAGCTCGCGGAGTGTGATTTTGGAGCAGGTCACAAACGGGCTCGCGGTGCGGATGGCGGTCCTTTATCTGTGCAACGCCGCCCGTTCTGGCGAGTGGTTGTAGCGTTCACTTGCGCGGCAAATGACTGATTTTGAATGGTCTGTTTGGGCAGAGATTCTCAAGAATTGTCCCCCTTTCAGAAGCCCCCGGCCGGGGGCTAAGAGATTAGCCGGTGGTTCCGCTCGTGCCTCGCATCACCACCGGCTTTCTTTCGAGCCTCCGGCTCGGTGCCGCAACGTGCTCCAACGAAGTGCAGCATCCTGTCTTTATTCACTCTTTCTTAATCCTCATTCATTCCTGTGAGCACATCTTCTAACTCCATCCTCTTCAAAAATGGCCGCGTGATTGATCCTGCAAACCGCAGAGATGCCATCGGGGACGTGCTCATTCTTAATGGCCGTGTCGCATCGGAGGGCGCGGTCGTTCCTCCCGACGTGGAGCGTGTGGACTGCACCGGGTTGGTTGTCACGCCGGGGCTCATTGATCTGCATGTCCATTTGCGCGAACCGGGGCAATCTGCCAAGGAAACCATTGCGACGGGGGCGCGCGCTGCTGCTGCTGGGGGGTTTACTACCGTGGTGTGCATGCCAAACACGACGCCCTCCATTGACAGCGCTTCGGTGGTTGCCTGGGTGGTGGAAAAGGCGCGGGCCGAAGCTTGTGTCCGTGTTTTGCCCACGGGTGCGCTCAGCAAAGGGATTGCGGGAGAGGAAATGGCCCCGATTGGAGCCCTCAAAAAGGCCGGAGTCGTCGCCCTCACAGACGATGGGCGTTGCATTCAAAATCATGAACTCATGCGGCGCGCTCTTGAGTACGCCAAGATGTTTGGGTTGACGGTGATGGATCATTGTCAGGACTATTCACTGGTAGGGCGCGGTGTCATGCACGAGGGCTACTGGAGCACCGTTTTAGGGCTTCCCGGCTGGCCTGCGGCAGGGGAAGAGCTCATCGTCCAGCGTAACGCCATGCTGGCGGAACTCACCGGCACGCCAATTCATTGTCAGCATTTAAGCGCCGCCGGCAGTGTGCGTCTGCTGCGCGAGGCCCGGCAACGCGGGGTGCCTTTGAGTGGTGAAATCTGCCCTCATCACATCGCGCTCACGGACGCTTCCCTGCAAGGGTACGACACGAACTTCAAAATGAATCCGCCACTGCGCTCTCAAGAGCACATTGAGGCGCTCTTGGAAGGGGTGGCTGATGGCACCATCACCATTCTTGCGAGCGACCATGCGCCTCATTGCAGCTTTGAAAAGGAAGTCGAGTTTGACCAGGCACCCTTCGGTATTCTAGGACTGGAAACCGAACTCGGCCTCTTTTTGGACATTCTCGTCCATAAACGCAAAGCAATCGACCTGAATCGCTTGGTGGAAATGTACACGATCAATCCGGCTCGCTTGCTGGGGCTGGACTTGGGTACCCTCTCGCCCAACGCACCCGGCGATGTGACCGTTTTAGATCCAGGACTGGAATGGACAGTCGATCGGGAAGCCAGTTTTTCGCTGAGCCGCAATACGCCATTCCACGGCTGGGAACTTAAGGGCCGCGCCGTGCGCACTGTTGTCGAGGGACGATCCGTTTGGAGCCTGTAAAAAGGCTCGGGGACTCCCCGATTTTTCCTTTTTTCTCCTCAGTATTCTTCCTGTAAACTCTGCCTCCTATGGCCCGTCGGTGGTTGCTTGTTCTCACCTTTGCGCTGCTTTTTGCTTTCGCTTGGAGGCATTGGCGGCCTGACGCTGCTTCAGTTTCCGCCCCGGTGAGCGGCTCTTCGGCCTTGGAATCACCGGTTGCCAAGGTTGAGCCCAAGTTTGTGGGAGGACAGTTGCCGATGCTCGCCTCAATGGAAGAGGAGTACACGAAGCTTGTCGAAATCGTTGTCCCCTCGGTGGTGAGTATCACAACCCAGAAACGGGTGCGTCAGCGCGTGCCGATGGTCATGGACGCATTTGACCTGATTTTTGGCCCTCGCCAGCGCGTCGTCGAACAGACCGCCACGGGCCTGGGCTCTGGGGTGATTGTTTCTGCCGACGGACACGTGCTCACCAATCATCACGTCATTTCCGGTATGGAAGAAATTCGGGTGCAACTCACTGACGGCCGGATGGAGCCTGCCACGCTGATTGGAAGTGATCCGGCCACGGACATTGCAGTTCTCAAAATCAAGGGCCCTGTACCGGCTTTGGCTTTTGCTGATTCGGATAAAGTGCGCGTAGGCCAGCCAGTGCTTGCCGTCGGCAATCCGTTCGGACTCCAAGAAACTGTGACGCAAGGAATTATTAGCGCGAAAGGGCGGGCAGTCAGGGACAGCGGCGTGGAGTTTTTGCAGACGGATGCGGCTGTGAATCAGGGGAATTCGGGCGGTCCATTGCTGAACTTTCGAGGGGAAGTTATTGGGATTAACAGCGCCATTTACTCCGCTAACACGGGGACTTGGCTGGGGATTTCATTCGCGATTCCCGCCAACGTGGCTCGGCGTTCCATGGAGAGTTTGTTGCGTACCGGTCGTGTGCAACGGCAGACGCTTGGCGTGGCCACCATGCCCCTCACTCCAGAGTTGGCGCGCCAGGTGGGTTTGCGGGCGGTGGTGGGTGCACTGGTGACCCAAGTGAAGCCGGGGTCGCCTGCTGAGCGCGCGGGCATTCAACCGGGCGACGTGCTGGTCAGAATCAACGGGGAACTCGTCGAAAATCCGGGCAGCTTACAAAAGTTTCTGGCCGATAAAAAGGTCGGCACGCGGGTCCAAGTCAACGTGGTACGCGAGGGCAAAGAGTACACCGTGACGACGGAGGTGGCGGAGCTGCCGGAAGGGTAAGGCGGTTCGGCGGGGATTCACTCGCAGCGCGGACGCTGAAGGCCCCCCCTGTTTTGAAGTGAGTCCGCTTGAACATCACTCTAACGGTCGGAGAAATCGGTTCTGGAAGACAACGCTAGATGCGCGGCAGTGACGCCGCCGGAATACCCACTTCCACGGCACACTGAGACTGCCTCAAACCAAGAAAAAAGGTGGCCCCACCTTTGCCGTCTAACCAGATTTCCCGTTCCCTCGTTAGGTTAACGGTGGAGACCTAGAGCGGGCATCAGACTTCCAATAAAGGCATGTCATCAACCTACCCACTCGAGCCTCCTGATTATGTAATATCGGATCGGAATTTCCAGCGTATACTCGAACAACGCAGGGCCATTATTTTTAAGTTACACACAAACGCCCAGACTTCTGAAAACGCTCATGTGCCGCATTTTAACGCAACAAACAGACACCACCACAAGAACTAGATAAATGATCTAGACTAAAGAACAAGCAGAAGCTCAGAAGTCATCAAAAACTGAGCTTCGCAACAAGACTATTCTCGCGCCTGCACCCCTAATTCCACAATCACTCGTTGTTTAAGACGTCCATGCGCTGCGTTCACCTCGTCTGCAGTGAGAGTCCTATCAGGAGCCCGGTATGTCAATGAATAGCCCACCGACTTCGCATCCAACGGAAGCCGTTCTCCTGTGGGATCGGTGAAAACATCAAATAACGTGACGTTCTGGAGCAACGACTCGCCCGCAGACTCCAACACTTCCACCACCCGCCCGTGAGCCAACCCTTTCGGTGCCACCAACGCCATGTCCCGGGTCACCGCAGGAAACCGCGGGACTTCCCGATACGTCGCCTGGGCCGACCCCTGGGGCCACAAGCCGTCCAGAGTGATTTCTGCCGCCACCAAAGCGCCACTGACATCCAGCGCGTGTGCCTCAGAGGGGCGCATCTGCCCCGCCAAGCCAACGATCCGCCCCCCAACGCGAACGCTCACACTCACACCAAGGCTGCCAGTTGCAGGCTGGGCTTCAAACTCCACCTCCACGCCCAGTACTGCCGACAAAATACCCTTGAGCTCAAACAAATCCGTGTCCGGCACACTCTGCGAACGCCAGTTCGCCGCCCCCATCGCTCCCGCCAGAACCAATCCAAAGTGCGTGCGCTCCTCTGTGCCCTCTGCGGAAAAGACGCGCCCGACCTCAAATAAACGGATCGCTTTGACCCCAGCGCGCGCATTCCGCGCGGCGGCCTCCACCAATCCCGGAACAAGCGCGGGACGCAGTACCACCTGATCTTCGTTCAGGGGATTTTTCACCCGCCGCACAGGTGTCTGCACGAACGGACTTTCCGCCATGCGCTCTGAAACCAGACTCAGGCTGCGCGCCTCAAAAAGCCCCTGCCCAACTGCCGCCCGCCGGACTTGCATCAAACGGTCGTAATTCCGATCCGCTACAGAGCTCTCCACGAAGCGTGCACGCGTGGAGGCGGGGAAATGAGCGATGCCCACAATCCGCGCAATTTCCTCAATAAGATCGACTTCCCGTGTAAGATCGGAGCGGTGCGAAGGCACGTCCCAACCGTCTTGCGAGCGACTCAGGCCGAGCGCACTCAAAATTTGTGCAATCCGCGCCTCTGCAACTGGGGCCCCTAGCAAGGACGCTACCCGTTCCGCGCGTAGACGCACGTGGCACACTGGGGTGAGCCCCATAAGCAATGCGCCCACATCGACCTGGTCACTTCCGGTTCCCGTACGCAGGGAAACCACCGAGGCACCGGCTAATTCCACCAGAAGCGCCGTCGCCCGCTGCGAAGCGCGCAGCACTCCCGCGACATCAACGCCGCGCTCGAACCGGTAGCTTGAATCGCTCGAAAGCCCGAGCGTGCGCGAAGTGCGCCGAATGCCGCTCGAAGCAAACGCCGCGCTTTCTAAGGAGACGTGCGTGGTCGTTTCAGTGACGGCCGTCGCCTGGCCGCCCATCACGCCGGCGATAGCCACTGGCCCAGAATCGTCAGCGATAACTAAATCCCTGGTAGAAAGCTTGTAAGACTTGCCGTCAAGCGCGAGAAGTGACTCGCCTTCACCTGCAAAACGAACGCGTAGTTCCCCCTGTAGCTTATCAGAATCGAATGCATGAAGCGGCTGTCCAGTCTCCATGAGCACCCAGTTGGTGATGTCCACCACGTTATTGATCGCTCTCAGGCCGATCGCCTCCAGACGTTGCCGCAGCCAATCAGGCGAAGGCCCCACTTGCACCCCGTCCAATTGACGGACCGAATACAGCAGACACTCCGGCACCGTGACCTGAAGCATTGCTTCAGAAGCCGACTCCGGCACAAACGTATGCGCCTGCCGCCAAGCCTTTGCTGTGAGCGCCGCGACCTCGCGCGCAAGCCCCTCGTGACTAAGAAGATCGGGACGATTCGGCGTCACCTCCAGGTCTAGCACTGTGTCCGCAGGGAAAAGTTGCCCGAGGGGCGTGCCGACTTGGACGGAAGGGGCGAGGATCAGCAAACCCTCGGAATCTTTGGCGAGTCCGAGTTCGTCGGCACTGCACATCATGCCGAAGGAATCGACACCGCGCAGTTTGCCGACTTTGATTTTGAAGTCGCCTGGCAAAACTGCGCCTGAGCGTGCCAGCAGCACTTTATCGCCGACCTTGTAATTCTTTGCACCACAAACAATTTGAAGAGGCGCGCCCGAACCATCGTCCACCTGACAAACCGAGAGTCGGTCGGCGTTGGGATGCTGCTCCGAGGACAACACTTGTGCCGCTACGACGCCGTCGATCGCGGCACCTCGCGCGTCAATCCCCTCGACTTCCACGCCCGCCATCGTCAGGAGCGCAGACAGCGCAGTGGCGTCCTCCTGAAAATCTACAATCTCCCGCAACCAATTCAAAGAAGCCTTCATAAGTTGAACAAAGGAAAAGACTAAAACTGTGACAAGAAGCGCTGATCGCTGTCGGTGAAGTGGCGAATGTCCGGTACTCCGGACATAATCATCGCTAAACGGTCGAGTCCAAAACCAAAGGCAAAGCCAGTGTACCGCTCGGGATCCAGCGCGCGATCTCCCCGGCGCACGTTAATTGCCTCAAAAACAGCAGGATCCACCATACCACAGCCCGCTATTTCCAGCCACCGACCGCCCCCCAAGGCGGCTGCCTTGATGTCCACCTCGAAACTGGGCTCCGTAAACGGGAAAAAGTGCGGCCTGAAGCGAAACTCGGCGTCTTTGCCAAAGAGTTCACGGAAAAAGAATTCCAACGTGCCCCGAAGATCACCTAAAGTCACATCTTCATCCACATAAAGACCTTCCATTTGATTAAACTGGGCCAAGTGCGTGGCATCTACTTCGTCCCGACGATACGCCGCACCCGGTGCAATGATCCTTACTGGAGGTGCCATTTTTTCCAAAGTGCGCACCTGAATGGAGGAAGTGTGCGTGCGCAGGAGACGACCGTCGGGAAGATAGAACGTGTCAGCCTCGTTGCGGGCGGGATGATCGGCTGGGGTATTCAGAGCGTCAAAACAGTGCCATTCAGTTTCGATGTCAGGTCCATCCGCGAGGGCGAATCCCATGCGGCGGAAGATCTGTACGGCCCGGTCCAGGAGCTGCGTGATGGGATGAAGGCCGCCGGAAGGAAAGGCGACGCCGGGGAGCGTAACGTCAAGACCTTCGAATGCCCTGGCTTCGCGTTCTGCGGTTAGAGCGCCCTTGCGGGTTTCGAGGGTCGCCATGACCGCAGCGCGCGCTTCGTTGAGCACTTTACCAATGCGCGGCTTTTCTTCCTTGGAAAGCTCACGCATCCGATCCGAGAAGACGGTCAACTCGCCACCGCGTCCCAGCAGACGCACGCGTTGCGCCTCGAGTTGGGCCTCGTCGGTACAGGCGTTGATTGCTTGGAGGGCTTGCGAACTGAGAGATTGAATTTGCGATTCCATCGGATGACAGGCTGTGGCTTCGACTCGAAGGTTTCGCAGAATGCCCTGCTCAAAAAACGGTGCAAGTCTGGCCTGCATTTCCAAGCCAACGCGGACTGCGACGAGCGCAAAAACATCTAATAAAGCAAACTTGGAACCCTGCCTCATCCACGCTAACTTCATCTTTTCCTGCAGGCCCACTTCTACTCTATCCCTATGATTGAATTGCCCGAACTATACGAGATTGAGGAACAGTGGCCCATTCTCGCCTCCATGGCGCTGATTGAGATTTTGCTCTCCGTAGACAACCTCATTGCGGTCTCGGCGGTTGCGACCCACCTGCCTCCGAACAAGCGCAACCTCGCTTTAGGCATCGGCGCAATTGGCTCCTACTTCTTCCGGGCCCTCGCATTATTGGTGACTGCGCCCATCATTTCGAGTTACTTTGCCGCAAAGATTTTAGGCGCGCTGTACATGATTCACCTGATGGCGTCCCACTTCACTAGTCGTAAAGTCGAAAGCGCCAAGCCTCAAATTGAGGAGTGGGGTTTCGGACGAACGCTTCTCAGCGTGTTGCTCGTAGATTTCATGCTGAGCACCGACAACATCGTCGCCGCCGTGTCTCTGAGCAGAACACTCTGGGTGGTGTGCTCCAGCGTCTTCTTCGGCATCGTGTTCGTGCGCCTCTTGGGCGGCATCACCGTGCGGGCTGTCCGCCGTCTGCCGGTCCTCAGTAACAGCGTGTACGTGCTCGTCGGCTGGATCGGGCTGATCCTGCTCGCGGAGACTGTCTCCAAGACACTCAAAATTTCGCATCTGAGCGACCTACAGAAGTTTCTGGTGCTGCTTGAGATCACGATTATGACGCTTGTTTACGATGCCGCGCCTTTCTTGCAACGGCTTCTGGCACCGTTTCTCGCCCGAGTCATGCTCCCCTTACTGCGACTCATCAACGCGCCGCTTTCGGTCCTGTTCTGGCCCATCAGAAAGCTGACCTCTCTAGCAGCCTAAGCGAGCTTGTGAGGTACCCGGCGAAATTCCGGGGCCTCTACCACCGGCACACCGAGCGAAGATGGTTTTCCGATCGCTTTCGTGGGGCGGGCCCCCACAAGAGCACCTCATGACCAGAAACCGCCTCTCGGGGGCTGAGACACTTTGACCTTCTCATGATCCGCCATTTCTTGGCACACGGCGCTCCTGGAGGAACGCGGTATGTCCGGCACCCTCGCAAGTTTTTAGAGATCATGGGCTTCGCTAGCTTTTAATGAACCATTTTTCTGAGTCGAGCGTCGGCACAATCGAGGTGCGCGGTGCGCGCCAAAACAACCTCAAGGGCTTCGATTTATCGTTGCCCCTCGGCAAGCTGATTGTCGTTTCCGGCCCCAGCGGCAGCGGCAAATCTAGCTTCGCCTTCGACACCCTTTACGCTGAAGGCCAGCGGCGTTACGTCGAAACGTTCAGCCCCTATACCCGGCAATTTTTCGATCGGATGGATAAACCGGCGGTGGATGAAATCCGAGGCATCCCGCCCGCCATCGCCATCGAACAGGTCAATGCCGTGAAGTCCACGCGCTCCACCGTGGGCACGATCACCGACCTCAACGACTATCTCAAACTACTTCTCCCCCGCGTGGTCGAAGCCTTTTGCCCCGGCTGCCATCGGCCCGTGCGCCCCGCCACTGCGGCCTCGATTACAGACTCCATCGCCGCCCTCAACCTCGGCCCACTCCTCCTCACTTTCCCCATGGCCGTCCCTGCGGACGCCGCGCCCGCTGAGTTCTTGAGCTTCCTCCAACAGCAAGGCTACCAGCGCATTTGGGCAGACGGCACCGTGCTGCGCACCGACGAACCGGCCGCCACCCTGCCCGCGCAGGTATTCGTCATCCAGGACCGCCTTACCCCTGACGCCGACAACACCGCGCGCCTTTCTGAGGCGGTGGAAACCGCGCTACGCTTTGGTAAAGGACGTCTCGCAGCCATCGCCGGAAGCACCATCCATCCCTTTGCAAAAGGATGGCATTGCGCCTCTTGCGAACGCAGCCTACCGGAACCCACGCCCGGCCGTTTCTCCTTCAACCATCCCCTTGGGGCGTGCGCCACTTGCCGCGGATTCGGACGCACCATCACCCTCGACCTCATGCGGGCTATTCCCGATGAATCATTGAGCCTCGCCGATGGTGCCATTAAACCTTTCCAGACCGAGAGCGGCCAAGAATGCCAGAGAGATTTACTCAAGGCAGCCACCAAGCGAGGCATCAAAACCAAACTGCCCTTTTCCAAGCTGCCCGAAGCCGAGCGCCACTGGGTTTTGTTTGGCGAAGCCCCGGAACGCCCGGGTGAAGAGCTTTGGAACGAGGGACTTTGGTATGGTGTGCGGGGATTCTTCCATTGGCTGGAATCCAAAAGCTACAAAATGCACGTCCGCGTGCTCCTGAGCCGCTACCGCAATTACACCCTCTGCCCGGACTGCGAAGGCGGTCGTTTTGCGCCGGAGACTCTAAACTTTCGCTGGGACGGTCTCACCGCTCCCGAACTCATGCGCCTCCCGGTCAGTGAGTTGCACGCCTTCATCGCGGCTCACCGGGAACACATCGCGACGGACGCCACCGCAGATCTGTTGGCCGGCGAGGTCCAAGCTCGGCTCGGCTATTTACTGGAAGTAGGCCTCGGCTATCTCACATTAGAACGCCCGACCCGCTCGCTCAGCGGCGGGGAAACGGCGCGCGTAAACCTCACGACCTGTTTGGGAACTGCGCTAGTCAACACGCTGTTTGTCTTAGATGAACCCAGCATCGGTCTCCATCCGCGTGACACGGGCCGTCTGTTAGGCGTGTTACGTCGACTACGCGATCGGGGCAATACTCTCGTTGTGGTGGAACACGAAGAGGCGGTGCTACGTGCCGCAGACCACTTTGTAGAAATCGGGCCAGGCCGGGGCGAATCAGGCGGTCACCTCGTTTATTCAGGCCCATCCGGCAGCGTGCTCGCAGGCAAAACCGACACACTCACAGGCGATTATCTTACCGGTAAAAAATCCGTTCCCATCCGTACAGCCCGCCGCCCCGCTAAAGGCTGGATCCGCGTGGAAGGCACCTCAGCGCACAATCTACAAAACGTGGACGCCGATTTTCCCCTGGGCGTGCTGTGCTGCGTAACAGGCGTTTCTGGTTCGGGAAAGAGCACGCTTGTACATCAAGTACTATACAGGCATTTAGCTAAGGCTCAGGGACTTGAACTCGAAGAGCCGCCCGGCCCCTGCAAGGCTTTGATCGGTGCGGAGAAAATCGGCCCCGTATTGCTCGTAGACCAGTCGCCCCTTTCAAAAACGCCGCGCTCCAGTCCCGCATTGTACCTCGGCATCTTCGACGCGATCCGAGAACGCTTCGCGCAAACTCCGGAGGCGAAGTCTACGGGACTCACGGCCAGCGCCTTCTCATTTAACTCGGGCACAGGCCGTTGCGAACGTTGCTCTGGAAGCGGCTTCGAAAAAATCGAGATGCAGTTTCTAAGCGACGTGTTCGTGCGTTGCCCTGAATGCGAGGGCCGCCGTTATCAACTGCACATCCGAAAGCTCAAGCTCCAAGGCCTCTCCATTGACGGAGTCCTTGATTTGACCGTGACGGAGGCCATTCCCTTTTTCGCGGAACTGGCCCTTAAACCCGTTCTAGCTCCATTGCGCGCCCTAGAGGAAATTGGCCTGGGCTATCTACGCTTAGGCCAGCCGCTCAACGGCTTATCAGGTGGGGAAGCGCAGCGTCTGAAATTGGTGGAACGGCTGATTCAACGTTCTGAAAAGGGAGCCTTCCTGATTTTAGACGAGCCCACAACCGGGCTTCATTTTGACGACATCACGCTTCTCGTCGGGGCACTGAATCGGCTTGTCGACGATGGGCACACGGTCGTTGTCATTGAGCACAACCCTGAGCTTATTCGCGGTGCCGATCACGTCATCGACCTCGGCCCAGAAGCGGGCGTAGCAGGCGGGACCATCGTGGCCACCGGGACGCCCGAACAAATTGCGGCCTGTCCAGAGTCGCACACGGGCCGTTATCTGCATGCCACAAGCTACCCTGAAGAGCATTCGCTTGTAGCTGAGCCTGAATTTGTTGTAGATGAGCCAAACTCCATCCGGATCATTGGTGCGCGTCAACATAACCTGAAGAATCTGACACTCGAAATCCCCCGTAACTCGCTTGCGGTGATTACAGGTTTGAGTGGTTCGGGCAAATCCTCTCTCGCGTTTGACCTGTTATTTGCAGAAGGTCAGCGGCGCTTTTTAGATAGCATGTCTCCGTATGCGAGGCAGTTCGCCACCCAACTCGAGCGCCCCGATGTGGACCGTGTTTTGGGCCTGCCACCGGCCGTAGCCATCGAACAACGACTCACGCGCGGCGGCGGTAAATCCACCGTAGCGACCGTGACCGAAGTGTATCACTTTCTGCGGCTTTTATTTGCAAAGGTCGGCCTGCAACACTGTCCCACCTGCAATACGCCTGTGGAAAAACAGACGGCAGCAGAAGCTGTCCGCCGGACCGAGGCGCTGAGCGAAACCGGCAAAGTGAAGGTGCTCGCGACGCTTGTCCGAGCTCGCAAAGGCTTTCACACCGAAACGGCGAAGTGGGCGACTCGGCATGGGTTCAAGCAAATGCTGGTCGATGGTAAATGGGAACGCGCGGATGCCTTCCCCAAGTTGGAACGCTTTCGCGAACACACCATCGAAGTGCTTATCGGCGAGGTGAGCACGGGCAACGAAGCACGCGTTCTGGTGGAGAAGGCCCTTGAAGTGGGGCAGGGAACGGTCCAACTCCTTGATTCCCACAACCGCCGCCATGTGCTGAGCACAGAACAAAGCTGCTCAGGCTGCGGCACTTCCTTCGACATTTTAGATCCACGCTTATTTTCCTTCAACAGTCCCCACGGTTGGTGCGAAGCCTGCCACGGCTTTGGCGAAGCATGGGACCGCAAAGACAATCCGCGCCTCGATTCCGCTCTGGAAATCGAGCTCGACCACGAACGCCAACACTCCGCTTTGGAAGACGGCGAAGCCACTCCCTGCAGCCAATGTAACGGCTCGCGCCTCAACCCCGTGGCGCGTGCCGTCCATGTGGCGAAAACATCCATCCACGCGTTGGTCTCATTAACCGCCGGAGACGTGCTCGATTGGACGAGCCGCCTCACCTTCGCCGGTGCACAGGCTCGCATCGCGGCGGACATTCTTCCCGAAATCACCCAGCGCCTCCAATTTCTTGGGGAAGTCGGCCTCGGTTATTTGGCACTTAATCGCTCCGCCCAAACACTTTCTGGAGGCGAATCTCAGCGCATCCGCCTCGCCGCACAACTCGGCTCCAACCTGCGTGGCGTTCTGTATGTGCTGGATGAACCCACCATCGGGCTGCACCCTAGAGATAACGCTGCCCTCCTCGACACACTCGAAGCACTCAAGGCCAAGGGCAACTCCCTCGTCATTGTCGAGCACGACGAAGACACACTCCTGCGCGCCGATCACGTCATCGACTTAGGCCCCGGTGCAGGCCGGCACGGAGGCGAGATCATCGCGCAGGGCACCTTGGCAGATTTACGGCTTTCGGAGCGCTCCGCCACGGGTCATTGCTTACGCAATCCCCTCCAGCACCCGATGCTGGGTAAGCGCCGTTCTCTTGCCAAAGGGAAACTACCAGGCTGGCTCGAACTCAAGGGCGCCTCTCTCCATAACATGCGTTCCATGAACGCCCGCATTCCTTTGGGACGCCTGACGGTACTCACGGGCATCTCCGGTTCAGGAAAAAGCACGCTCATGCGAGGCATTCTCAAACCTGCCGTTTCGGATTTCCTGAGCAGTACAAAGGTCGGTTCAAAAGCTAAATTAAACAGCAACTTACTCAAGGAATTGCGGGGCGCAGAGGCCCTGGAGGCTGTTTACGAAGTGGACCAGTCCCCCATCGGAAAAACCTCGCGCTCCACGCCTGCCACCTACCTCGGTATCTTTGACGACATCCGAAACTTGTTCGCCGGCACCCCTCCCGCGCGGATGCGAGGGTACGCATCGGGCCGTTTCTCGTTCAATACAGAGGGTGGGCGTTGCGAGACGTGTTTGGGTCAGGGGACGATCAAGATTGAAATGAACTTCCTGCCATCCGCTCACATCACGTGCACGGACTGCCACGGAGGCCGCTACAACGCCGCCACCCTAGAAATCCCCTACCGTGGTCGGACGATCGCCGATGTGCTGGCCATGCCCATGGAGGAAGCTGCTGATTTTTTTGGACCACAAACGTCTATCTCACGTCCGCTCAAGTTACTGTGTGAAACAGGGTTAGGCTACCTGACCTTAGGACAGTCCAGCCGCACGCTGAGCGGGGGCGAAGCGCAACGGCTTAAGCTGGTCAGCGAATTGGCGAAGGGCGTTGGCAGGAGCGAAAATGCAAAGTTGCGTAGCTCCAAGGCCCTGAAGTCGATGCTCTATCTGCTGGAAGAGCCCACGATCGGCCTGCATCAAGCCGATGTACGCCAACTACTTGGAGTTCTGCACCGTCTCGTCGATGCCGGCCACACGGTAGTCGTGATCGAGCACCACACCTCAGTCATTGCGGAGGCTGACTACCTGTTAGAGATCGGTCCAGAAGCGGGAGCTGCCGGTGGACTCCTCATTGCGAGCGGCACCCCAGAGGCGGTGTTGCGCGTGCCCGAGAGCCGGATCGCGCCGTTTCTAAAGCCGCTACTGGTGTGCGAGTAGAGCACTCATTTTAAACACGAGAAAAGCAGATTCTGCCCTCACTTCGTTTAGCTTCGCTTCACAGCGCACGCTGGCACACCGGTTAGGGAGGCCAGCAATGCACCCAGACGCATGTGGGGGCCGGGTTCAAAGGCGCGCGCCTCTTATGCGCTCAAAATGGCCAATCCCCAGACGCAAAGCTCACTCAACGCCAACCTAAAAACGGCAAGTCCCTTCCGCAAATCTCCTCCGCGACTCCACGTGAAACTATTCTTTCTTGAACGCATCGCTTTGCAGAAAAGTCCGTACCCGCTCTGCCAGTAATTTGTAGCCTTCTTCGTTAAAGTGGAGTTGATCGTCCACGAAAAGCTCGGGGCGGGGTGCTCCGTCCGCTCCCAAGGACAGGTCATACGCCTCAAGGTATTTGACGTGAGACGCGGTTTTCACGAACGTCGCAACGAGCGAGTTAAGCTCCCTCGTTTGAGGGACCTCCGTAATTCGCGAACCCACTGGACACAGCGAGATAAACACGATGTCTGTACCGGGAAGTATCGCGTGCACTGTGGATTCGAATTCCTTGAACTCATTGAAGACCTGTGTCGCGGACTTTCCCGCGTGAAGATCGTTGCCGCCGGCCCTTAGCAAAATCATCCGAGGTTGGCAGGGAAAGATCAGCTGGTCGGCGAAGAAGGTGGCATCCGCGATCTGCGAGCCGCCGAAGCCGTGATTGATAACAGCGTACCCCGGAAAATCAGTCGCCAGAGTTTTCCAACGCCGGATGGTGGAGGATCCAATAAACAGCAAAGCGTCTTTGGGCGGAGGCGTGACCCGTTCACTTTGAACGATGGCGTTGATCTCCTTTTCCCACTTGAGCGACGGCGAAGTTGCCGTTGGCTCGGCGGGTGATCCTTTGGAGACGGGCGACAGGACGAGAAGTCCAAGCAGTAGGGCGATGCGTGGCAGAGTCATGAGCGGATGGGGGTAAGTGCGCTGTAGCCTAGTCGCGCTTACCTTAACCCGCAATGAACCTCAACAGCCTGTTGAGCATTGTTTTATACGTGTATTCTTGCCGCACAGCACTCTCGCCTGTTTTCCAGTTTGGCAACCTCCCTCTCAGGCGTTTGATTACCCTACATGCGACTAGATCTCTGGCTTTGGGCAGTGCGAGCTTACAAAACGCGGCCCCTTGCCGTCGCTGCCATCCATAACGGCCGCGTCCACATTCTCGGACTCCCCACCAAACCCTCCCACACCGTCCGTCCCGGCGAAATCATCACCCTGCGCCTCGACACCGATGTCACGCTCTGGACACGCACGCTGCGGGTGATCGACACGCCCAAGTCTCGCGTCGGAGCCAAGCTCGTTCCGCAATTTGCCGAAGACCTGACAGCGCCGGAGGAGCTTGAAAAATCACGGCTCCGTCCCGGCGCCATTTCTGGCTTTCGGCCGCGAGGAACCGGTCGCCCCACGAAACGGGAGCGCCGGGCCCTCGACGACATCATTGAATCAACCTAACGGCCTCTAGCCATTTACCGATTAGCTAGTGGGAAAAGCTTCCCTGGCTGCATGAGCGTCAACTTGTGGATCGCCCAAGGATCTGTGCTGGTACCCAACTGCGTAACGCGCACGAACCTGGCGTTGGCTGGCGCAAAGCTCACGTCTGTGAGAGGCGTGCCGCCATTGGCTTTAGCAACCACTGTCGTCCACGTTTGGCCGTCCACACTGATCTCGACCTTCACCTGACGAGGAGCGACCTTCGACTTGTTGGGAACTTCTAACTGTAGGCCAAGGACCGTGGTTTCGTTGGGTAACTCCACCTGGAACCATTGACCAGGCTGCTGCGCTACCTTTGTGCTCCAACCTTTCCCGTCCAAAGCCGCTTTCGCACCTTCAGACTCAAGGCTGGCGCTGGCCTTCCACTTGTCGCGGCCGCCCACGGGATTTGGCAGTGCCTCGATCAACTCAGGCTGAGTCCACGCAACAGCACGATTGCCGGTCGCCTGACGCACTTTCACCACCTCTTCTTCGGTCAAGATCGAGCCTTTATTGCTGAAACTATTACGCACATAACTGCCCACCGCTGCTAGATAGTGATCGGTGTTGGCCCCCAACG
Source organism: uncultured Spartobacteria bacterium (assembly GCA_903916085.1). Taxonomy (GTDB): domain Bacteria; phylum Verrucomicrobiota; class Verrucomicrobiia; order Chthoniobacterales; family Chthoniobacteraceae; genus Chth-196. Next base: position 18,035 of record CAIWVL010000223.1, read on the forward strand.
GAACCATCTGCGCCTCATAGGTTTTCCCGTTCAGCGGCCCACCAATGCCGTGCAGCATCACAGCGATGAGCCCTTCCGCAGGACCCTGCACCGTTTTGGATCCGGCCAAGGGTGGCGCAAGCGTCGTGCCAGGTGCGGCACCTTCCAGAACCGTGCCTTTGCCATCGTGCCCGTGGCAGGAGAAACACAACTCGCGGAAGATCGTTTCGCCTTCCTTCAGCAAGGCTAAATCCTTGGGGCTAAAGTCTTTGGGATACGAAGGCAAGCCCGCCGCCAAAGCCATCTTTCCCAAATCTTTATACCCCTGCGAAGTGCTTTCAGCAATGAGGGCGTTAGCCTGTTCCGTCCATTTGTCCCAAGCCAACACTTTGCCCGTCAGCAAAACTTGAAGCGCCACGGTCGGATCTGAATCCTTGGCGAGTGCGACAACGTCAGGTTGAAGGGAGTGGTCTCCCGCCTTCCACAGCGTTTCGCTGACACGAATCCCAGATACGCGCACTTGCGGATCCGAGTCTTTCAGGGCGACGCGAACTAGTTCGGGGGTCGCTGCATCGAGACCTTCCAAGGTCCAGAGTGCATGCATCTTTGCCAGCGGGTTGTTGTTCTCTCGGACCATCTTTTCGAGAGCTGGAGCCACGGACTTATCCCCGCGCACTACCAATAACTTCTGCGCAGTGTCGCGCCACCAGCCATTCGGATGTTCCAAATGCGCCACCAACTCCGCACTGCTTTCCTCGAGCATGCGTGGCTGCGGGCCGGGCTTGAAATCCTTGTGCGTGAGACGCCAGATCCGGCCGTGGCCGATGTTTTTGTCCAGCCCATAAGACTCAGCCACTCCGCGTAGATAACTACCGGGCTTAGTCCAGTTGCTTTCCTGCACAATACCCCGGTACATGTCCACGAGGTACAAACAGCCATCCGGACCATTGGCGATGTTGATGATGCGGAAGTTGGGATCCGTCGCTGTGATGAACTCGGCCTTGTCATAGGCGTTACGGATCTTCGTGATGCCATCTTCCACCTTCACTTTGGTGCGCCGGATGAGGCGACCAACGGGCTCGGAGAAGAGAATGTCGCCCTGTAGGTCGGCGGGAAGCCGGTCGACACGCACCACTTCCTGACCGCAAGAGGCCGTGAAATGATTGAGGGTGAATTGGCCGGGCCGATGCCGAGCGGGTCCCCCCTGCTGGTCAGGCAACCCAAGCGAGGGCCAGACTTCCAGGAAATCAGCCGGTTGCTGGTCAGGGTGCGTGAGGCCGGCGTAGGCAATGTGGGTTTGGAAATTCACCAAGGCCTTTTCGCCACCAGCGTTATTAAACCACATTTTGCCGAAGTTATCCTGAGTCAGGCCCCACTGGCCACCATTGGCGGCCGTGGCTTCCTTCAGCGTGCCCTTGGGATTCCACCTGAGCCGGAAAGAGTTATAGGTCGTATAAATCCAGTTGTCCATGGACCACACCAAACCGCTGGGCTGATGCTCCATGTTGCCCCCGCGCGGCCCACCGAGGTAGAAGAGTTCCTTAGTATCAGCCACGCCATCGCCGTTGGTGTCACGGTGCATGGTGATGTCCAACGAATCGGTGAGCCCCACAAGCACACGGTCATCGAGGGGCAGGACCATGCGAGGAATCAGCAGGTTGTCGAGGTAGACGCTGTGCTTATCAAACTTGCCGTCGCGCTTTGTGCTTTCGTGCAAGGAGATGCGACTCACGGGCGCATGCTCATTCGTACCATCAGCATCCTGCATGTAGGTGCGCATTTCCACCACGTACATCTTGCCATTGCCATCAAAGGCGATCGCGGCAGGTTCCTTGATGTCCGGTTCGCTGAGTACAAGCTCCAAACTGTAGCCATCTGGGAGCTGAATTTTCTTAAGCTCCTCGGCAGGGGAAAGCATAGGAACCTTGTAAGGCTCCGGCAACGCTGGAGGCGCAGGCGGAGTCTGCTGGGCTATCGCAGGAAGCACTCCAACGAGGAGAAGTGCGGCGGCTTTGGACGAGTGTTTCATGAGGGAGTTGGGATCGCGCGGGGCGCGAGAAGGCCGAGGTTAAGGGGGGAATTTGGTAAAGCGCGAGCATTCAGATCACCCGGGATCGAAGGCTTTATTAGAAGAGAAACAAAAAGGGACATTGCGGGTTCCTTGAATCGGCTAGCTTGTGTGCTACAGAAGAGGTGTGACGGGCCCATTATTTGTCGGCTAAGATTCGGCCTCCCATTTTCAACCGCCTCCCATCCCCCCACCCCTGATTTCCGTGGAACCCTCGCCCAAAAAACGCCCCGCTGCCTCCGCTCACGCCGATGCTTCAACCCTCCGCAAAGGTCCAGCAACCGAGGTCACTCTTTGGAGTCTGCTCAGCCTTTGGAAAGTGCCCCTACTCGCGCTCGGACTTTTCCTGCTGGTGCTCGCTGTATTCGGAGAGGCCCGGCACTTCGGTTTTCTAAGCTACGACGACAACCAGTACATCCTGGAAATCCCCGCCGTACGCGAGGGACTGAGCCTGTCCAGTATTTGGTGGGCCGTTTCGCACAGCCATGTCGGCCAGTGGCATCCGCTCACAAGCTGGTCGTTCATCTTTGACTCCAGCGTTTCCGGGCTCCCTGCACTACTCGGTGCGAACAAACCGATTGAACCCGCCGCCGGTTGGTTCCACCTGCACAACGTCCTGTTGCACGCCGCCGCCGCCGCGCTTCTTTTCCTCGCACTCCGCAAGCTCACGGGCTCCGTCTGGAGAAGCCTCTTCGCCGCCGCCCTCTTCGCCGTTCATCCGCTACGCGCGGAATCCGTCGCTTGGGTGACCGAACGCAAGGACGTTCTGAGCGGTCTTTTCCTAATGGCCACCCTCTGGGCCTACGGTTTTTACGTTGAAAAAATCAAGTCCGGCAAACGCCTTACTCTTCTGTGTGTGCTTTTTGCATTGGGGCTCCTTTCCAAGCCGATGCTTGTCACCCTCCCTTTTGTCTTCCTGCTGCTGGACATCTGGCCTTTGAAGCGTCTGGACATTGAACCCGCCGTCTCCGGCCAATGGTGGCTCACGTGGCGTCAAATCCAGCCGCTGATTCTGGAGAAACTGCCCCTCTTCATCATGGCCTTCGCCTCTGCCGTCGGCGCGGTTTTTGCCGTGGGCAAGCCTTTCCGGCCCATCCCGATTTTGCCCCTCCTCCCGCGCTTGGAATACATCCCGGTATCGTACCTGATGTACTTTAAGCAGTTTTTCCTACCGGTTAACCTCTCGCCCCACTACCCCTTCGTTGTGGAGGGCCCTGCCCTCGCAAAAGTCGCAGGCGCCACCGCTGCTCTTCTTGCAATCAGCTGGCTGGCTTGGATTTGGCGTAAAAAACAGCCCTCTATCCTGCTCGGTTGGCTCTGGTTTCTGGGCACTATGCTGCCAGTGATTGGGCTCGTCCCCGGCGGCATCCAAATCGCTGCCGATCGCTACACCTACCTTCCCCAAATCGGCATGGGCATCGCCGTCGCCTGGGTGCTCGGGTCTTTTGTCGTTTCCAGTCTGCAAAAGCAAACCGCCGCTCTCGTGGGACTCGCCATCGTGGCATGGCTCTCCATGGCCGCCGCCCAGCAGGCTGCCATCTGGAAAGATGACGAATCGCTTTGGACGCATTCTCTGGCTGTCACTAAGGACAACGATTACGCCGATGAAAAACTGGCCTCCGCATACCAAGCTCGCGCCCTCAGGGAACCTCAGGAAAAAGCCTTGGAACTACGCGCTGAAGCCGAAAAACTCTTTCGGGATGCGATCCGACTCAACCCGCACCTCGTCGGTTCCTTAAACAACCTCAGCGTGCTCCTGCGGGGTAAGGGAGAGCTCACCGAGGCCATTGCGCTCCAAACTAAGGCGGCCGCAGAGCATCCGACCTGGGGGCTCATGCACCGAAACTTGGCCAGCGTGCTGACCCAGAACAGAAATTATACGGAGGCGGCAGCTAGCTTTGAAAAAGCGATCGCGCTGGATGAAAACGACATCGAATCTCATTACAACTTGGGGCTCATCCTAAGCGAAACGCAGCAGAACCCCGAGAGCTTGGAAGCCGCTTTGGAGCATTTCCGCAAGGCAATCAAGATCCAACCCCGCTTTGCCGAAGCCCACTTCAGCATCGGCAACGCGCTTTATAGGCAAGGCAAAGTGGACGATGCGATTGCCAGCTTCCGTCAGGCCATTGCAAGCGACCCCAAACACGCCCGCGCATGCAACAACTTAGCCAGCCTATTGGGCACCAAAGGTGAGAAAGACGAACCCATGCGTCTTTACACCCAAGCAGTCAACATCGACCCAAATTATATCGAGGCCTACCGCAACCTAGCCGAAGCGCTCCTCAAATCCGGCAACGGTCCGGCTGCCCTGCAAGTCTGGAAAACGGCCCTCGAACGCAACCCAAACGACCTCCCCACCTTGTACCGACTCTCTTGGATCATGGCCACGCACCCCGACCCCGCCATGCGCAGGACGTTCGAACCGGTAGATCTCGCAAAACGCGGCATGGAACTCACCCAAGGCAAGGAACCCGCTTTCTTGGATGCCCTGGCCGCCGCCTACGCGCAAACCGGACGCTTCTCCGAAGCTAAGGACCTTGTAAAACGCGCCATCGAAATCCTCCCGGCAGGCTCGACTTCGCCTCAGGCGGACATTCTGCGTACGCGTCTGGCCGCTTATGAAGACGAAAAACCCTTCCGCGAAACCCTTCCGGGCGTTTCCCCGTAATACTTGGGGTTCTGTCGGCTTCAGAGCATGCGCATCCTGATCACTGGCATCTGCGGTTTTGTAGGAAGCGTCCTAGCGCGCTCCCTGCTTGAGTCGCGTGAAGGGCTCACCCTCACTGGGATCGACAACCTCTCCCGCCCCGGTTCGGAAACCAACCTCGCTCCGCTGCGCGCCCTCGGCTGCCAAATCACCGTCGCAGATCTTCGCGACCCCGCCGTCCTCGAAGCCCAGCCAGCCGCCAACTGGCTCATTGATGCCGCAGCGGATCCCTCCGTTCTCGCTGGCACTTCAGCCGCCTCCTCTGCCACGGAGCTTCTGCGCACCAATCTATTCAGCACGGTGCCCATGCTAGAGTTCTGCTGTCGGCATTCGGCAGCATTTACCCTGCTGTCCACCAGCCGTGTGTATGGCATAGAGCCTCTGCGCCAGATCGCACTTCAGGTGCACAACGAGGCCTATCGCCCCATTGATGGCTCAGAGTTCACACAGGGAATCGCCGAGCATTTTCCTAGCACACCGCCCGTCTCACTCTACGGTGCCTCCAAGCTCTGCGCTGAAACTCTCGCCCTCGAATTTGGTGCCGCCTTCCAATTCCCTGTGTGGATCAACCGGTGCGGCGTCCTCGCTGGCGCGGGCCAATTTGGCAAAGCCGACCAGGGCATTTTTTCGTTCTGGATTCACCGCTGGGCGGCAAAGCTTCCGCTTCGCTACATTGGGTTTGAGGGAAGCGGCTATCAGACTCGAGATTGCCTGCATCCAGCCGACCTCACGCCCCTCTTGTTACGCCAGTTAGACGCTGGAGCAGGCATCGGCAAACCCCGCACGCTGAATCTTTCAGGCGGCATGGCTAGCGCAACTTCCCTGCGCCAACTCAGCCTCTGGTGCGCCGGGCGCTTGGGCCCCCACTCCGTTGCAAGGGAAACTCAGGAACGCCCGTTTGATCTACCTTGGGTGGTGTTGGACTCCGCGCTAGCCAAGGCAAGCTGGGACTGGCAACCTACTCGGACCGCCGAGCTGATCGCTCGGGAAATCGCAGATCACGCCCAGGCAAATCCACGCTGGCTCGATCTGTGTGGTGCTTAAAGAGAGTAAAGAGAGCCTAAAGAGAGCCGCCCCCTCCCGTGAACGCCCCCTCGTTTCCCCCGCTTTCGCTTCTCTCCATCGTCATCCCCGCTCGCAACGAGGAAGGCGCCATTCCTTCCACCCTGCGACACCTGCACGTAGAGCTTTCCCTGAGGAAAATCCCGCACGAAATCGTCGTGGTAGACGACGGTTCCACAGACTCCACCTGGGAAGTTCTACAAGAAACAGCTCGGGAAATCCCTCAGGTGCGCCCCACTCAAAACCCCGGCGCAAACGGGTTCGGGCGAGCCATTCAACATGGACTCAATTCCATGACCGGTGACGCCGTTGTGATCATGATGGCCGATGAATCCGACGATTGCCGGGACGTGGTGCGCTACTGGGAAACCCTGAACGAAGGGTACGACTGCGTGTTCGGCAGCCGGTTTATGCGGGGCGGCGGCGTGATTGATTACCCGTGGATCAAGCTGTTCTTAAACCGGGTGTTTAACTTGTTCATCAAGGTGCTGTTCGGCATCCGGCTCAACGATACCACCAACGCGTTCAAAGCTTACAGGCGCTCGGTTATCACCGGGATCGCGCCCATCCTTTCCCAGCACTTCAACCTCACCGTCGAACTCCCTCTCAAGGCCATCGTTCGAGGTTACTCGTGGAAAGTCATCCCCATCACTTGGCGAAACCGCCGGTTTGGCGTGGCAAAACTTAAAATCGCTGAAATGGGCAGCCGCTACCTGTTCATCTGTCTATACTGCTGGTTAGAAAAAATGCTCAGCCGAGGCGATTATCGCAAACCCTCCGCTCCCAGCGAACCGCTCCTTTCCTCTGGACTGCCTCTCCCAGAAAAACCAGCTGCTTAACCCCAACCCCATGTCCTCCAAGCGTATCCTTGTAACAGGCTCCTCCGGCCTCATCGGCTCAGAAATCTGCCTATTTTTTCATCAGCAAGGATTCGCACTGCACGGCATCGACAACAACCAGCGCGCCGTCTTCTTCGGTCCCCAAGGCGACACCACTTGGAACCGAGACCGCCTCCTCGGACTGATCCCGGGATTCACCCTCCACGCTATCGACATCCGCGACCGGGACGCCGTCCTCCGCTGCGTGAGCGATCTGCGCCCTGCCGCTATTGTACACACCGCTGCACAACCTTCGCACGACCTGGCCGCCACCATCCCCTTCGACGACTTCGATACCAACGCCAACGGCACTCTCAACCTGCTCGAAGCGGCTCGCCGCTTCTGCCCAGACTCACCTTTCATCCATTTTTCCACTAACAAAGTCTACGGAGATCGACCTAACACCATTGCCCTCAAAGAACTGAACACCCGTTGGGATTTTGCGGACCCAGACTTTTCCCAAGGCATCTCAGAGTCCTTTTCGATTGACCAATCCACCCACTCCCTTTTCGGAGCGTCCAAACTAGCCGCAGACATTTTGGTACAAGAATACGGACGTTATTTTGGCATGCCCACCTGCTGTTTGCGGGGCGGTTGCCTCACCGGCCCGAATCATTCGGGCGTTCAGTTGCACGGATTCCTGAGCTATCTAGTACGCTGTAACCTAGAACAGCGCCCGTACACCGTCTTTGGATACAAAGGAAAACAAGTACGCGACAACATTCACAGCACAGATGTAGCCCGCTTTGTATGGGAATTTTTCAAGGCACCGCGCCCCGCCGAGGTGTATAATCTGGGGGGCGGCAAGGAGAATGCGTGTTCTATTTTGGAAGCCTTCCAGATTGTAGAGAAACTCTCAGGGCAACCGCAGTTATTTACCTACAGCGACTCGGCAAGAGCCGGGGATCACATCTGTTACTACAGTAATCTCGCAAAAATACGGAACCATTACCCACATTGGGAGCTACAATTTTCCTTGGAACGGTCGCTTCAGGAAATGGTGGAAAGCTGGCGAACCAGACTTGCGTAGGACGCTTTCTTAGCCGTGATTCCAGAGGTCGCTGGACCCAAATACCGATCGACGTAAACCACAAAAAACAGACGCACCTTCACCCGCTAGACATTCACTCTGCTTGACCCTGTGAAACACTGGCCGCTAACATTCACTTTTTAACGGAGGCCTCTATCTTGGAACTCAAAGACATCAAAGAACTCATCGCTCTCTTTCGCAAAAACGACCTCTCAGAGTTCTCTCTGGAAGAGGAAGGCTTCAAAATCAGCCTCAAACGCGGTAGCGACGCGCTGCCTGTTTTCACGCAACACGCTCTCGCCATGGCGCCTCAACAGGCTGTCTTGCCGGCACCCGCAGCTCCGACGCTGCCCGCATCGGCACCCGCTATTCAGGAGCCCTCTCACGAGATTCACTCCCCCATGGTGGGCACTTTCTACTCAGCGCCTTCACCCGACTCACCCGCTTTTGTCTCGGTAGGCCAGCAGGTTACACCAGACACAGTCATCTGCATCATCGAGGCCATGAAGGTAATGAACGAAATCAAAGCCGAGACCTCCGGTGTCATCGTCGAAATGTTGGCTGAAAACGGTAAGCCCGTGCAGTACGGCCAACCTCTGTACCGTCTGCGCTAAGCCGCTTCTGCGGATTTCGCTCTCCTCTCTCCCCCGGCCAGTTCTCTCTGCCCGGTTCCAGTTTCACGCCCTCATTTCTCTCCCATCATGTTTAACAAGGTCCTGATTGCCAACCGCGGCGAAATCGCTCTGCGCGTCATCCGAGCCTGCAAAGAGTTGGGAATCAAGACCCTCGCGGTCTATTCGGAAGCCGACGTCGATTCCCTCCACGTGCAGCTCGCCGACCAGGCCGTCTGTATCGGCCCTGCGCCCAGCTCCCAATCGTACCTCAAGATCGATCGCATCATCTCCGCCGCCGAAATCGGCAACGTAGACGCCATCCATCCCGGTTACGGGTTTCTCGCGGAAAACGCGCACTTCGCAGAGGTCTGCGCCAGCTGCAACATCAAGTTCATCGGGCCACCGCCCTCCGCCATTCGCTCCATGGGGGACAAAAATGTCGCCCGCGCCACAGCCCGCGCCGCCGGAGTCCCCGTCACTCCCGGTTCCGACGGCTTGGTTGAGTCCGAGAAGGACGCTCTGCGGATCGCACGCGAAATCGGGTACCCAGTCATGATCAAGGCCGTTGCAGGTGGTGGCGGTCGCGGGATGCGCCCAGCCCACAACGATGGCTCACTCGTCGCCGGCTTCCACAGTGCCCGTATGGAAGCCGAGAAATGCTTCGGCAACAGCGGGGTTTACATCGAGAAACTGATCGAAAACCCACATCATATTGAGTTCCAGGTGATTGCTGACTCACACGGCAATGTCGTGCACATCGGCGAACGCGACTGCTCCATGCAGCGGCGCAATCAGAAGATCATCGAAGAGTGCCCCAGCCCCCTCATGACAGAAGACTTACGCCAACGCATGGGTGAGGCATCCGTGCGACTCGCTGAGTCGGTCCGCTATGAAGGTGCCGGCACGATTGAGTATCTAGTGGACAACTCCGGGAACTTTTTCTTCATGGAGATGAATACGCGCATCCAGGTGGAGCACTGCATCACGGAAGAAGCGTACGGCATTGACCTTGTGAAGGAACAGATCAAAGTTGCTGCGGGCGAACCACTTTCGCATTACGTGAGGAACGCCAAGCGCCGCTACCACGCGATTGAGTGCCGGATCAACGCAGAGGATCCTGCGAACAACTTCGCTCCCTGCCCGGGCAAAATCAATTTGTACTACGCCCCGGGCGGTCGGGGCGTGCGCATCGATTCCCATGCCTACTCAGGTTACACAGTACCACCACATTACGATTCGATGATTGGTAAAGTGATCGCCATGGGAACCTCGCGTGAGAACGCGATTGCCCGGATGCGCCGTGCCCTAGGTGAATACATTTTGCAGGGAATCAAGACAACGATCCCGTTTCAGCAGGCCATCATGCATGATCCAGATTTCGTTCGGGGCGAGTACGATACAAGCTTTGTCGCGAAGCTCATTGATGCGCGGGGATCGGAGTTTGGTAAGAAAAGCGTGTAAAAATTGCGATTTTCGCTAGAAAGCGCTTGTCAGCCGACCGTTTTCCGTTATCTTTGCAGAACGTTAATGCGGGTGTAGCTCAGTTGGTAGAGCACTTCCTTGCCAAGGAAGATGTCGCGCGTTCGAGTCGCGTCACCCGCTCCACATTAGCCCCCTCCAACGGAGGGGAAGTGTTTCTAGTCTGGATATCGTGGGCTAATCGTGGGGAAAGTTTCACAGATCCACACCCTTCTGTTTCTAAGAACATGCGGTAAGCGGCGATGCTGCACGGTTATTAAGCATTGAGCACTAACAGCGTTCCCAAGTATCTAGATGAAACATTTAGTGCACGCACGCCCCGCCTACTCGGACTCAAACAAATGAATGCCCCACGCCACTTTAAACGCCTCTTTGGCTGCCTACCTCTGCTTTTCGCCTTCGCACCTCTCGCCACAGAAGCCGTAGACACGCTTTTCACCGCAACGCTAGATGGCAGCCTGACTTGGAATCGAGATACAGGAGGAGCCGGGGGCTATGCCTACCTGACCGCAACCTTCGTCCCCACCGTCACGGGTAGTTACACTTTCCTAAACACTGCCTCGACGCTGACTCTTTCGAACGATCCGTTCGCCTACCTATTCAGCGGTTCTTTCGACCCAACCATCAATCCGGCCACCAACCCGAATAAAATAGCCAGCGATGACGACAGCGGAGGCAATTTTCGTTTCAAACTAAACAATGTACCACTCACGCTTGGAACGACTTACATACTTGTTCCGACCGTGTATCTGGCAGGTTCACTGGGCTCCTACGACGTCACCATTTCTGGTCCGGCTACCATCAACTTTACGGTCGCAGGAGGCGCATCCAATCCCCCACCCGTTGTTAACTCAGACATCGTCGGTGGAGGCACCTTCAGCTCTTCTAACCTTGGAAGCTCAGTAAGTCCCGCTTTTGACGGAGGCACACTACAAGTCAGCTCTGGCAGCGTGAATGTAAGCCAGAGTTTTACAGTGAGCGGACAAGGCGGATCCATCGACTCTCACGGTAATGCCTCTGTTTTCTCGGGTGTCATCTCTGATCTAACAACGGCTGGATCTTTGACCATCACCAATACCGTGGGCAGCGGATCTGTTACTTTCACCGGCACAAACACCTACACGGGTGGTACACGGATCAGCTCGGGAACGCTACAGGTGGGCGCGGGCGGAACCACAGGATCAATCGTAGGCAATGTCTCTTTGGACGGCACCCTTGCCTTCAACCGCTCGGACACGCTCACTTTTGGTGGAAGCATCTCCGGCAATGGACAGCTTGTGCAGGCGGGAACAGGCAAGACGCTGTTGACTGGGGCGAGCTCGTTTACTGGGACAGTGATCGCCCAGTCGGGGACTTTGAGCGTGAACGGCTCCATTCCAAACGCAGCGAGTATTCAAGTGAACAGTGGTGCCTCTCTTGGAGGTTCGGGGACCGTCTCGAATGTCACAGTCCAAGCGGGAGGCAAACTCGCGCCAGGCAACTCAATTGCTACCCTCAACAGCGTGGGAAACCTCTCCCTCCTGACTGGATCAACGACAGTCATCGAAATCGACGATACTTCAGCAGACCGATTCAACACCACCGGTACCGCCAACATCGCCGGGACACTTCAAGTGGTCCCTTTTGGAAATCTAACGCCGTTCCCCGTCGGAACAGGACATACGATTGTCGGAGCAAATCTTGGTGTGGCAGGTGCTTTTACCTCTGTAACGCAGCCTCTCACCGGAATTTTGAGCGGGACTCGGTTCGACACCGTGTACATGGCCACTGCCGTGCAACTCTATGTCACCCCAACATCCTACACCGATCTGAGCTCCTCGGGTGTCAACCTGAACACGAACCAAAAGAGCGTCGGAGCAGCGCTAGATGCAGTGCGAGCGGCTTCGGGAACCCGTTTGTCGGGCACTGCGGCAGAAGCGGTGTTCAACGGGCTGTATCCGTTGAACGCATCGCAAGTCGCTACCGCGTTGAACCATCTCTCTGGTGAGATTCACACTGCCATCGGTCCGGTTGCGGCCCGCTCTTCCGAGCTGTTCTTGAATGCAATGCTTGATCCATTCGAAGCGCAACGGGAAACGGGGCGTAGCAGCACCACCACAACTACTCTCAGCGTTGGTAGCTTGTCAGCAGGGGGAAAGGCAGTGTGCGCGGCCTCCCCACAAAATTCGCCCTTTGAGCTATGGGGATCGACCTTCGCAGGCGAAGGGCACGCAGACGGAAACGCGAGCACAGGCTCCGCTCGCCGCAGCGACAATGTTGTGGGTGGCGTGGCTGGAGTTTCAATGGCGTTGGGGTCGCAGACAGTCGTAGGATTTGGCGCAGGAGATTCAGATGTAAACGCCTCGCTCGCGGAAGGATTGGGCAATTTGTCAGCAAATGTTTTTCATTCCGGATTTTACGGAACGTCTCGCTTAGGAGACGTACGGATTGGAGCTGCCCTTGGTTATTCGCTGATGGGGATAGAAACCACTCGCAGCATGTCTTGGTTCGGCTCCTCATCGTTCAAGGGAAAATATGACGTGCCCGTATGGTCCAGCCGCCTCCGGGTCGCCTATGAAGGATTTGTGGTTTCGGGATTCACTCTCGCGCCCTATTCCCTTATTCAAGCTTCACAGGCACACATCCCGAATTTCTCGGAATCTAACGCCTCTACGGGAGCAGATTCGGGAATCTCGTCCAAATTGCGCACCGCAACCACTGCTCAAACTGAGTTAGGTGTAAAAGTAACGCGCAGTGGCAAGGTTGCAGGTCTTGGCGTCACTGGGATGCTGCAAACCGGATGGGTGCATTATCTAAAAGAAGACACGGATCTCGACGCGAGCTTTGCTGGTCTTTCTGGCGCACAATTCACCATAAGAGGGGCACGTAACGATAAAAATTTGGCACGTATCTCGACTGGTTTTGAAGTGCAGCTCACGTCCCGGGCTGCATTTGGATCGCAAGTAGAATTATCTGCGTCCTCGAATACGTCAGCAGTTTCGGGGCTGGCGCGGATCCAATACGCGTTCTAACTAAGAGGATGTACATAGCTTCGCCAGTTCCGTGGGGACTGGCGAAGCCCTTCGCTTAGATCTGGTTAAATTAGGGTCCACAGGGGAGTTACCTTTCCCTGAGAGCGCGGAGCCCCAGCTCAGCATCGGCGTTCTGGATACGAGGCATGTCTTTGCGGAAGCGCAGCTCCTCTTTCATAAGGCTTGTCGACTGACTTGACCTCGCTGTCCCAGCAAAAGCCGAGACCACCGCAGTTTGCGTCTCCGCAATCTGCGAGAATCAGCTTACTCTGCGGACCAACTCATCCGCACCCGATGGACCCCACCCGCTGCTCTTGGCTGCCGACTCATCTCGAACTGTACCGCCACTACCACGACACCGAGTGGGCTGTGCCTTCCTTTGGCCGGCGTTATCTGTTTGAAATGATCTGCCTCGAAGGCGCTCAGGCAGGCCTGTCTTGGTGGACCGTCCTTCAGAAACGAGAGCATTACAGGCAGGTCTTCCACCAGTTTGAACCCGAAAGCGTTGCCGCTATGACCAACCCGGAGCTGGAAGCGCTCGTATCCGATGCAGGGATCATCCGCCATCGAGGAAAAATTTTTGCCGTGCGCCAGAACGCGAAAGCCTGGCTGGAACTCGAATCCCGCAAAGGAGATGCCGTCCAATGGATGTGGAGCTTTGTGAACGGCAAACCGAAGGTCAACCACTGGAAAACCATCTCGGATTTTCCTTCGAAAACGCTGGATTCTGAAGCACTGAGCCAGGCGTTACGAAAAGCAGGGTTCAACTTTGTCGGTCCGACGACCATCTACGCCTTCATGCAGGGCGTCGGCATGGTCAACGATCACACCGCAGACTGTATTTGCCGGGGCATCTGACCCAGGCCGGACGAATCACGCGCCACAGCCGCTACAGCCAAGGGCGTTCTTTGCCACAATCCAACGATCCACAGGCGCTCCTCCCAACAAATGCTCCTGTAGGATCACCTCAAAGCGCTCGGGCGTAACCTCGCCGTACCACACACCCTCCGGGTAAACGACCAGCCACGGGCCTCCAGAACACACCCGAAAACACCCTGCCTTCGTACGCATCGCCGCCACTCCGGTTTCCTTCACGCGACGCTTTATGCGCTCCCACAGGACCTCGCCGTCCGCACTCGCACAGCACTCCGGCCCAATACACACGAAAAGGTGGCGACTCGCAGCAAACACCCCAGCCTTCACAAGCCCCGGTTGGACCGTTGTTGAGGGGAATGGCTCTTCCATTTCAGATCCTTCGGTAAAAACGGGGAACGCTCCGCGCGTTGTCCCAAACGTATCCTAACGGGGTTTCAATTCTCCTTCTGGCACGGGGCGATCCTTGTAAAAGAGGACGCCAGAGCGGCGCATGTTGTAGATGAGCGTCCGGAGGTTGTCGGCGGTCTCTTTGTCGTTGAGAAGGACTCCTAGCGCACCTTTGCCCTCTGAGGCGTTCTTTCCGAGCTTCTGGAGCGAATCCGCAGCCCTCCCGGCTCGCTCCGTAACGTCGGACGCCTTGGCAAGAACTGCGTCCAAAGAGAGTGACGTTTTTTTGAAGGAAGCCGAGGTTTCCTTCAAGTTTTCGAAGGTCTCGGAGAGATTATGAACGTTGGTTTCGTTGAGAACGCGCTCGTTGATGTTCGTTGTAAGCGCTTGAATCTGCTTCAGACTCGTCGAAAGTTGATCCATCACTTCTCCACCTCGGGCAGTGAGCTCCTCAAATCCACCGGCTCGGCTTCCCTCAATGATCTCGCCTGGCTGCCAAACATCGGCAGGATCCATGTCGAGAGACGGAATGACGTCGATAAACTTGTCGCCAAGCAAGTTGGCGCTCCCCACCGTAAAGCGGCTTTTGCGTGGAATCCGAATGTTTTCGTCCACCTTCAGCTTGACAGCGACACGGTACGAGTCGCCCAAAAGTTGAGGTGCGCTACCGATGTACCCCACTTTAGCGCCGGCCAGAAGAACGTCAGCTTCAGAAGCGAGGCCGCTGACATTGGTAAAGATCACGGTAAGTTCGTAGGGCTTCTTAAACGTGGTTCCCATCCGTCCAAAGGTCACCACAAGCACGCACAGGATTCCCAAGCCGATCAACAGGAATAGACCGACCAACATTTCCGCCCGTCCTTTATTTTGCTTGGCCATAACTTAATCAGACTCTCCCGAACGTCCCTCAATGAAATCCATAAGCAACGGATCCTTCGAGGCCCGAAGTTCTTCCGTGGAGCCTTCAAAGTAAATACTCCCCTCGTGCAAAAAGGCGATGCGGTCTGCCGTGTGAAACGCGGTTTTCATGTCGTGCGTGACCACGACCGAAGTAGCCTGAAGCCGTCTTTGCAAGCGGCGAATCAAATGATTGATAGAGTCCGTTGCAATCGGATCCAGTCCTGTCGTCGGTTCATCATACAAAATACAGGCAGGCCGCGATACAATCGTGCGCGCCAACCCCACCCGCTTACGCATACCGCCCGACAGATTTTCCGGCATTTTTTCCTGTTCTCCACCGAGATCCACCATCTCAAGAGCCTCCGCAACTTTAGAGGCGATGAGAGATTCATCCTTCATGCCTGCCTCCCGCAGAGGAAACGCGATGTTTTCGCCCACACTCATGGAATCAAACAGCGCTCCACTTTGAAACAGGATCCCGATCTTTTTACGAATAGGTCCGAGTTGGCGTTCCTTAAGGCGAGCGATGTCCTCACCATCCACCAGGACTTTGCCTTGATCAGGTTGAAAGAGGCCTACAAGGTGTTTAAGCAGAACGCTCTTGCCAGACCCCGAGCGACCAAGCACCACATGCGTCTGACCGCGCGCGACCTTCAGATTGATTCCTCGAAGCACCTGCTGAGTGCCCAGAGACTTCCATAAATCTATCACTTCGATCATGGGGCGAACGGTATGTAACTGATCAGTTTTCCAGCAAAGGAACGTCCTTTTTCAATAGGTCCCTGCGGGAAAAAAAATATTGAGCAAGAGAGACAAAAAGAAGTTGGAAATAAGAATCACCAGCGAGGCAATCACCACCGCCTGAGTAGGTGCGCGCCCCACCCCAGCAGCACCATTCGCAGTTTTCAAGCCCTCCTCGCACGCAATAAACCCAATCAGACAGGCAAACACCGTGCCCTTAATGAGCGCCATCTTGATGTCGCGCCCCGTCGTAAAGGTCAGCATGTTTGTCATGTAATACGCGCGTGACACCCCCAGCACCTTGGTCGCCACCAGAAATCCTGCCCCGATCCCCAACCCAATGCATTCCGCTACCAGAAGGGGGGTCGAAATAATCAACGCCAGAATACGAGGCACGATCAGGAAGTCGATCGGGTGCACTCCGAGCGAGCGTAGGGCTTCGATCTGCTCAGTCACTTTCATCGTGCCAATTTCCGCCGCAATCGACGCCCCCACCCGGCCCGAGAGCATCAGCGCCGTCAACACTGGGCCCAGTTCGCGAAACAACGAAACCGCCACCACGGCACCCACCGCAGAGTCCATCCCCAAGCGGTGAAACTGAAAGTATGTCTGTGCAGAAAACACGGCTCCCGTGAACGCGCCGGTCACCACCACCACGAGCTGTGAACGAAATCCGATCTCAGCAAGCTGTTGCATCAACAGTCCCCAGCGCAACGGCGCAACCCGCAGCGAAACAACCGTGTCCTTCACCAAAAACGCGAGCTGCCCCATGTACCGAAGCAGCCGGATCACACCGGATCCAATCGCATGGGAGATGGCGTGCATCACGGCGCAAGATTACTCAGCCTCAACCGGAGGCGCTTCGAGACGCGGGAATAACGGCACAGGCGTGCCAAGCTGATGCCCATCGGGCAGCCCCCCCCACACAGCCGCCGCCAGACTCGGCGCAGCGCTCGCTTGAAGCTGTCCTAGAATCCCAAGCGCGGCCTCAGGCAAAACGGGCACCAACAAGATCGCCACCAGACGAATGGACTCTGCCAAGTGATAAAGGACAGCGTCCAAGCGATCAGCCTGTTCGGGGTCCTTGGCGAGCTTCCAAGGGGCCGAAGACTCGATGAGCTGATTGCAGGCACGCGCTAAGTTAACCGCTGCCGCGAGGGCGGCATCCACCTGATAGTGCTCCATCGCTTGCGTGTAGGCGGCCACCGCGCCCGGCGCCTCGACCTCGGACAGCGCGTGCAAATCGGCGTCGTTCGTGGGCACCCTCCGGAGAACCCCCTGCCGATAGCGTTGCGCCATGTTGAGGGTGCGGTTGAGTAAATTGCCCACGTTGTTGGCAAGCTCGTCGTTGAAACGCATCCGCAGGCGCTCCTCTGAAAAATCAGCGTCCCGCCCCGTGGCGATGTCGGCCATGAGATAATAGCGCAGGGCGCTGACACCATAGCGCTCCGCAAGCAGAGCGGGATTGACGGCGTTGCCGAGGCTCTTGCTCATTTTCGCGCCTGAAATGTTCCACCAGCCGTGCACAAGCAACGTGGGGATTTCGGCGTCAGGAAAGCCCAGCGCATGGAGCATGATGGGCCAGTAAACGCCGTGGGCGGGGATCAGGATGTCCTTGCCGATAACATGGGCTTTGGCTGGCCAGAGGGTACCAAACTCGGGAAGGCCGCTGCCCGCCTCAGCCAAGTACCCGGCAAAGGAGACGTAGTTGATGAGCGCATCAAACCACACGTATGTGACAAACTCCTTATCAAAAGGGAGTTCAATTCCCCAAGAAAGGCGAGTCTTGGGCCTTGAAATACACAAATCTCCAGAAAGACGCTCCACGGCATTGCGCAGCTCTACACGGCGAAAAGCGGGCACCACAAAGTGCTCATGGGCGTCAATAAAGCCGAGCAGCCAGTCTTTGTGGGCGGAAAGGCGGAAGTAATAGTTCTCTTCCTCGAGTTCCACGACCTGCCCCCACTCGGGACCAAATGCACCCGCTTCGTTGCGCTCCTTATCCGTGAGAAACTGCTCCTGACGAACGCTATAAAAACCACGGTGCCCCTGTTTGTAGAGCTGCCCTTCGTCAAAAAGCCGCTGCAAAATCTTTTGCACCGCCTGCTTGTGCAGTGGGTTGGTGGTGGCGGCCCAACCGTCAAATTCCACTCCCAACGTCTTCCAGAGCCCTAAAAACTTCGCAGTGCATGCCTCTGCAAAGGCTAGTGGCGTGAGCCCTTCTTTTTCGGCGGACTGCTGCACCTTCTGCCCGTGCTGATCGACTCCCGTCAGGAAATAAGCGGATCGACCGCTCAACCGTTCAAAGCGGACAAGCACATCGGTGAGCACCTTTTCATAGGCATGACCAATGTGGGGGGCCGCATTGGTGTAATCAATCGCAGTGGTAAAAAAGGTACAGTCCGGCATGGCTTGGGAAGCCTGCACTTAACAGCGAAAGCGCCCCTTGGCGAAAGGCAAAACAACCTGCCGCGTTGAGGGACTCAAAGAATCGACGGACGATTTAGCGCACCACAGCTAGGACTCCGCCTGCCACGGCATCCGCCAATTTCTGGCAGTACCCAGGGCTACGAGCCACCCGGCCGCCCTCCCTGGCGTTGGTGAGAAAGCCCAACTCCGCCAACACAGCCGTTCGCCGATTATAGCGCAGCACGTAAAAACGGGCCTTTCGCACGCCTCGATCCTCCTCACCGGTGGCAGCCACGACCCGCTGATGGATCGCCTCGGCCAGGCGCGTACTGCGACCGCTAAAATGGTACGTCTCAATCCCATGAGCGTCCGAGTTGGGAGCGGAATTGAAGTGGATACTCACAAATACCGCACTCGATGGCGTTCCATTTGAAATAGCCACACGCTGGGATAATTCCACAAACTCGTCCGTGGAACGCGTCATGATTACACGGTGGCCAGCCGCCTTGAGCCGCGCCTTAACGCGGAGCGCCACGTCCAATGCCGCCCGTTTTTCCACAACCCGCTGACCGGGAATGCCTCCGGGATCGTGCCCACCATGGCCAGGATCCAGCACAACGACCGCAGCACTCACCCGGACCGGTGCGCACGCCAAAAAAAACACCACCAAGCTCAAGGCCGGAACAAGCAGAGAGCGAATCATTTGAGAGCGTAGCGGGGCGGCGGAGAACATGGCAAAGGTTGCGTACCCTCCGACAGTGTCAGAGGATTTCCAGCGGAATTTTATTTTTATTCAACCCAAAGACATAGGTAAAGCGACTAGTCTGATCGCTTACACCACGCCAGCGCCCGCCTGAGCTTGGATTCTTAGACCCACTGGCGAACTTTAATTTTAAGTCATTTGCTGGGAGTCTTTGACTGTAACCCGTCGTGGACGCAGCTTTGTGCCCTTTGCATCCCGCTGCTTACCAAGCATCCCCCCCATCCAACCGATGAGACTTTCCCGCCTTTTCCTTGTTCCACTCGCTGCCCTCAGCCTGATTCCTCTCTCCTCTCTCTCTGGTCGTGCGGCGAGCGCCAGCAAAGAGCCCGATCCAGCGCAAGTCACCATCGCCGTGGCCAGCCTGCTCGAGCAGGTCCATTACTCCAAACAACGGCTCAACACGGAGATCTCGCGCAAACTGCTCCGCAACTACCTAGACCTCCTAGACTATAACCACCTCTTCTTCACCCAAGAAGACGTGGACGGCTTTACCCAAAAGTGGGCAGACAGCCTGGACTCCGAAATCATCTTTGGACGCACCCAAGCCGCACACCAAATCCACGAGGTATTCATCAAGCGAGCGGGAGAACGTGTCGCCTTTGCCAAAGAACTCCTGACTTCGGAACTCAATTTCAACGAAGACCACACTATCGAACTCAACCGCCAAAAGCTCCCCTGGCCCGCAGCCGCTACCGTCAACCAGCTCTGGCGCGATCGCATTACCTCGGAGCTTATCCAGGAACGACTTAGCAAAAAGCAGAAGGACAAAGACCCCGCGACAGTCATCGGCAAGCGCTACGACCAGTTCCTGCGTGACCTGGGCGAGCAAAACAGCGAGGAGGTCGTAAAGCTTTTCCTGCTCAGTCTTGCCCGGACCTACGATCCGCACTCGGACTACATGAGCAAAAGCGACCAGGAGCAGTTCAACATCAGCATGCGCCTCTCCCTGTTCGGGATCGGTGCCCGACTACGCTCCGAAGACGGCTACACGAAGATTGAGCAGCTGATACCCGGCGGCCCGGCCAGCAGGCTTGGCAAAATCAAGGCAGGCGACCGGATCGTCGGCGTGGCTCAGGGGGATGCCGAGTTTGTGGACTGCGTCGACATGAAGCTCGACAAGGTCGTCGGGATGATTCGCGGCGCTAAAGACACTCTAGTCCGCCTCCAACTTATTCCCGTGGGATCCACCAACGGCTCCGAGCGCACCGAGGTGGAAATCAAACGGGACGAGATCAAAATCAAGGAGGGCGATGCGCATGCCGAACTCTTGGAATGGCAACGGCCTGACGGCTCTTTGATGAGGCTAGGCTACATCGACCTTCCCTCTTTCTACCGAGACTTCACCCAGAACGGCAACCCAGAGGCAAAAAGCACGACCCGAGACGTTTTGCGCCTGCTCACGAGACTCAAGGCAGAGGGCATTGAAGGCTTGATCATGGATTTCCGGCGGGATGGGGGCGGGTCGCTTGAGGAAGCAATCAATCTGAGCGGCCTGTTCATTAGCGAAGGGCCAGTGGTGCAGGTCAAAAACTGGAATGGCGAAATTGTCGTAAACCGGGATACCGATCCGAGCATCGCCTACGACGGCCCCATGGTGGTGCTTGTAAACCGCCAAAGCGCCTCGGCCAGCGAGATCTTCGCTGCCGCCATGCAGGACTATGGGCGTGCCCTCATCGTGGGCGACAGCAAGACCTTTGGTAAGGGCACCGTCCAACAGATGATCGAGCTCAGCAAAGCTGTGCCCTCCTTAGCAAACGGCGGGCAAGCCGGCGCCATCAAACTCACCATCCAGAAGTTCTACCGCATCGCAGGCGGCTCTACTCAGTTGCGCGGCGTGGAAAGCGACATCACCCTGCCCTCTACCAGCGACCAACCCGAAATCGGCGAGTCCGCTCTCAAGGATCCCTTGCCCTACGACACCATCAAACCATTGGACTACACCAAGTGGACCAAGCCCCTGCACATCGCCGAACTCCGCAACCTCTCCGAGGCACGCATCCCGCAGAATGCTGAATTCACCTACATCCGCGAAGATTTGGAGCGCATTCGGCAGTACGTGGAAACCAACCGACTTTCTATTAACGAAACAGTGCGCAAGGCCGAGATCGACAAAGACAAGGCACGCAACGAAAAGCGCGATGCCGAACGGGCTGCCCGCGAGAAAGGAGCTGAGCCCAAAGCGTATCGAATCACGCTGGACAATGTGGCCAAGAGCGAGCTGTTCCCCGTAACCTTTGAGGAACCCAAACGGACCAAAGAAGGCGAACCCGAAGAAGAACAACCCCAGAACGACAAAGAGGAACTGAACATTTTCAAAAGCCTCCCTATCCGCTACGACCCAGTGAAAGCAGAAGGCCTCAACATTTTGGGAGACCTCGTGCAGTTCGAAAAGCGCTCTTAGAGCGCCTAAAAAAAGGCAACCTCACGCGGATGTGCGAAGAACACGGAGCTTTTATAAAAAACTCGTTTTGAGGGTTATTCCGTAATTTCTCCGCACTCTCTGCGCCTCCACACGCCCCCTCTTTTTTTGAGTTAATTTAGCCGTCCTTAGTACCTCAAATCAGGCAAACTGACGGATCGCCCTGCATCGTACTAGAGCCCGCCATGGCTAACCCTAGGAGCACCAGCCAGTTCAGCGCGCTCTTTCCATTCGGTGATTCCACGCGCTTGGAAGCCGTGTAAAATCCCACGCTTTTCTTAGCTCCACACTTTCCATGCATACTCTCGAAAAATTCTCCTTCGGCGTTGGCGACCGTTTCGCGCACCAAGCCAAGGCGCAGCTACTTGCTTTTCAAAAACTTGAAAAGGAAGGCATCACAGTCGCTCCTGTGTGGAACAAGTCCAACCGCGAGCACACCTTTATCGGCTCCGAACCGCAGAGCGTGTTCGACGCAGCACAGACCGCCGTCCATGCTTTAGGCTGGAGCCACGGATGGCATGTCGATGCCGACCACATCCGCCTCGAAACCGTAGAACGGTTCATCGCCTCCTCCGACTTCTTCACCATAGACGTCGCCGACTCCATCGGCAAACCCGCCCCCGCCGCAGACGTCCACGCCTTTGTCACTCGCCACCCGGAGCTCATCGGCACGACGCAAATCCCCGGGGCAAGCGAACCCTTCACCCTCACTCATGCCGACGTCGAGCGGGTCGCCTCCGAATATCTTCTCGCCGTTCAAGATGCAGGCCGCATCTACAGGCACGTCGCCCTCGCCAAGGGCGAAGAAAACATCATCGCCGAAGTTTCCATGGACGAAACCGACGCGCCTCAGACGCCCTCGGAACTACTCATCATTCTCGCCGCACTCGCCGATGAAAAAGTGCGCGCCCAAACCATTGCGCCCAAGTTTACAGGCCGCTTCAACAAGGGCGTGGATTACGTGGGCGATCTCGTCCAGTTTGAGCGCGAGTTCAACGACGACCTCGCCGTCATCGCACGCGCCATCGCCTTGTATGGACTGCCCGCCAATCTGAAACTTAGCGTCCATAGCGGCAGCGATAAGTTTAGCCTCTATCCCATTATCCGCCGTGCACTCGCCCGAACCGGAGCAGGCGTTCACATCAAGACCGCAGGCACGACCTGGCTGGAGGAAATCATCGGCCTAGCCGAAGCCGGCGGTGAAGGACTCGTCCTCGCCAAAGAAATCTACGCGTACGCCCTCGCTCATGTAGATGACCTCTGCGCTCCCTACGCCAGCGTCATCGACATCGACCGCACCCAACTTCCCTCCCCAGAAACCGTCAATGCCTGGAACGGCCCACAGTTCGCGAGCGCCGTACGACACATCCCCGGCCATCCCGGCTTCAACGCTCACATCCGCCAACTCTTACACGTCTCCTTCAAACTCGCGGCCAAAGCCGGTACGCGCTATCTCGATTTGCTCAAGGCCAACGAGGAAATCGTCGCCAAACAAGTCACCGAAAACATCTTCGAACGCCACATGCGCCCTCTCTTCATCGGATAGTTTTTAACAACAACCTTGCCGCGATACCAATGAAAGCACTCCAGCTCGAAAAGCCACTCACTTGGCGCCGAATTGAAATCCCCGAACCACCCGCGCCAGCTGCGGGCGAGGTGCTCGTACGCGTGCAGCGCGTAGGCATTTGCGGCACGGATCTAAGCGGTTTCCTCGGCAAGATGCCGTTCTTCACCTACCCACGCGTTCCCGGTCACGAACTGGGCGTGGAAGTCCTCGCATTGGGCGAAGGTGTGACGACCCTCAAGGTAGGCGAACGCTGTTCCGTGGAGCCCTATCTCAACTGCCAGAAGTGCTATTCCTGCCGTCGCGGTTTTACGAACTGTTGCGAATTTCACAAAACCCTCGGCGTCATGTGCGACGGCGGCCTCACTGACCGCATCCTTCTTCCAGCGAGAAAGTTGCATCCCGCTCCCAACCTGACTCCCGACCAGTGTGCATTGGTAGAAACCCTCGCCATCGGTTGCCACGCCGTCAACCGCGGTAACCCTAAACCAGGGGAGACCGTTCTCATTATCGGCGCCGGTCCCATCGGTCTCTCCGCGCTAGAATTTGCCAAACTCTCCGGAGCACGCGTGGTCGTCATGGACATTAGCGAGGCCCGCCTCGCCTTTGTGCGTGAGCAAATGGGCGTTCCCAACACCCTGCTCGTGCGCGGCGACGAGTCTGATGCGCTCGCTCTCGCCGCACTCACGGACGGCCAGCTCGCAGATCTCGTTATCGATGCGACCGGCAACAACAAGTCGATGGTGCGCGCCATGGAGTTTGCCGCATTCGCCGGAAGGGTTGTCTTCGTGGGAATCACTCAGCAAAATCTCGAATTCCCGCACGCCCCGTTCCTGCATCGCCGAGAGTTGACGCTCCTGGCTAGTCGCAATGCGCTCTCAGGCGACTTCACTCGCATCATTTCGCTCATTGAAGAGGGCAGAATCAATACGGCGCCGTGGATCACGCACCACGCCAGCTTTGATGAAGTGCCCGAAGTGTTCCCGAGCTGGGTAAAGCCCGAAACGGGCGTGATCAAGGCGGTGGTCCGAATGGACTAAGCATTGGCCCCCACACAGGGCGCAGGGGACTCGTAGGCAGAACTGGCTAGAAGGTAGGATCTCCTATGGACATCTCTGGAAGGAACCTTCAACAATTGGCCAGTCTTTCTGAAGCCTCCGCGAGGGGGCTAGGAAATTAGACGAGCCGGTGGTGATGCGAGGAACGAGCGGAACCACCGGTGATGCCCAGACAAAGCTCTGCGCGCCGGAGGTGCGCGAACAAACCCTCACACAGAACCCGAGTCGCTTGGGTTGCGGATGTTTCTCGCACACCTGCCGGAGCGCAATCCGTCTGGTGCGGTATACCGGTGGTCCCAGTCGCTTCGCTCCTATCACCACCGGCTCTCTTCAGAAGCCTCCGGCTCGGTTGCCGACTTGGACCTTCTAACAATCCGAACAATTTCGCCGTACAGCTACCAGGTACTAGAGAAGGAATTCCTCAGATGTGGCCAACCTTCCCAGAGATTACCAACTTTCATTAGCCTTCGGCTACACACCCAAAGAGAGATTAATGATTACCGATTACTAATGCCCCATACCGAGCGCCGTAACGGCTAAGTAAACCCCAAAACCACTGACCAAAATCCCAGCGAACCACATCGACCGTACCTTAGTAATCACACAAAACGTGCAAAGCACCAATCCCATCTCGACAGTCAGATGCGCCCAATCCAAGCGAACAGCCTGATGATGCGCAACGTCGCTTTCGGCGGCCTTAGCTTTGGCTGCCTCCACACGCTCTACAGCAAGCTGTTGAAAGCGCTTCCCAGTCACAACTAATCCACCGGTGGTGTCGTTCTCAGATCCATCCTCATTGCGTACCGGAAACTGATCTACGCCCATCTTAATATCCTCTTCAGTAGTCTTATTCTTCGTGATGTAACCTTCCCAGCGCTTAATTTCGTTGTCGCGAAGATCTTCCGAGCCCTGTTTTAACGGAAAAAGCTTAGCGAACGCCATCGCCCGCTCCAGCTCCTCCAGTCGGGCGACCTTAGACTGAAACCGCAGAAACGCATTACTCGCCTCGACTTTGAGTTCAGCGCTCTGAGTCAAAAGTTGGCTCGCTTCGCTCTGTAATCGTAACACCGCGGCATGCTCACGATGCCCCAAAAAGGCGA
>CAIWVL010000224.1 GCA_903916085.1 uncultured Spartobacteria bacterium
GTGAATCAACTTCGGAGGGAGATGGAGGAGCACCCCGAAAAACTGGTCGGTTTTAGGAACCGAACTGGAGTCACGGCCAACGCAACCTTCCATTCCGCCGCCTAAAACGGCCAATCCCCAGCGCACCCCAGAGGGGTGCCAGCGCTGGCATCAACGGATCAAGTAGAACTGCGCTCCCGAGGGTATAGCTCCGTTTCCCCGAGCCAGCACAGCATTACTTCGAAATCCCAAGCTGGCTAAGAATAAACGCATAATCAAACGCCGTATCCTTTAGCCGGTCGTACCGTCCCGAGGAACCGCTGTGGCCGCCGGGCTCAAGCTTCACCTTGAACAGCAGCAAATGGTCGTCCGTGCGCAGTTCGCGCAGACGCGCCACGTACTTGGCGGGCTCCCAGTAGCCCACCTGGCTGTCGAACAAGGAAGTCCGCACCAACATCGTTGGGTAGGCTTTGTGCTCAATGTTTTCGTAAGGCGAGTAGCGGCGCATGTAATCAAAGGCCGCTTTTTCATGGGGATTCCCCCACTCCAAGTATTCCCCCACAGTCAGAGGCAACGACTCGTCCAACATCGTGTTGATGACATCCACAAACGGGACGTACGACACGACAAGTTTGAACAAGTCCGGGCGCATGTTGGTGACGGCCCCCATGAGCAGACCGCCAGCGCTGCCTCCGGTGATTGCCAGTCGGTCCTTGCTGGTGATTTTTTCGGACACCAAATGCTCTGCACAAGCAATGAAATCAGTGAAAGTAGTGATCTTCGACATCATCTTCCCCTGATCGTGCCACTCCTTGCCCAGATCGCCGCCACCGCGAATGTGGGCGATGGCGTACACTACCCCGCGGTCGAGAAGACTCAGGCGGTTAGAAGAGAAATCTACGTCGTCGGGAAAACCGTACGAACCATAAGCTTCCAGCAGCAGAGGCGCTGAGCCATCGCGGGGCAGTCCCTTTTTGTGCACAAGGGAGATCGGCACCTTGGTTCCATCCGGCGCGGTGGCCTCGATGCGTTCAGACTCGTACAGACTCGGATCGTATCCACCGAGGACGGGCTGACGCTTTTTCAACTCCCGCTGCCGAGTCGTGACATCGTAATCATAAACCGAGTTTGGCGTGGTAAAAGACTGATAGGAAAAACGATAAGCATTCGACTGGAAATCCGGGTTCTGCATCGGACTCACCGCGTAAACGGGCTCAGAGAATGCGATGTCATGGGCCGTATTCGTGGCCAAATCGTGCACCGCAATTTTGGGCAACCCGTTCTCTCGCTCCAGAGTGACAAAGTGCGTCGCAAAACATTCCACGTCCTCCAGCATCACGGATTTCTGGGGCGCAATGAGCTCCTTCCAGTTCTCGGGGCGCGGATCGGAGACAGGGACGCTCACGAGACGAAAGTTTTTCCCGTGGTCGTTGGTCCGCACGTAGAAGTCGTTGCCGAGGTGGTCCAGATAATACTCGTGGCCTTCGCGCCGTGGCAAAAACACATTCAAGTCCGAGGTGGGCTCTGCCGCAGGGATAGTGCGGACTTCGCTCGTGGTTTTACTTTGCGAGACGAGACAGATGAATGCGTTGCTACGGGTGCGTGAGACTTCGGTGGTGTAGAGTTCGTCGGTCTCGGCGTAGAGCAGTTCATGCTCGGAGCTACCTAACACATGCCGGAAGAGTTTGTCGGAGCGCTTGGTTGTGGCGTCTTCCTGCACATAAAAGAGGGTCTTTGCGTCCAAAGCCCAGGTGACTGAGGTGACGCGTCCGGCGATGTCCTCGGTTACTTCACCGGTGCGCAAGTCTTTAACGTGGAGATTGTACTGACGATAGCCGACGAGATCGGTGTTGAAGGCCAACAGGTTGCCATCCGGGCTAACGGCCCATTCGCCGAGTTCGAAGAAATCCTTCCCCTCAGCCAACTGGTTTTCATCCAGAGTGATTTCTTCAGGCGCCTCAAGGCTGCCACGTTTGCGACAACGGATGGGGTACTGTTTTCCTTTTTCAGTCCGGTTGTAATAGAACCAGTCGCCAAGCTTGTAGGGAACAAGAGCGTCGTCTTCTTGGATGCGTCCAAGCAGCTCGTTGTAAAGTGTTTCCTGAAAGGGCTCCAAAGATTGAGTGACTGCTTTGGCGTAGTCATTCTCCGCACTTAGATGAGCCAAGACCTCGGCCGCTTCGCGGCTGTCGTCCCGCAACCAGGCGTAATAGTCGGTGACTTTTTGACCGTGCAGTTCGGTGGTTTTCGCGACTTTTTTCGCAAGGGGAGGCTGAGGCTGCGTTTCTTGTGCGTTCATTTTTGTTCCTTGCATAGTGTCTACAAAAGCAAGGGCAGTGACGACCAGCTGTACAACTATGCGTGGTTTCATTGAGCTTTTTTCTTACCCCAGAAACCTCAGACACGCGAACCTTCGCTCCAGATTTCCGAGGGCAGCCTCAATCTACACCATCTCAACGCGACTCTCCGCTTCTCAGCGGGCTTGAGCTCTGTTTGAATCTACCGCTCACTCGACTCACTCATGAGCCAACGCACCGCCCTAATCGAACGTAATACCGCCGAGACACGGATTCGCCTCCAGCTCAACATTGATGGCCATGGCCAGAGCGTGATCCACACCAAGGTGCCCTTCTTCGACCACATGCTTACCTTGTTCGCTCGGCACAGCCTTGTGAACCTTGAGGTAGAAACTGACGGCGACATCGAGATCGACTTTCATCACACGGTTGAAGATACAGGAATTGCTCTAGGCCAGGCGTTTGCGCGCGCCCTTGGCAACAAACACGGTATCGCCCGCTACGGCTCGGCCTACGTCCCCATGGACGAAACCCTAGCCCGAGCCGTCATCGACTTTAGCGGTCGTCCGTTTCTAGACTACCGCGCCCCGGAAGGCGTGGCCTCCATGGGAGCATTTTCCTTTACCCTGGTGGAAGAGTTCATGCGCGGTTTCAGCAACAACGCAGCGTGCAATCTGCACATAAACATCTTGTATGGACGCGACGGGCATCACATGGCTGAGGCCGCTTTCAAGAGCCTTGCCAAAGCCGTGGATTTCGCATGTCGCATTGACCCGCGCGTCCAAGGCGTTCCAAGTACCAAGGGCCTTCTCTAACCAAACACAACGCCTTTTCTTGCATTCTCCGCTGCCACCAGCGTGAGATCGTTTTTTCTCTCCACTCAGGAATCCCGGTTCATCACAGCATGATCGCTCTCATCGACTACGGTTCAGGCAACCTTCGCAGCGTTTACAACGCCCTGCGCTCTCAAGGCGGCGACGTCGAAATTCTCGCAGATCCTGCCCGCCTCCACGAAGCGCAAGCTGTCGTGCTCCCCGGCGTCGGCGCTTTCGGGGATTGCGTCCAACAAATTCGCGAACGCGGTTTTTGGGAACCGCTCCAGGAATGGATCACGGCAGACCGCCCGTTTTTAGGGATTTGCGTGGGCTACCAAGTGCTGTTTGAAGGCAGCGAAGAAGCTCCGGGTGTTGCTGGAATGGGCGTTTTCAAGGGACAAGTGCGCCGTTTCCAGGGGGAAGGGTTGAAAGTCCCGCAGATCGGGTGGAATGTGCTCAAGCTGACCCAAAGGGAGCACTCGCTCTGGGATGGGTTGCCATCGGATCCGTACGTGTACTTTGTGCATTCCTTCTATCCCGAGGCGATAGATACCGATGTGGTGACCGCCACCTGCACTTATGGCGAGACGTTCGCCGCGGCCGCCGCCCGCGGGCGCATTGGCGGAGTACAATTTCATCCTGAGAAAAGTCAGGCCGTGGGGCTTGGCATTTTGGGCAATTTTCTGAGGCACCAAACGGTTGCCTAATTTCGTTAATCTGAACCACTTTTAACTTTATGCTTTTATACCCAGCCATCGACCTCATGGGAGGCCAAGTTGTTCGTCTTCGTCAGGGTAAAGCCGACGACAAAACTGTTTATCCCGCCTCCCCTCAAGCGTATGCGAAGCGCTGGAGCGAAGAAGGCGGCGACTGGATTCACATGGTCGATTTGGACGCTGCGTTCACGGGCATTCACACGAACCTGGAAATCGTGCGCGCTATTGCGAAGACCCTGCTCGTGCCCATCCAGTTGGGCGGCGGGATGCGCTCGCCAGAGGCCGTGAAGTCGGCGCTGGACGCCGGAGTGGGTCGAGTAGTGATTGGAACGCGCGCAGCGGAGTCGCTCTCCTTTGTGGGCGACATGGTCAAGGAGTTCGGCGGCGACAAAATCGCTGTAGGCATCGACGCTAAGGACGGTCGCGTTTCCACCAAGGGCTGGACCGAAGTGTCCGAAATCGACGCATTGGACCTCGCCCGCAAAGTAGAAGACTGCGGCGTGGGGACGATCATTTACACCGACATCGCCACTGATGGGATGATGGCTGGCCCGAACTTCCGGGGCTTGGAACGGATGCTGACGGTCATCCATTGCAACCTGATTGCGAGCGGCGGGGTGTCCAGTTTAGCGGATGTGCAGCGCCTCGGGCAGAACCCGAGAATCCATGGGGCAATCATCGGCAAAGCGCTTTACGATAACGCCATCCGTCTGCACGACGCAGTCTCCAACCGGAACCGCCTTATCTAAGACAGCCGCTCATTTCACTACCATGAAAGTGCTATTTTTGGACTGTTTTTCAGGCATCAGCGGCGACATGACCGTGGGTGCGTTGTGCGATTTGGGAGTGAAACCTTCCACATTGGAATGGGAACTCTCGAAGCTCGACCTAGGGCATTTCCACATGCACTTCGAGCGTGAAAAACGGGGAGAGATTGAGGGCGTCAAGTTTGGCGTCCACGAGGGTGCGACGCATTCGGAGTCGTGCGAGCACGAGCATGGCCACGATCACGAGCATAGCCATGACCATGCTCACGCGAACTGTTCTCATGACCATGGGCACGAGACTGAGCACACCCACTCGCATGCGGGAGAGGCCCATTCACATGCACACACGCATGGAGACGACCACGAGCACTGTTCGCACGGCCATGCACATGATCACGACCATAGCCACGGCCACGGGCATTCCCATCAGCCCGAACGCAGTCACGCCCACATCCGTACGCTGATTCAAAACAGCGACCTCTCGCCCTTCGTGAAGGAAAACGCCCTAGCGATTTTTCAGCGCATTGCTGTGGCTGAGGCCAAAATCCACGGCAGCACCCCTGAGGAAGTCCATTTTCATGAAGTAGGCGCTTTGGATTCCATCGCCGACATCGTGTGCGCCTGCGTGGGCATCGAGGCCTTGGGAGTGGACGCCGTGTACGTCTCAGAGTTGGAAGAAGGCAGCGGCTGGATCCAGTGCGAACACGGTCGCTTCCCCATCCCGGCACCTGCCACGTTGGAAATCCTTGCTGGCATTCCCTTGCGGCAAGGCGATGAAACGCACGAACTCATTACCCCAACGGGCGCAGCTATCGTGGCTCAATTCGGCAAACACTTCGGTCGGATGCCCGCGATGCGCACCCAGCGCGTAGGCTACGGAGTAGGTACACGCCACCTAAAATCTCGTCCAAACGTGCTCCGTGCCGTCTTGGGTGAGTTGGGCGAAGAGTAACAAAAACGCACATGCTCCCCGAAGGTTACGAGACGGATCGCGTTGTCCAGATGGAGACGAATCTCGACGACCTCAGCCCGGAGCTTGTGGGCCACGTCACGGGGTTGCTGTTGGAAGCCGGCGCCCTAGACGTCTGGGTCACCCCAGTGCAGATGAAAAAGCAGCGTCCCGGGATGCTGCTTGGGCTGTTGTGCGCGCCTGACGCAGCTCAGAAATTCGCGGACCTGCTCTTTACCCACACGAGCGCCTTCGGCTTGCGCATGAGCGAAATGACTCGTTTAAAGCTGCGCCGGGATTTTATCGAGGTAGAAACGCCGTTTGGCCCGATCACGGTCAAGCGCGGGTTTCGGGGCGACACACTAATGCAAAGCGCGCCCGAGTACGAATCGTGCAAGGCCGCGGCAGTCAAGCACGGCTGCCCCCTGCAACAGGTGTACGACGCAGCCCGCAGCGCCTGCTGAGGCCAAAAACGGGGCATCAGTAATGCTCAAAAAAGAGGGGTCGCGCGGAGGCGCGGCGAGCGCGGAGAAATTACTCAATAACCCTCAAAATAAGGTTTCTGTAAAAGCTCCGTGTTCTCGGCGTCTCCGCGTGATGTTACCTTTTTTGGGGCGCGACAAAGCAGGTTAACCAGCCAACTCAGTTATTTTCGCGTCGACCTTCGTGATGGCCCAAATTGCGGACCGGTTCGAAAATCGCCTGCACTTGGCGCAGCAGATCCTGATCTAGCGGTTCGGCAGCCCACATCGCCCATTTCTTGACGTTCTCTGGGTTGGCCGAACCTGCGACGGTCGTGGCGATGTCGGGATTCGCTAGAGAGAACTGCAAGGCGAGTTTGGCAATGTCCACCCCATGCGAGGAACAGAACGCAGCCGCCTGACGCGCCGCTTCCTTGACTTCTTCCGGTTCTTTCAACCAATCAGGCAAAGGTGCGTTGGTAAGAAGCCGCGCCGAAAATGGGCCGGCATTCATCACACCCACCTCTTTGGACTGCAAAAATGGCAGGAGATCGTCAGCCAGACGCGTGTTCTGAAGCGTGTACTGGTTGTAGGAAAGGATCACGTCGAGATCGGCCCGGTGCAGAGCATGCCGGAAAATCTTCATCGGATAACCCGAGACGCCAATGAAACGGACCTTGCCCTGCTCCTGAACTTTACGCATGGCAGGAATGGTTTCTTCCATGATCTGATCGACATCCCCAAACTCGATGTCGTGCGCCAAAAGGATGTCGATGTGATCGGTTCCCAAGCGGTGGAGACTCACGTCAACGCTTTCGAGCACTCGGCGATAGGAGAAATCAAAGTGATTGAGATCGTAGCGGCCCAGCTTGGTGGAGAGCATGTAACTATCGCGAGGCACAGAGCGCAGGGTGTGGCCGAGCAGCACTTCGCTCATCCCCCGACCGTAGAAAGGAGAAGTGTCGATCAAGTTCATCCCATGTTCGAGAGCCACATGGACGCTCCGAGTCGCTTCCTCTAAAGTGACGTTGCGAAACTCCTGCCCGAGGGAGCTAGCGCCGAAGCTAAGTTTTGGGACGAACAGGCCAGTGCGGCCAAGAGGACGAGTTTCCATAGAGTGTTGAGATGATTGGGAAAGCGGGAAAAGAGAGCTGAGTTAAGTTGTCCGGCAGCCCATGACGAGCAAGACGTTTGCCCAGAGGGATTGATCGGCGGTTTGGATCGTCAAGACGTGATCCGGCGAGTTCACGGCCTCATAAAACTCCCATTTCTGGATAGGCTCTAGACTTAGAGGAAGTCCGGCAGCTTCCAGTTCCGCCCGGTACTGCGCCCACACCGGCGGTTCACCGGACTGGGCATACGAGTCATCCGCAGGAATCCCCATGGTATGCACGCCGTCCACCGGCACTGCGCTCAAGAGCGCGCGGAGCACCTGTGTGCAGTTCACCACTCCTGGAGAAAGCGCGAGGCTAACGACCTCCGCATTGGGTCCCTTCTTACTCGAGACCGGGTAATTCCCGTCGGCGATAAGGATCTTGGAATGGTGACCCGCCCGAGCAAGAACCTCGGTGATCTTTGGATGCAAAAGCTGATGTTTGAGCATTGGGGTAGGGCTAGTAGAGGAAGGACTGATTCATCACACTGGGACTCAGGCGGTCAATGCCCGAAAACTAGCAATGGTGCGCTCCGCCGCAGAACGCGAATCTGGCAGAGGTAACACTTCAGCGGAAAGGTAGCCTGAGTAGCCAATGTCGCGAAGCGCCTGAATGATCGCAGGCCCATTCGTGTGTCCAAAGCCCACCGCGCGCCGATTGGAATCCGCAAAATGAAGGTGCGCGAGCTTCGAGCCGAGACCGCGGAGCGTCGTAGGGAGGTCCTGTTCCTCGATGTTCATGTGAAACAAGTCGGCGAGGATTCCCACGCGGTGAAGTCCGCGCTCAGCGAGAAAGGCAGCGGCGTCCAACTGCCGGTTGAACAGATTGGTTTCGTAGCGGTTGAGCGGTTCGTAAAGAAACACTGTGCCAAAGTTGGCGGCGGCGGACTCGGCGGCAGCCAAACCTTCCGCCAGCCAGTCCATGGCTTGTGCCACTTCGACGCCATCCTCCACCCTGCCCTGCATCGAGCCCAGAATAGCCGGAGCTCCGAGTTCACCTGCCCTCTGAACTATTTCCAGAATAAAGGCCTTCGCCTGTTGGCGCACCAGGACTTCTGGGTGACATAAATGTAAGCGGTGCTTTACCCAACCGGCTCCTGTGCCCACGGCAGCTACGGACAAATCATGTCCTTGCATGAGCGCCCGAATCGGGCCGACCTCGATGGCATCAGCTGAGGGAGGAAAAATTTCCACTGCGTCAAACCCGAGGGCAGCCGATTGCGCAAAGGCGTCCTGGAGCCCATTCCAAAAAACAAAGGGCCCACCAAGCGCTTCAGGAACGAGGGAAACTGTAATGGCCGATTTCATGGGTGGTTAGCGTGAGGTACTGGGAGTGAGCTGCAAATTTCTGGAGGGAAGGTAGTTGGATAAGGCGCCTTTGCTTAAGGCTTAGCGGTCATTGTTCCCGAGCAAAAACCCTACCTGTAATAGGAGCGAGTTCAGGTTGCAGCAAAGGCGAATTTCGAGATTTTAAGGTAACGAGCGCAGTTCGCCGCTTGGAAAAGCGGACGGGAAGTGCCAGTTTGCCGCTGGTAGCAGTGTTTGAAACAGCGCACTTGGCTGCGCCCCATGATTCCATGACACCGTCTCAATATCCGACTCCCTGGCAGCGCAAAACCATCTGGAGTGCAGTGACCGCCATTGCCCTGGTGAGTATCGGCGCGATCAGCGTAGGGCTCATTTGGTTGCTCACTGAGGTGCTGGGCTTCTTACAACCGATCCTGATCCCCTTTGCTGTAGCCGGGGTCCTCGCTTACCTCATGGAACCGGTTGTTTCAAAACTGGCGGAATGGCGCATCCCGCGCAAAGCCTCCGTGCTGAGTGTGTTCGCCGTAGTGTTCGCTCTCCTGCTGTGGGGTGCATTGTGGCTGATTCCCGTAATCTCGCATCAAACCGTCAACCTCTACAACAAAGCCGACCAGTACACGCGCACCACGCGTACTTACGTCACTGATTTTGCGAAATCCATGCGCCAAAAATACGGCGTAGACGTTCTTCCCGCATTGGTGGACGCACCGGACGAGGAGATCAAGCCTGGGAGCGAGACGGTGCCAAAGGCTGGGGACTCGTTGTCCAAACCGCCCCTGACAGGCAATGCGGCGGCCATCCCTGCAACCAACCCGTCGGCGGAGAGCGCGAAGAATGGCGCGAGTAAAGCCCCAGCCACGCTGGAAGAGTTGTTGGATGTAAACCAGTTCCTGAGGGGCGACTGGCTTAAAACGGCGATTATAGGGGTGGCCAACAACTCGATTCACATGGTGCGCACCAGCGTAGGCGGATTCATGAGCGTTTTGGGATTCTTTATCTCCCTCATCATCATCCCAATTTATTTATTCTATTTCCTGATCGACGCTCGGCACATTTCCGACTCCTGGCAGGATTATTTACCGCTGAAGAACTCGAAATTTAAGACCGA
>CAIWVL010000225.1 GCA_903916085.1 uncultured Spartobacteria bacterium
CCTCGTCTGTACAAACGGCTATCGCTATCCCACCCAGAGCCTTAGCATCCGCAATTTCCACAGGTCCATCACCAAATGCGAGCAAACTGCATCCCGCAATTCCCTCTTCCCGCAAAATTCGTTCAAACACAGCCCGTTTTGTGAACTCGGTGGGATCACTCGGGCTACCAAAGATTCGTCCTTCAAAAAACGACGCAAGACCCAGTAAATCAGCCTCTTCCCTAACACGATGCTGAATTGTGGAGCTAAGCACATAAAGACGCACGCCATGCGCACGCAAATGCTCCAAAAGTGCGCGGGCACCTGCCACCACATAGGCTTCCGCAGGCACTTGGCCGCCTATAATACGGGCGGTGCGTTCGGCGATGTGGGCGTCCAGTTGGGATTGAAATTCCGCACGCAAGGCTTCAGCTCCCGGAGGATTCCCGCCAAGTCCGCGCGCGTAGGACTCAAAGCGCACCATCTGCTGGATCGTAGGCTTCCCGTTCAGTTCCAAGATCATGCGCAACAGCGCGGCACGTGTTTCAGGCGCGGAACCGTCCACTCCCGCAGGCAGATGCTGAGTAAAAACCTCTAGCATCATCTCCGGCCAACCGTGTCGAAGCCAGGAGAGCGTTCCATCGAAGTCGAACACTGCGTGCGTGATCCGTTGGGTAGCAGAAAACGGGATACATTGACCTGGACCGTGCACGTTAGAAGGTAGGGCAGTCATGGGAACAAGGGTTTCCGCAAGACCCTAAACCGATGCTGCCCTTTAATGGGACTAAAAAGTCTCACCCAAACCGGCTGAAACTTCGAGATTACTTCGGACCTTCGCCCGGCCCCCGAGACTCACCCGGTCCACCCGGTCCACCCGGTCCACCGCCGCGAGGGCCGTTCTTTCGGCGTTTGGCAAGCTCCTCTTCGAACTTGGTTTTCTGTTCCGGAGTCAACTCAGCCATGACCGCATCTGACTCTTCTTTGCGAAGGGCGCGCGCTTTTTCGCGCTTTTGCTCTTCTACAGTCGCGGCCTCCTCATGGAGCGACTTCAATTTCGCCGCTGTCGCCTCTACGATAGGTTTGATCTTCTGAAGTTGTGCATCGCTGAGTCCCAGGTCTGCTTTCATCCGGGAAATCTGTTCTTCAGGCGAAGGCGGACGCCTCGGAGGTCCACCCGGTTGCTGGGCGAAGGCACCCGCGGAGAGGCTCAAAATAGAGCTCAGTACCCACAAGTTTAAGGGGTTTCTTTTCATAAAAATTCAGGAAACTAAGAGCCTCGATCGTGAAGCTCCCGAGTAAAGTCCCCGTTTGGCAGGTGTAAATGTTTGGTAAATACTGAACCTGCCTAACATACTCCCCCGCTAACTAGCTCTAGCTCTTGGATTTTTCAGCAGCTGCGTCGATTTTTTTGATGAACTTCTGAGGATCTTTGTTGAAGTCCTTCAAGCAGGATTTGCAACAAAACTGTACCTCGCGTCCTTCATAAGTGTGAACGAAAGGCTTGCCCATCGTCCCCAGGGATTCACCGGAGACTACGCACACTTTTAAGGGGTACGCGGGTGGGGTAGATGCCGCCGGGGCTTCTGCCGCAAGCGTAATCGTGACTGCACCAGTGCTAAGTACGGCGGCGAGGAGAAGGAGAGAGAGTTTCATGGAAAGATTTTCTTAGGCTCAGACCAAAGAGCCACAAAAACGCTCAATGTGCCACATGGAAACTTTCGCGCAGGATCTCACGTTGAAAGTTTTCTTATGACTCAGGCGCTGCTCGCGGTTCCGTGCCACAAGGAAGTTCTGTGACTTTGATAACTTTGTAGACCGCCCAGTGCTCCAACGCCACATCGGATAGAAAAGCAAAAATCTTACACCCCCAGGCCATTGCTACCCATCCAACTTTGCGCTCAGACGCGAAATCAGGGGGCACGCGAGAGCTGTCCCTGAGGGTTGGCTTCCACTGCTGCACTTTACAACACAATGAAACACTTGCTAATTACTGCTATCACGGTGTCTACACTCAGTTCGGCGGCGTTTGCGGGCTCAACCACCCACATGACGTCAACACCGCCGTCTGCGCCCACACATCTGTTTGCGGCCAACGAGGTGCAGTACGACCTTTTTGGAGCCTACATGGTGGGGAAAGGCCCCGTCCATGCCGGCCCTCTTAAGGACCACGGTTGGGGTGGCGGCCTTGGCATCAACTACTTCTTCACTGAAATGCTCGGCGTCGGGGCTGATGTGACCGAACTGCACGGCGTACAAAACCGCTCCATCGGAATTTCTCACAAGACCCTCACCCAAGGCACGGGAAGCGTCATCTTGCGGTTACCCATGGAAGAATACAACATCGCCCCCTACGGCTATGTAGGCGGCGGGATCACTGGGCGCTTTGGTGACGGCAATCTGGCCTCCGTCCATGCCGGACTCGGTGTCGAATACCGGCTTGTCCCAAACTCGATCGGTCTCTTCACCGATGCCCGATGGACCTACTATGGCGATGCTCATGGCAATGGCGACATGAACAACTTCCAAGCCCGCGCCGGGATTCGCTTCGTCTTCTAAAAAACACTCCCCCCCAACCCAGTGCAGCCCAGGCGCGCTTTTCCTTCGCGGGAAAAGCGCGCTTTTTGTTTCTAGCGGATGCTCAGTGTCCAAGTAACGAGCCTGCCGCCCAACGCGATTTCTCTACTCGGGTACAGGCCGACTCGCTTTACCGGACACGCGCACAAGCTCGCACCGATTGGCCGCCGCAATCACCAGCTCAGCCACGCGCCGTTTTAAGCGCCAGCCTCTGAGTAAAATCCACAATGCCAATAGAGCATACAACGCCCACAGCCACGGGTCGTTGCTGTCCATAAACACCTTGCGGTACAGCAATCCCCCTACCAAAATCGTATTCACCAAAACCGTCGTCACCACCGGCCGATACACCAACTGCACACGCGTCAAACATTTGGGTCCGCCATGATACTCCGTCACCATGCTCGCCTGCACGCTCCAAAACCGGTTGCCGTAAATCTGAAGATCCCAGTTTTTCCAACCCGTGTCGGACGAGTACCGCCAACCTTCACGCTCCAAAAGGGAGAAGATTTCCGTGCGCAGACGCTCCCTGCCCTGGCCCGTTTCATTCCAGAAATTGAGCCGCGAAATACCTCCGCGCTTGCTAGCACTGGTGACCCCTTCTTCCTTCTGGGAGATAACCTCGGGCGGCGTGTGTTTGTACTTCATCCAAGTGAAGTACCGCGCCCAACCTCGGGCCAAAGGCTGAGCAAGGGCTAGGAATCCCACGAGAAGACGCGCCCGAATAGTATCAAAGGCTGGCTCGATCCGAGCATGAATCATGAAAGACAGCGCCACGAGAAAAGTGGCCCCCAGCATGAAAAGCGGCACCATACGCAGCTTTTCCAAGGGAACGCCCAGCACTGCCATGAATAAAGTGAGCGCTACCCACTCAATACTGCTAACATACGCAGCAACTTCTGACTGCGGGGTCGGGTAAATGGACTGGAACAGTCCCTCTCCAAACACCCCATGATAAATGATGGGGCGATTCAGCAACCACGTGAACCGAGGCGCCCCGTAAATCTGGCCCTTCCACTTCGCGGTCCCTGTGGGTCCAAAGAACACGAGGTGCTTGAATCGCAACATGGATTCTGCTTCGCCGTAACCTTCCTGTTGCTTGCGGAAAGCCTGGAGAGTGAACCGCCGGTAATGCCAGACGATGGCGCTCGGACTGAACGCAATCACGCCCCCATTCGTTTGCAAACGCCAACAAAAATCGACGTCATCGCCGGCCTTTCGGTACTCGATGTCAAACCCACCAATGCTCTCAAACGCCGACCGGTGGAACGCCATGTTACAACCCGGAATGTGCTCAGCCACAACATCCGTAAGTAATACGTGACTCGGTCCGCCCGGTGCCGCCGCAACGGCAGCCTGGATCCAGTCCACTGCCGGAGGGGAAATGTTGGGGCCACCGACACCCACATAATCACCACTTAAGAGAGTCCCCACCAGGTAGTAAAGCCAGTCTGGGTCGGCCATGCAGTCCGAGTCCGTGTAAGCAAACACCTCGCCGCGCGCATTCCGAGCTCCCTCGTTGCGCG
>CAIWVL010000226.1 GCA_903916085.1 uncultured Spartobacteria bacterium
CGCTATATGTCACCCTCGAACCTTGCTCCACCCACGGGCGCACGCCTCCCTGCACCGAGGCCATCCTAGCAGCGGGAATTCGGCGGGTGGTTGTGGGTGCCACAGACCCTCACCCGGCCCACGCCGGGCGGGGGCTCGGGTGGCTAAGGGCGCGTGGCGTTGAGGTAATTACGGGCGTTTTGGAGGCAGAGTGCGCCCGGCTTAATCGCGCTTTCTTCCAATGGATTACCACACGAAGGCCGTGGGTGCTGGCCAAGGCGGGGCTTTCTCTCGATGGTCGCATCACACGCGTGCCCAAGGAAGGTCCGTGGCTCACGGGGCCTGCCGCCCGACGGGATGCACACCGCCTGCGTTTTTTGGCGGATGCTGTTCTGGTCGGAGCAGGCACGGTGCGTGCGGATAATCCGGCTTTGACTGTGCGCTCGATTCCTTTGCCGGAAGGCAAGTTGCAGCCTTGGCGAGTTGTGGTTACGCGCAGTGGCGATCTCCCTAAAGACGCTCAACTTTTCACTGACGAAAATCGCGAACGGACTCTGGTTTACAAGGGGCGCGCTTTAAGGGATGTGCTGGGTGAGTTGGGGGAGAAGTACGCGGTGAATACGCTCCTCGTGGAGGGGGGCGGTGATTTGTTGGGGGCGCTCTTTGATGAAGGACTCGTGGACGAGGTGTGTTTTTACCTAGCGCCTCTGGTGTGCGGCGGTCCTGGTTTGGCTGTGGGGGGGCGCGGCGCAGGCGCGAGCATCGAAGGCGTGCGTTTGCGCGAGGTGGAGTACGCACAGCTGGGCCGCGACTTGCGGATGAGCGGAGTCGTGGATCGTGCCTTGCAGGAGAGCCGCGTGGCGTTGGTGTGAGGGCGTAAGTGCCTGGGGCGCAGTCCGTGGAACCGTGCGACTCTATGGGGCGTTTATTCGGAAGCTTCTTTTTCTAGCATGCGGTCGATTGTGGCGTCGAGGAGAGCGCGGTACGCGTCTACACTGCCACAGCGGACGTCTGGGGTGCCTCGGGCGCGGAATAGCCAGCCTTCGCCGTAGGGGTCGTTACTGATGATTTCAGGGTCTTTTTGAAGAGCTGGGTTGCCCGCCGTGAACTCTCCGGTGAGAGGCGAGTAGAGATCGGAAATGGCCTTAAATCCTTCGACAGAACCGACAATGTCGCCACTGGCAAGGGGATCTCCCGGCGATTTTTCGAACTGGTGATCCACCAGATCGCCCAACATGCGGGTGGCAAACTTTGTAAAGCCGATGCGCCACACTCCGGCCTCTTCAGCGAGAAGCCAATAATGGCCTGGGCTGAAAAGGGCGTCCTTAGGAAGGTGCGTGACGAAGGTTGAGCGTTTATAGAATACAGTGGGCTCAGCCATAAAGTTTTACACTTCGGTAGTTTCTTCAGCGCTGTGAGCGGTGGCGAGTTGGTCCCAGCGAGTGGTGGCTTCAGCGATTTGGCGCTGGATGGCCGTCAAATCCCGATTGAGCTGAAGTGCCATGGCGGAGTTGCCATAAGCCGTTGGTCCCTCCAAGGCTTCTGTTAATTCACGACGGCGACCTTCTAGACGCATCACCTCAGCTTCTGCGGCGTTGAGTTCTTTTTCGCGGTCGCGTTGCTGTTTGGCCCGGGCGGCGCGTTCGGCGGACTCACGTTTGCGGGCTTCGCGGACTTCCTTCATACCTGGGCCGCCCGTGGAGAGGGCAGGTTTGGCGGCGGCAGCGACTTTTCCTGCGCGGTGATCGGAGAGGCCTTCCCCGGCGGTGAGCGCAGCGCGGGCGGAGAGCGCCTTGGTTTTGTCTAAGTAATAGTCGTAGTTGCCGGCATAGGGCGTGAGTTTACCGGCTGAGATGTGCAGGACGCTATCGGCGATGGAGCGGATGAAGTGCACGTCGTGGGAGATGAACAACAGAGTCCCCTCGTATTGTCTGAGCGCGCCGATCAGAGCATCAATGGATGCCATGTCGAGATGCGTTGTGGGCTCATCCATGAGAAGCAAATTAGGGGGATCGAGCAGTAGTTTGACTAATCCTAAGCGCGTTTTTTCACCGCCGCTCAGGACGGAGACCGGTTTGAAGACGTCATCACCCCGGAACAAAAAGGCACCGCACAGAGAGCGCGCCATTTGTTCCGAAACGCCTGCTGGATTTCCCTCCAATGCATTTTCCAGAACGCTTGCATTTGCGCGGAGCATGTCTTGACGGTGCTGTGAGAAATAGCCTACCCGCACTTGGTGCCCGAGTTCGAGGGTGCCCGATTGAAGCGGAAGGACGCCCGCGAGCAGCTTGAGCAAGGTCGACTTGCCGGCGCCGTTGGGTCCCACTAAAACCGTGCGCTGACCGCGTTCCGCCTGAAACTCCAGCCCTTTGTAAACGACTAGTTCTCCGTAAGCGTGGTCGACGTTTTTGAGCGAGATCACCTTCTGGCCGGAGCGTTGCGGTTGAGGGAATTTGAACTGCCCAACGACGCGTTCGGGGGCCTCGGGGGCTTCGATCCGATCCATGCGCTCGATCTGTTTGAGCTTGCTCTGCGCCTGTGATGCTTTGCTGGCCTTAGCCCGGAAACGATCCGCAAATGCCTGTAAAGAAGCGATTTCCTTCTGCTGATTTTTGAAAGCCGCCATCTGCTGTTCCACTCGGGCGTCTCGCTGTTCCAGATAGGAGTCGTAGTTGCCCCGGTACCGATTCAGGCGGCTGCGGCTGAGTTCGACGACGGAATCGACGAGACGGTTGAGGAATTCGCGGTCATGAGAGATGACCATGATTGCGCCCCGATAGAGGCGCAGGTGTTCTTGGAACCAGCCTAGGGATTCGAGATCGAGATGGTTCGTAGGTTCATCCAGAAGAAGTAGATCCGGCTCGTGGACGAGGAGGCGGGCAAGGTGGGCGCGCATGATCCAACCGCCACTGAGGGTCCGAGCGGGGCGATCAAAATCGGTTTCACGGAAGGCGAGTCCTTTGAGGATTTGCTTGGCGCGCGCCTCAATACGCCAGCCGTCTTCATCTGCAAACACTTCGAGAGCAGCGTGCTGTTCTTCGGAACCTTCGGGAGCGGTGGCGAGCGTCCGGTTAGCCGCAGCCAGTGCGGGCGTTACGGCGCAGGCGAGGTGCAACACGGTTTCATCGCCAATGGGGGCGCTTTCCTGAGGAAGGAA
>CAIWVL010000227.1 GCA_903916085.1 uncultured Spartobacteria bacterium
CGCACCTAAAGGACCTGCGAGTAGCAGTCGCGAGGTACAAACAGTCCCCTCCCGGCTCGAGTCCCACCTAGAACTAGTGGGCTACTATGCCATATGCGCCATGCTCGCAGTGGACGGAAAGTCGCCCTGCCGTCGCACGGTGATGCGACACTTGCGGAGGCACCGTGACATCGTCACGCCGGTGAAAGTCGGCGCCCACGTGGGCTATCCCGTGGAGCAAATCCTGAAGTGGATCAACCGGCTCAAGGGCAAGAGTTCCCGGAGCGAAATGTTCATCTAACGGGCCCACCGGAATCTCAACATGTCGCATCATCCGATCACGCTTGAGGAACTTAAGACCCGGCTACCCCTGCCGGAGTTACTCCTTCGCTTGGGTCTGTTTGACTATGTGCCTGTGGTAGGCACCTATCGCTGCCCCCTGCACGAGGAAAAGCACGGTGCTTCCTTTTCCATTTTCCGGAAGGATCACAGCTGGCTTTGGAAATGCCATGGCGCATGCGGTATCGGAGGAGACGAGGTCGCACTCATCGCTCGCGAGCATGAGTGCTCAAGAAAAGAAGCGATCCGGTGGTACAGCCTGCTTGCCGGAGTCCAATTCCCGGAGGCAGTGGCATTGCACCAGAGGGCGACTCCCAGTCACACACCCCGCCAGCATCGCCCCGGAGAAGTGGCCTTTCCAAAGGATCTCTCCCTTGGCAGTCGGGAGGATCTACAAACAGTCGCTGACCTCCGACGGGTAGACTTCTGGGCTGTGGCCACGATGCAACAAAACGGCGTGCTCGCCTTTGGCACGGTATGCGGCGAGCGGTGCTGGATTGTGTTGGATCAAGCTCGGCTGTGTGGCGAGGCCCGGCGCATGAACGGCGCTGCTTTTGCCACTGGAGCAAAGGTGCACACACTCCGAGGGTCGGACAAATCGTGGCCAGTTGGGCTCCTACTGCCACGCGACCTCACAAGTCACTTTCAGAAGTTCCTGCTGGTGGAAGGTTCGGGAGACCTAGTGGCGGCATACCACTGGGCGCTCCGGTTTGGACAGGACTGTCTTCCCATCGCGCTTCTCGGAGCTGGCATTAAACGGATTCATCCACGCGCCCTAAACCACTTGCACGGAAAAAACGTTCGGATCGTCCCGCAGGATGACCCGGCGGGCCTTGGAGCAGTCGAATCCTGGCAGCTCCAACTGCGGCAAGCAGGCTGCACCGTCTACATTTTTCAGATAACCCAAATCACATTGCCGGATGGACGCAAAGGCAAAGATCTCAACGACACCACAACGCTTGAACCTGAGGTCTACGGAAAGCTGGAAGAACTTTTTTATGGAAATAACAGATAAAAAACTCCCACCGCTCATCTCGACTGAATCTTCTGCGGTACAGATCATTTTACCGGGGCCCAATTGTACGATTTCTGAATCGGCCACCCAAATAGCGGATTTAATGGCCTCTCGTGATTACTTTCAACGGGGATCGGAAATTGTGCGGATGGCAACCTATTCTAATGGACCAGTGTTGAAACCTATCAGCGCCCAGTTCTTGCGTGCAGCAGCTGAAAAACTAGGAACACTTGTGCGTTGGGGTGAGGCGCGAGGAAAGTCAGAACCAGCGCTTCAGCTCGCACCTTGTCGGATGAGTGCAGATGATGCTCATGCACTACTCGCCGCCATGTCTGAGTTTGAGCTTCTGCCCGTTATCCGAGCCATGGTGCGTTTTCCGTCCCTCAAAGAGGACGGCACATTACAGACGGGACGGTATGATGCTGAAAGCCGCCTATTTTGTACGGGGCCTACTCAAATCCCAGAGTTGGCACTGGAGGAAGCCGTGGAATTACTGGGCCACCGGGGCCTTCTGCGAGATTTTCGTTTTCAAACGGAGAGCGATGCTTCTCGGTTGATGGCGGGGATCCTTGCACCCGCCCTGCGGTTTGGGCCGTGGCGGAAGTCTATTGAGCCATTTCCACTAATTCTGACTGAAGCAGACAAATCCCAATCAGGCAAAGGATTCGCAACAGAGATGATTGGCACCCTTTACGGTGAGCACGTCGGCAACATCCCACAACAGAGCAAAGGGGGTGTCGGCAGCTTTGACGAGAAAATCCAGAGTGAGCTACTTAGTGGACGCGCCTTTGTCTGTTTGGACAATCTGCGAGGAACGCTGAATTGCCCGGTGCTTGAATCATTCATGACAGCACGTGGCGAGTTCACGCTGAGGGCATTTTTTCGGGAAGGCCAGACAGACAGCCGAGCGCATCTAATATTTGCTACCAGCAATGGAATACAGATGACAGAAGATTTAGCCAATCGCAGCCTCGTTGTGCGGCTTAAAAAACAGCCAGAAGGATACCCATGGTATCGTTGGGCGGATGGAGGAGTGACCGGCAGTCTGTTGGGACACCTGGCTGTGAATCGTTCACGGTACCTAGGTGCCGTTTATGCTGTGGTCCGCCACTGGATACGTGCAGGAATGCCGACGAACACAACAACGCACGCCTTTCGAGACGTGGTGGGTGCTTTGGACTGGATGGTGACGGAAAGCTTCGGATGGCCGGAGCTCATGGATCAACACAAGGCAATTCAGGAGCGACAGAGTAATCCTTTGTTGGGTTTTCTCCGCACCTTCGCGCAAGCGGTCGGTGCTGGCCAGTACTCTGCTAGCGAGCTTTTAGAGGCCGCTGAGGAATACGGCCTGCAGCTTCCAGAAGCAGTACTAAAGCGGAATGACGTCGACGGCCCACGGCAGGCACTGGGACGCTTGTTAGGTGGCATTTTCAATCAACGGGAGATTCTACAGGTGGATCAGTGGTCGATTGAGCGCGTGCAAGTCCCCCGCCCCGACGGCGGCGGCGGATTCCTGAAAGCGTACCGGTTTAAAAAAATCGAGTCACAAAATTAAAACCAAGCACAGCGTCTTGGTATATCTGGCTCGGCACTTTTCAGTGTGCAGGCGCTAACGGATTTAAGCATACTTTTTTAATTAAAAACGTGCCGCATCCGCTGGCTTATAACAT
Source organism: uncultured Spartobacteria bacterium (assembly GCA_903916085.1). Lineage (GTDB taxonomy): Bacteria > Verrucomicrobiota > Verrucomicrobiia > Chthoniobacterales > Chthoniobacteraceae > Chth-196. The sequence continues at coordinate 3,004 of CAIWVL010000227.1, forward strand.
CTGAATCGCCATACATTTTTTGGGAATTAAGAAGTCAATGGTAAAGCAAAATAGTCGGCCCCCGGGCGGGCCGACATTTCGCGTGCTTGCTGCTTTTGCTACCAGTTGGGCAAGAATGAACCAGTGCAAACGAGCGCGAGCGACACGTAAGAACGTACAGAGTAATACTGTCGAGAGAGTCACCCGCATTATCACCCCAAAAAACGCGCTATGACCGCGCTATCAGCGCACGATTTTGCGCTATCCCGCGCTAACAAATGCGTATAGGAGGTTTATATTACAGCAATGATGCCTTAATTTGCTCATCAAATTGCTTACAACAACAAATACTCCCCTTTGCACAATAGAGCGAATAGCGCGGATGAGAGCGTTAATAGAGCGAAAGCGAATGTTAACAGTGCGATGATAGAGCGACTTGAAAAACACGAAGAAAAACGAGGGGCGGCCAGTACGGTATCCATCCACTGACCAAGCGGGGCCTTGGTTTTCGAGTTTGACACACATGCCTAGCCATATCGGGCATCAGTTTCCCACCCGCCCCGCCAATGCGTCACAGCGCCCCAAAAAGGGCCACTGAAAGTCTCCCCGCAGGGGAATGTGCCGTTCAGTCTTCCCCACGGCCCCACGGACATTTGCCAGCCGCCTCGCTTCAGGTTGGGGGGCTGCTTTTCTCGAGATGCGCCTGGAGTGCATTTCAAAGCACACAAACATGCAAGGTGCAAGACACGCCCCTGCCCCCGATTCAGCTTCCCTCCCGCCTCGAGCGCTGGCGAAGCCAAAGTCGTTGTCCTTAGCGAGAAGCGGGCGGAACGAAGCCCGTACTAAAGGCATAGGCAGAAAAAATCACCCTCGTCACTTCCGTGCAGCAAACGAGGCAACCGTTGCGTATCGCCCATGAAGTGCGGAAAACTAACATCGGGTGGAACTAACCGGTTTGTGCCAGTGGCAGGAGCACGGCCGGAGATTGCAGAGCGATCTCGCTATCGTCAATTTTTGGAGTACGTTCGCAGAACTTTGAACTGTCTGCTTAGATGCAGAAGTCTGTACTCCGATGATTACCTCTCTTCACATTAAGAACTTTAAGAGCCTGCGGGATGTCTCGCTGGAACTCGGGTCGCTTAACTTTTTCATCGGCACCAATGCCAGCGGTAAGTCCAACGTGTTCGACGCGCTTCGAGTGCTTCAAGGCGTCGGGTACGACTTCACCATTGGTGAAGTGCTGGATGGAAAGCCCAAGAGTGCCACCAGTGAAGTTTGGGAGGCAGTACGAGGCGGCAGCGCAAAAGCCACCTTTGCAGCGGCGCCCAACGAGCCAATTTCCTTTGAAGTGAAACTCGAGGGACCCGACGGAACAACAGAGTACGGGCTGAGTTTCGACGCAAGCACGCAGCGGCTAGTGCAGGAGTGGTTGACCGTCGGGGAAAAGGAAATTTTCGATTCCAGACCCTTGGTTCAGGAAGAGACAACTCCTGTTTTCCATGCCCAGTATTACAGGGAAAACAAAGATCAGCCATCGACACACCCTTTTGCAGCTAATCGTCCAATTCTGGGCCAGGTCGCCCACGGTAACGGTGGTAAATGCCTTCCAGAGCACGTGGGTGCAGCGCAGGCAGTATCTTTAGCCCTTGCTAACATGCAGCGCATAGATCCCTCGCCCTCTATCCTGCGTTCCTACTCTCAGGCGCAACAAATTTCCCGTATGGGCGACAGGGGCGAAAACTTCGCAGCCCTTGTGCGCACCATCTGCAAAGATCCCAAGCTAAAGGATGCCTACCTCTCTTGGCTGCGTCATCTTCGCCCAGACGAAATTGAGGATGTTGGCATCCTAACGGGCGCTGTTGGAGAACCCCTCTTTTCGCTCACAGAAACCAGCGGAACTGTGTTTCCGGCGCCTGTGCTCAGTGATGGCACGCTCAGATTTGCTGCGATTGTGGCGGCTTTTCTTCAGCCAGACCTACCGGGCCTGCTCAAAATTGAGGAGATCGAAAACGGGATTCACGCCAACCGGATGCGCCTTCTGGTGGAGTTGCTACGCAGTTGCGCCAAAGCCGGAAAAACTCAGGTGATCGCAACCACTCATTCTCCCATAGTTCTCGCTTGGCTCAAAGAGACAGAATACACGCACACGTTCTTTTGCAAAAGGGATGAGGAAACGGGGGAATCAAAGATTCTGCCCATTACTAAAATCCCAAACTTCACTGAAGTTGTAAGTAAACAGCCGATTAGTGAGCTGTTTTCGGAGGGCTGGATGGAGGCCGCTCTATGAGTTTCAAGGTTCTCGTTATCCCTGAAGACCCGACCCTCAACGGCTACATCCTAAAGCCGCTCGTGGAAACCGTGCTGCGAGAAGCTGGCAAGCCCAAGGCAAAGGTGACAGTTCTCTCAAATCCGAAAGTCGGCGGCTTTGATCAAGCCCTGCACGCCATTCGAGAGATCCTGCCCCTATCTTACAAGCACTGGGATCTCTGGATTTTCATGCCAGACGCAGATCGTGCCTCTGCACCGGCCATGCGCGCCTTGGAGGAACAGTTACGCGACAAGGGGATTAGTTTGCTTTGCTCCCCTGCCCAGCCCGAGGTTGAGATTTACTGTTGTATCGGACATCGTAGTGAACTGCAGTCGGCGTGGGACGAAGTGCGTTTTTCCTCCCGCATGAAAGAAGACTACTTTGAGCCCCTTCTAAAAAAACACGGAGACACGAACCGTGCGGGCGGAGGACGAGACACATTGCTCGCGTTGGCTCTGGCGAAGACCTCCACTCTTTTCCAGTTGTGCCCAGAACTCGCAGACCTGCGTGACCGTGTGCGGCAGCTCTACTTTTAGACTTCCTACACGCCCTTCGTAAGTTCCATGCAACACGAACACCGCCAACTCTTCTGGAGCTATTTTCCTGACCCCCCGAATCAGCCACCCGTTGGCAATTCTCCTCAAGTTTACTTAGATTGGCTCAACAGTATTTGCGGACTCACCCTCAGCTGGCCACAAAACCACCCTAAAGGTCAACTGAACCGCAGCCAGCTTCGTGCGCTATGCCGTGACAAGGGTGTAGATGTCTTGGTGGCGTACGCTGCCGTGATGGCTTGGGGCGGGCGCAATTACCATAACTACCGCATTAGTCTCGCAAACGAAAACCGCCGTAGCCTGATCACTATTCTCGAAGCTCTGCGATCTAGCAGCAAATCAAGGCAGGAAGATTTTGCTGCAATGCAGAAGGCAGCCGAAAACATCAAAGGCCTTGGTATTTCGTTTTACACAAAGTTGCTCTTCTTCATTCGCGAAAATCCGGATGCGTACATTCTCGATCAGTTTACAGCAAAAAGCGCCCGGTTGCTTTTTGATGATTGCCGCGTGGCTCTCAACTACAGCGACTTCCCGGACCCAGGAACGAGCCCCGAGTCCTACGATTGGTTTTGCGAGGCAATAGAAAGCCTAGCTCATAGCCGGGGAGCCCTCACGAGTTGGACAGGCGAGCAAACCGAGCAGGCTATGTTTGATGTTCGGGGAGGGAAGTGGCGGACACACGTCAGAAAGATTTACGGCAAGGGTCAGGTTAAAAAATCACGGACTGCAGGCTCTCGTCGTTCATCGATTGCCGCCTCCCACACATTTCAGCCCGTCGCAGAAAATGGGACACTTGTGGAGGGAACGCCGACAAGTCTCCCCTCCCTAGTCGCAGAAACTCATGCGGCTTCCTACACTGCCGGCGAAGAACTTCCGGGCGCAGCCCCCCATGCAAGCGACACCGCTCCAATCCGAGTTCACTGCCGTTTGATCGATGGTGTGAGCTGGCAGTACGCCTTTCAGGACAAGTGCGTCCATGCCCAAGTCTTTATTCCGTCTGGATACATCGCGCGCTACGACGCTCTGCGCAGTTATCTGAACGTTACTGATCACGACTTCGGGGACGGCATCAAAGGCACTGGACATAAGGAAGGAAAAACGCGCTCGCTAAAGAAGACTGTGGAGCGGGGATTCAACGCCCCCGCTCACGAATGGGATCAAATTGCTAAGGAGGCAGTCGAAGCAATGAGCCTTCTTTATAACCGCATTAGCGAAATTCTTTAATCTAGGTCCGACACCTCGTTATCTCCCACAAAAAGCTCATCTAGGTCAAGGTCGCCCTTCTGCTTGATGCCATCAACGTCGGTTGTGCCCGAGAGAAGTCCTTTCGCCAGAAACATCCCAGTACGATCCATCTTTGGTGGGCAAGGCAGCCGCTGACGGCGGTTCGTTTGGGTCGTCTTTGGACAGTTGGTAAATGATCCCGCCAGTTAGAGGGAAACCCAGCATCCAGGAGAAAACCCGTCGCCCAAACAACGCTCAGGCCTCACCAAACGCCACAAGGAACTTTTTAACCTCATCGACAAACTCGTCCTTTGGGAAAACAGCACCAACGAAACTGTTCTGGAGCGGGTACGAGCGGAAATCCGTCGTTTGTGGACACGCTCAATTTCCACTATCTGCGGAAGCTGCGTTCGCGCGCTGTATTTCAGCAGGCGATCCAACAGGGCGTGGCCACCGAGGATTTCTTTGGCACGACCTTGGGCGAGGGAGAAGGCCATTACGAGGGCTTCCGGCTGGGGGTGACGCACGTGCAGGTAGGGACGCCATACTCCTAGTGGAACCCGACGAGGCGAGAGCTTACCGGGATTCGCACGCTGCTGCGCTCGTGGTGTAGGAGGCCGCCGCGACTCAAGTCGAGTTGGGAGGCTTACGGCCTGCCGTCCAAATGGCCGCACAGTCGAGCGGCCAGCCTGTGGTTTACGCGCCTAGGGCGTCCTTAGCGCCAGTTGCAGCTGTTACACCGAGAAGTCCAAGGAAGACGTCGTTCCACGGCCCGGTGGAGGCGAACGCCGCCACAGCCCGGGTACTGCAAATCGGCGAAGAAGTGATCAGCCAACTGGTGAGCGCCCCGATGGCCAAGGTGAGAGTAAACGTGGAGATCGGCGCAGAGTTTCCGCAAGGGGCAGCAGAGCAAGTGCACCGGGCATTGAGCAAGAATGCGACGAACCTCAAATTCAAGGTGAGCAAGTGGGAGATGTAGGGCGATTTCCTATCTTGTTAGATTGACCCTTAGCAAAAAGCCGCCTCAGGCATTGCGTCTAATCTACCTCGTAATAACCACAGTAGTTATTCAGCTCGGGGTTCACGAAAACGTAAACACATGCGTCATCAAGAGACTTTTTTGACGCCGGAGCTATGTTTAAGACGTTACAAAAAAATTGGTCCGCAGGAACTCCATGAGGAGCGTTTTTTTCAAAATCGCGACGTCTCCATTCGCCAACAAAAACTAATGGTCTGGTTCCACAAAATTGCCAAATGGCACCTTGATTGCAGTTAAAATCAGGAGTGCGGGTAATTTCCCGAAGAACATCTAAGGGGAGTTTGACTTGTGTCCAACCGTTCTGCGTAACGCGGGTTTCCATGTTACTGAAGGTTCCTCCCGGAACGCCTTGAGTCCATCCGCTCTGGAGTTGCTGCCACGAGATCATCCCATACGGGGTATCTTTAGAGTATCCACCTAACCCTGATCGTAGTGCCTCGTACGAAATGTAGGCGTCGCCATCAGTGTCTGATTCTTCCGAAACGAACGCGCAGCATTGCCCGCAATTACCTGAAAAAACGCGACCACAGGAAGATGATAGAGATAGATTAAATCCACAGTTCTCGCAGGCCCTAACAATCCACGACCCAACTCCCAGACGGAAACAATGCGGACTATTGTGTCTGGTAACGCAACAATGTTGTGCACGTGCGTAGTCTCCGCATGTTGAAACCGGGGCTCTGTAGAGTGGAAAAGGAATTTTCAGGTCCAGAAATGTTTCCATGATAAAATAAGTCCAAGCTGCAATACCCAGTCGGTATAATACTGCTTATCCGCTGATTTCCGTTGGTGATTGCGATAGAAAGTTTGCCTGCGATTAAGTAGGGCATAGAGTTCGGATTTGAGGTGAAACAAAAGCCACGCTCTCTGCAGTATCACGCAAAAAAATCGCTACTGAATCCTCTAGGAAATACATCATCTGCCGGTCTCGCAACTATGAACGGATGGCCCGTGTCTGTCGTTGAGCCATTTTTGGCGCCTTGTGCGCATCGAGGAAAGTGGACCGCGCACATTTTTTAGCAAATGGAGTTCCACATCGTCCCCCCAATCAGTTTGAGTGTCTTATATCGTTCTGTTAGCCATGTTTGATGGAAACGGCGAAGAATCAAACACCTTTCCTGCCTCTAATTGTAAATTCTGTATTGCTGCCTGACGTGTTCAGCTAGTTCAATTTTCTGCATTTCATCTAACCGATTAAATGCGCTTTTTACAACATGGCCTGACAATGCTGAACCCGCGAACGCCCCACTTACGCTGCCAGCGACTCCACCGATGGCCGCTCCAGGAATAGCACCAACTCCTTCGAAAAACGCTCCAACTTCAGCCCCGGCTAAAGCTCCCGCCTTGGCCCCCATCCATGCTCCTGCAAATCCGCCGGCCATCGAGGCTTGCGACGTCATAAATTCCTGATTGTTCATCGTGCCGGATTGCCATTCGGCAATAAGGCAGATTTCCCCGACAGCAAATCCAAGAGTTCCTAAACGTCCCCCCCAAACAGACGCACCTTCAAGAGCGGTTACTTGATTTGAGCCATGAGCGACAAATTTTGCTACTTTTGACGCTTCCGTGATGTTTTTAGAAAAAATCCCAAGTCGGGCGCCGCCCTTCATCATTCCACCTAAGCCACTAATCCCAAAAGAACTATGGCGAACCGCCGTTAGAGTTTTAATCCGACTAGAATCCTCTCCAGTCAAGACTGACTGCCACGCATTAAATGCTAGTGGCGCCTCATTGTAAAACATTGAGGCTCCAAATCCAAAATCTGCGACTCCACTAATACCAACCTCCATCAACGATGCTCGTTGTAGCTTTGTTAGCAGTTGTTGGTCAGAAGTGGAAAGCGTGTCGCTCTTTGAACTATTTAAGCTCCGCGGCAGCATCCGAAAATTACTTAATTCATTTTCATACTGCGGATACTTCCCACATGGGACTATGTGGTCGGTATCAGCCCGCTGGCCAAGGTATTTAGGATTTCCCTTGGTCACAAACGGAGATCGTCCCCGCCTCAGACGTTCTAAATTTTCGGGTGTATCAAGTCCGAGCGCTTTCGAGCCCTTTATGTCCGTTAAGAGCGATTGCCTGCGCAAATCTGGATTCGGGGATGCCTTGAGAATATCACTTACGACACTCTCGGGATCAATGCCTTGCTTGGCAGAAGAGAGCAACTCGCCCAAAAGTTTTTTATATAAGGCATTGCCTCTACGCGTTCCGTCTCCCGCGCTGACCTCGCCAACTTCTCGCATTTTACCAAAACTTCCCGGCAATCTATCCAACTCTTGAAGCAGGTAATTGCAGGTGCTGAGCGTGGTCGCGTGCCCCGTACCAGTGGTCTTAGCTCCAAAATTAGCTTCATGTAAATTAATACAATTGGCCTGCTCGATGGGAGTCAATGGTGGCGAAAATGCCAAAGCAGAGAATGGAAAAAATAGTACACTAAGACAAAACATGTGCATCATGCTGCAGTACATATAGCTTATAAGACTATTCTGAATATGGGAACTGTTTTTTGGTGGTCGCCTCCTCTTTAGCGACTTGAGTCTGAAGATTTTTCTGATCGTCTAACGTTCTCCAGCCTTTATCAAAACTAGCTTGAAAGAGCCTCAAAACAGCAGGCTCGAGATGGGATTGAGAAATCGGGAGAAGCCTTTCTATCATCGAAGATTTCACGCGATTGTAGTCTAGGCCATCAACTATAGTTCCTTTTTTCAGTTTTTTTGCAATCTCAAACTCCTCATCGAAGAGTTTGATTTGATCTAATGCCCAGCCTTGGTATTTGCCCTGTCTCTTTTCTGAATCATCTCGCCTTTGACTAGCTAGGGCATCGAGTTCCGCCTCAATTCTACTGTGAAGTTCCTTGCTCTTCTTTTCCGCTGCTTGAGAGGCATCAACATCCTCAAGGAGAGAAAGTCGTTGGCTAATTGATGAATCAAGCAAATGCCCCAGTCCGGCGCGGAGAAGAGTGGGCTCACTAGAAAGCTTACCTTTGAGCGACTTCAGCTTACTGTCCAGGGCATTAATTTCATCGATTACAATCCGATCTCGTAACTCTTTTCTTAACTTTTTTATCTTATTTCCCTCGGTTGGGTGATCCTTCCACTGATCTAGCTTAAGCCAAAGCTCCGCGGCGACAGTAGTCTGACTTGATTCAATCTCCACGGCGGCGGCATTCATGGCCTGATTCCTTTTGTAGTCATCGAAAGCCGCAACGGCCTCCTCATTGGCAGTTGTCACATCCCTAACGAGACCGTCGTCCGTCCCTTCCGGTACATTTGCAAGTAAATCATTGGACGCTTCTACAATCCGATCCCACTGATCAGCAGTGGCAGATCTAGCTTGGCTGAGCAAAATAATGGCTTGTTCGCCCCATCGAACTACATTGATTCGAGGCAGCCATTGCGACAGCGCGTCGGACGGAGTTAGACGCAGGCATCCGAGCACCGATTCTTTAAATGTCTCTGGTTTGGATACAGCTAGGCTTCGAAGCGTGGGCGTGTGTAAAAAATTTTCGAGTCCTTTTAGGCGATACTCAAACTCAGAGGCGCTAGGTTTCTTTTCAGGTTCCGCAACAGGCGGTGCCTTCAGCGCCCCTACCGATTCGATCTGCTTCGCCAATCGTTGACTGATGTCTTCGAAATGCCTTTCAAACTCCTTTAGGCGGCCCTCAATCTCAGATGCACTACGCTTCGTTTCAGCCTCCGTAACTGGCGTTGCCTTCAGAGCCCCTTCCGATTCGATCTGTTTCACCAATCGTTGACTGATGTCTTCGAAATGCCTTTCAAACGTTCGAAGCTTGACGACGCAAAATATCATGCCGACACAACAAAGCAGTGAAAGGACATCACCGCTCCGGTGGCGAATATTATTTGAAGCACCTGCTAGAGAGGAGGATGTGCCATCGAGGTTCTTCTCACTGGGAATCATAAAAAATAATAAATTAGCATTTATCATGCCAAGAAATTTGAACCCAGGCAAATTTATGCAGCCATGGCCGCGCGAAATCTACCGTTGAGGAGTCCGATCTACGTATGAACCTCAATTTCAAGGTGAGCGAGTGGGAGAAGTTGGTCTGAAGGAGGCTTTTGATGCGTGGGTGCTATAGGCGGCCCCACTGCGGCGTTTGGCGGGCGAGATCACACGATGAAAGCCACCGAGGCATCAGTGTTCCTTCCCCGAGCGGGCTGCGAGCCTTTCAACATCCTTGCCAATGCCCAACTCGCAGGCGGCTGGAGCTCGCCAGCGGATCACTCGTGTTAAACCTTGCTGCGCTGGAAAGGCACACCAGCGGATTTGCACGGTTGTTCGGGGCAGAAAGGCTGTGGCCGCCCGTGGCTCCTCAAGGGCAAGTGTTAAATAACCGTTCATAAAGATGGAGCCGCTACCTTCTTAAAAATGTCAGCGATCCAAGCAGGCGCATGAGCCAGATCATCCAAAAGCGCGGCTCGGTCATCTGGCGAAAGGTTGCGCCGAAGCCGGTTAATAACGTCATCATCCACAAACCGTTTGCCAATTGAACGGAGGGCCAAAATGGCAAGTGTGCTCTTTGGATGTTGAGCCGAGACAAATCGTGAAGACACATGTTTGAGGGTCAGAGTTCCCGACCCTTTCCGAATCCGGCGACTGCGGCCGTTTGTAAGTAACACGGGATTTGTGGGGACTTGTTCTGTCAGTCCGAGAGCGTTTGCGGCATGAGCTCCGGTTGAGAAAATTCTCGAAGAGTCTTTACGGCAAATAGCGTCATGGAATTGAGCATCCGATGGGAGCAAAGTCCCTAAAACAAGGTGCTGTTTGGGGACATGATAAAGCCCACGGCCAACTCGCCGAAGAAAGCCAGCCTGACAGTTTCGGGAGAGGGCTTTGTCGACAGCTGCCCTCGAACCGAGGTCAAGAAATTCGGTTGGCGTCCAGACGTAGTCCTGCAGTCCGTCTTGAATCCGCTTGAGGATGGCCGCGTCAATGGAGCCTGCGTGTTTTTTTAATAAAATCGTTTCGTCTGAAAAATAACCCGTCTTTCTGACAAAAGTAATCCGATCAGTGACGAAGGCGGTCGGGACAGTAGATTATCCCGCTTCTAGGCACTTCCATGCCCCCTCCTCTTTTAGCAGCGGATTTCGGGCATGATTCATTAATGGCGGGGATTGGCTCTAGCGTCCTTCTACCTTAGCCGATCGGCGGCGCAGCCCCCCCCGGTTCGACCTACAACTAGTATCCACAGACTCTTTCCAGCCTGTGAAGCTAAAGCGTAGGGGCCTTAAACGGACCGTTTCCCCCTCCTTTGAGTGCGGCCTCCACCCCCCAATTTTAGCCTGCACAGCTAAAATTCTAAGTCCCCTCCCCCTCCACTTCGACCAATCAAGCGTGCGGATAGAGTTCAATTTAAGGAGCGCCCTGGCATTGCCACCCCAGGAGAAGTGTGAGCTGGCAAATCCTCCAAAAACAGCAAATGCACCTGATTGTGAGCCACTTACATTTAATCACGACACTTTGAGCGCGCAAGATGCCACTGCCCTATCGCTTGGCTCCTCCTGCAAGCCAGCCTTTTCTTATTGCGCAAGGCGTGGAGCATTTCGTGGATGATGTAGCAAGTGCCTGAAAATGAAAGTCACAAGAAAGATTCCCAAGCTGCATACGAGGGTTCGATTCCCTTCACCCGCTCCATCTTTTTAAGTCCCTTTCAGGCCTGTAATTACTCTGTAAACAGAGACTTACAGGCCTTCTTCTTGCCCAGACCTGAGGGCCACCGCTGGACAGCGAAAGTCAGCCATGCACGCCTTTGGACAAAAAAAGTGTGCATGATTGTGTACGTTTTTCCTGCGTGCACACCTTTTCCGTGCGATCTATTCATGTGAAAATCCGTCAGAAGAAATACACATCCGGCATCGTCAAATGGCAGGCAGATCTCGGCAATGTCAACGGACGCCG
>CAIWVL010000228.1 GCA_903916085.1 uncultured Spartobacteria bacterium
AAATGCAGGCCGACACCGCCATTCTCCCAGAGTTGGGCGCAAAAAAGGCGCCGCAAAGTCTCGTTGCAGGCCGGGCGAACGTTCTGATTTTTCCGGACCTTGCCAGTAGCAACATTGCGGTAAAGCTCGTGCAGTACCTAGCTGGGGCCGAGACGTACGGGCAACTGCTGCTGGGCTTGGCGCGCCCCTGCGCTGACTTGTCCCGAGGCGCCACTGAAGACAACATCCTCGGCGTGGCGGCTATCGTGGCGCTACAGGCTGTTGAAAATCGCAAAATTAGCCATTAAACTCAGCTTGGGCACCATAGGTTTCCTTCGTCCGCCTTTCTTGCAATGAACACCAGCACCCCGCGCATTTTCATCGCCGCCACTGAACAAAACGATGGTAAGACCACGACGTGTCTGGGGCTTTTTGCCGCGCTCAGTAAGCGCCTCGGGCGTATCGGTTACATCAAACCTGTCGGGCAACGGTTCGTGACCATCGACGGCATGAACATCGACGAGGACACCGTTCTCATTGAGCAAACTTACAAAGTGCGCACCCCGTTAGAGGCGATGAGCCCGATCGCTGTGGAACCCGATTTTACCCGCAAATACATCGAGCAGGCGCATCATGATACGCTCGTGCGCCGGATTCAAAACTCGTTTGACCGCGCCGCTTGGGAAAAGGATTTCGTCATCATTGAAGGCAGCGGTCATGCGGGGGTGGGCTCGGTGTTTGACCTATCCAATGCCAGCGTGGCGCGACTCCTTCACAGTAAGGCTATTCTCGTCACCCGAGGCGGTATCGGACGGCCTGTGGATGAAATTGCCCTCAACAAAGCTCTGTTTCAGCAAGAAGGCGTCGAAGTGATAGGAGCCATCATTAATAAGGTACTTCCTTCCAAATTTGATACCGTCCGCGAATTCGCCGGGCGTGCATTGGAACGGCTCGGGGTGGAGCTTTTGGGTTGTATTCCAGAGGACCCAGTGCTTTCCAAGCCGAACCTTGGTCAAATTTGTAAGACAATCCGAGGCAGGTTTTTACACGGTGGCGAACGATCCCGGCGTAAGGTCAAGAAAGTAGTAATCGGGGCGATGAGTACGGCCCGCGTGACTGACTTCTTTTCACCGGGGACGTTGATCATTTCCCCTGGAGACCGAGAGGACATCCTGCTGGCGGCACTGACCTCTGTGGAGCAAACCGGCTCTGAGGGCCATCGGCTGGCGGGCTTAGTGCTTTCAGGAGATGTGCTACCAGATGCGCCGCTTTTGGAGCTGTTGCGGAATTCGCATTTACCGGTGATCAGTTCGCCAATGGATAGTTATGATGTGGCAAGCAACATTCACTCGATGACCATCAAGACGCTGCCCGGCGATAGCGAGAAGATTGATAAGATCCAAGCCATGATCGAGCGGGAGGTGCGCGTAGACCGGTTACTGGAGAAGATTGGGGCGTCGTGATTGGGCTCTTTGAATGGTTGTCGGCGTGAGTGTTGCGGGGGCCGGGTAAGGAACAAGATTGCCGCGATTGAACGCGTGCCGCAGCAAGGGCCAGAAACCCTTCAGTGGCTTGCACGCGACGCGGAGGTGGAGATTCGCCGGGGGAGAGCGATTTGTGGCAGCAACATTGCCTCCTCACCCGGTGTCTGCGGTGGGTGCTCGTTCTATTAGAAAAAAAGCGGGTCAACATTTCCCAGTGGGGAGTCCTTGGTGTAGATCATTAGGGAGTATGAAAGTGAGGTTATTCGACATCCTGGATCTGACGCGCCCTCTTGCGAAGGCCGCTCGGGATTTCGACTGGACCGAAGTGGTTGGGCTGTTTCCAGAGGCGACCCATGGTGGAATGAGCCCGGCGCGAGTGTGGATCTTGGCCTCGATGGTGGTACTCGGGGAGGTGACAGGCCTGTCCGAGGGTGAAGTGCTTAGTCGCTGGCCTGAAAACCCTTACTGGCAGGCTTTCTCGGGGTTCGACCAGTTCCAATGGCAGACGCCCGTCACGCAAACTGAGTGTATTGCTTTCCGTCGCTTCATGGATGCGCCAAGAGTCGCTCGGTTGAGTGCGATTGCGCAGGCAATTCGCGATTCCAAACCGATTGATCCAAAGTCTACGGAGCCAGTTGCTCCGCCTGCCAGCTCCTCGGTGGATGCTGCGCTTGCTCTCCGTCATTTACACTTTCAACAACCGCAACCTCCCCAGCCGTATAAGGCACCACCACGTCCCGACTTTCATTCCAGCGTTAAACAGGCTTATGCAAAATCCGCTTCGCCAATCAAGGCGGTTAAGGACGATGCCAAGGATGTAAGGGACGCCAAGGCCGATGCAGGCGATACGGCCGAGGGCAAATCAGCGACTTCGGCGACTAACGAGGAGGTCAAGGCGGTGCCCAAAACACAGGTGCCGAATCCGCAGGAGCCGACAATTTCTAAAGAGATTCAGAATGGGGAGATCCCGGCGGTTGTGCAGCATGAACCGGTGTCCACACCGCCTGAGGGCGTGGTTTTACCTGAGGACTGGGGACAAAAGGCGGAAGCTGCTCCAGCGTTTCCGCTTAATTACGCACAAATGTTTCGGCGAAAGCCGATTGTTCCTGCTGAAGAGCCAAAGCCTGTGGTCTCGAGCTTTGGCGCGCCTGTGGTCGAGCCTAAAGCAATGCTTGCCGCGGGGGCGCCCCAGTTTGATACGACTTCGCCCTTGGTGCTACGCGCCCCGCCCGGAGAGCCCGTGCGCATGGAAGTGAGCGTCTCGGGGCACGAACCTCTCTACTATCAGTGGGAGCAAATCGATGACGCTAAGGGTTCTGCTTTAGCGATTGACGGCTGTACCGATTCCTCCCTGACCGTTGCATTGGAACCGGAGGATAGCATGCTGGGATTCCAGTGCAGGGTCAGTAACGCCTCGGCTCCGGAGGGAGTGATCAGTCGGACTTTCTTCATCAAGAAAGGCTCGGCCTCCCAACGGACCTCGAATTCCTTTGGTGAAAAGTACGATCCCAACATGTTCGGGTTGAGGTCTTAAAATGAACGAGGGTTTGTTTTAACGTGGTAAAAATGATTCGCCCAAACGGGGCGTACATTGGCATCCCAATCGATTCGAGACGGTTCACTCAATTCTGGTCGAGCTTGAAGGCAATCCGAACCTCGTAAGGATCTGTAGCAATCCCTGCCGGTGGCGCATCAATGCGATGCACTTTTTCAGCGGCTCGTTGAACAGATTCATCCATCGTTGGATTGCCTGAAGACGTGACCACCTCTCTCCCAACAATCGTACCGTCCTTGCGGATACGGATTTTGAGCACGGTGACAAAGTCCTGAGAGGAGCGGACCACCGACATGGGCTGCTCCCAGACTCCGTAAAACTGCTCGTAAATCATTCGGCTATAGCGTCCCAACTCCGATGCGCTCGGGCCACCGCCTGCGCGTCCAGCGCCGACACCACCGCCTGTTCCGGTGCCGTTGCCCGAGCCATTGCGCCCTTGGCCACCCGCGCCGTTGCTGTTACCTCCGTTGCCCGAGCCACTACCGCTGCCCGCGTTGCCCGAGCTTCCACCCATACCGCTACCGGTTCCCCCAGGACTTCCTCCTCCGGGGCCAGCTCCAGAGCCGGTGCCACCTGCCGCCACCACTTTTACGGGCGTGACTGCAGGAGGTCCTTTGGAATCGCCACCTTGCCCTCCTGTGACGGCCTGAACCCGTTCCACCTTCACGGGCACGACGGCCGCAGGTTTTGCTTCAGTCTTCGTGACTGGCTTTGCGTCTGTCTTCGGCACGGCCTTGGCTTCGGGCTTTGGATCCGGTTTAGGCTCTGGCTTCGGAGCAGGTTTGGGATCCGGTTTAGGCTCTGGCTTTGGAGCAGGCTTTGGATCCGGTTTAGGCTCTGGCTTCGGAGCAGGTTTGGGATCCGGTTTAGGCTCTGG
>CAIWVL010000229.1 GCA_903916085.1 uncultured Spartobacteria bacterium
CACTTCCCACGTCTGACCGTCAAAGCGCAGCAGGCCCCCCGAGGGATCGATGCCGGGGAGTTGATTGTCAAAGAATGCCCCAGGGCCTGCTGCCGCCGGATCCCCGGTGGAGGGGGCTTTCCGGGGGGGCACCGTCGCAGAGGTCTGCGCGCGGGCGCTTTCGCCGCACAGTCCGGCACCCAGCGTGAGCGAGGCCAACATAATGGCCAGAAGGCTTGCGCGAAGCGGTCTCATGATGCCGAGGCAGCGGGCGTCTACGGGGCGGGTGTGGGAAGTAGGCTGCCTTTCAGCTTGCGCACTGCCTCCTCGGCTACGTCGCTTTTGGGATAAAGCCGCTGCGCTTTCAGGTACCAAGCCAGGCTGGTGGCAAGTTCGGACCGGCGCTCGTGTTCCTGCGCGTTTTGGATAGTCCGCACAAAGTCGGCTGCTTTAGTGGTATAAAGCGCACGGGCTTGGTTGAGTTGGAGATCCTCAGGAAACCGCTGAGCAACCTTGTCCACAGATTCCCAAGCCCCCGCAGGATTACCTTGCCTGTCCATTTCCTGGGCCGCCATCAGGGAAGCTTCTACCGATTTAAAGTCCTCCAAGATTTTCTTCAACTGGGCCTGCTTTTCGGCCGGCGCGTTTTGCGTTGCCGCTAAAAAACGCCCTGCTTCGTCCGCAATACGGCGCAGATTTTTCTGGGCCACAAGCTGATCCAGCTCCAGCAAGGCCTGCGCCATTTGATCTCCTTGGGTGAATGCCTTCGACGCAACTTCGGCGAGTTCCGGATTGTTGGGCCAGATGGAGGCGGCCTCTTTCAAGGCGGCCTCAAACCCTGGTTTATCTCCTGAAATGGCGGCGTTGCGGGCTTTGGCCAGCAAAAGTCGGGCGGCGTTGCGAGCAGTTTCAATAATGGCGGCCGGTTTCGTGGCGTCGAAGTCTGGCGCAATCGCACAAATCCCGCGTGGGCCATTGAGCAGTTCGGAAGCAAGCGAGTAGTCTTTTACTTCAATCGCCGCCAAAAGCTGATTAGTTTTCTGCACGAAACTCAGCACCTTGCGTTTGCGCTCAAAGGGTAGGGTGCGAACTTCTGGCATAAACTCGCCCACGAGCAGCGCATCCCTCAGACGTTCACTCGCCGAGCGCAGATCGCCCAAGTCCAGGAGTTTGTGAAAGGCCTGTACGCCCGTCTGGACCTCCCGCATCGCTTCGTTTGCAAACGACTCCAACGTGGCCAGCGTGGGTGGCAGCCCGGTGCCTTTGTTGAAAGGGTTTTGTGAGGAATCTGGTAAACTCAACTTCGAATCGCCATCACTGAAGAGCGCTCTATAAAAACGCGTGCCAATGACAACGTGATGAAAACGGCGTTGGACGAAAAGTTGGACCAGTAGAGATTGAAACTCGAGTTTTGCTTGTGCTTCGGTCAAGTCGCCTTTGAGGCTGTTGGCCTTCATCTTGATGCCGTTTTCCGCCAGTTTTTCGGCGTAGCCAGCGATCGCCACTGCTTTGCCACTCGTGGCCTGTGACGTAATCCGTGCCGCTTCATTGGTTGCGGCGTTTGGATCAGGCGCGGGGGACGGCGTACCAGGGCCACCACTGCTGTTCGCGGTTAACGAGCCACCGTTAACGGTTATCCCCGAGGATGGTGGAGGGGGCTGATTGGCAGGTGCGTTCCGCGCTCCCTGCGCTGACGCGTTGCCCCCCTGACCCGCCCGCTGTGCGGTGGACTGGAAACCCTCTTCTGAGGCGCGGACCGCGAGGTTATGTCGCACCCGTTTGCTTTCTTCTTCCAGAAGTTGGTTGGCGTCGGCCAGACGTCCCTGATTGCGTTTGACCGCCCAGACCGAGTAAACCGCGCTTGAGAGCGTATCGCACAGTCGACTGTCACCCGGATAGGAGGCAGCTCGAATCAGTAGGCGGTAGGCTTCCGATAAAGTATTTGGCTTGAGGTTGTTGGGATCCAAGAGCCAGATAATCTTATTGAGCACATCGCGATGCGCTTTCTCCTCCTCGCCGGTCTCCTCAGGCGTATTTAGGAATTTTTCAAATCGCGCCCGAAAAATCGCGTTGTTGTTGATGTCCCAGGTTTGTCCATTAAACCGAAGTAGCCCACCCGAAGGGTCTAGGGCGGGAAGGCGGTTATCAAAGACTGCGCCCGGCCCGGCGGCTGCAGGGTCGCCTTGAGATGCGGGCGGAGTGGTTCCGCCCGGTTGCTGTGCACCGGGTGGAGGGGGAGGCGGGGGCGTCTGGGCTGTGGCTGTCAGGGCGGCAAACAGGGGTAGACACAGCAGCGGTAAGCGTTTCATAGCAAACGGACTAAGGTTTACGAATGTCCGAAGCTACGATGAGCCCCTTTTCGTTGATCTGCACCCGGAAATGAAACTTCTGTCCGCGCTCAATGTTCACCCCATTGAGCTTGTTAGGAACGAACAGCGGCAGCATGTCGCCGGTTGTTTCCACAGAAAAAAGCCGACCCGACTCGGGCGCGACTTCGAGGGTTTTATCGACAAGCGCCTCTAGGCGATAAGTATTTCCCCTGAGGCTACTTGCGTTCTCAAGATAGTCCTTCACGGGAAACGGAGAAGTGGTTCGGTACGGATCCTGCGGAGTTCCCAAGAAAAGATAGCCTCCCAAAAGGACTACGACCGCAGCGATACCGCCGCCCACGAGTTTGAGGTTTGGGGAGGAAGTGTTGCGTCGGCGTGCCATGGGGGGTGGGGATTATGAATGATGAATGATTATGGAGTGAGGCTTTTTCCAAAGCGTACCCCGTTGCGTCATTGAACCGTGCCCCAATGTCGGGTGAAGGGCCAGTAAACGAGCCAGCCGCGCCCGACCACGTTGGCTTGCGGAACGGGGCCCCAATCGCGTGAGTCAGAGGAGTGGTAGGAGTTATCGCCAAGGGCGAAGAAACAGGAGGGCGGGACGTCAAAGGTGGCTTTTGGGCTGCCCAAGAACGTGAAGGTGCTGTGTTCGGGACCGTTGGAGTAGCCGCGATACCCGCCTTCGGTGGGATTGAGGAGGGTGCCCGACATCACGCGTTTGAACGGAACTTCCGGGGCCACTGCCCCATTGCGGTACAGGGTCGGGGGCTCAATGCGCAACTGATCGTTGCCGACTGCGGCGAGGCGTTTGATGTAGAATTGCGAGGGTGCACCCGGGTTGTAAACGTTTTCGCGGGTGGGAATTCCGGCGGTATTGAAGACGAACACGTTGCCGGCAGTGGGACGGATGAAGTGGTAGCTGAACTTGTCTACGAGAACGTGGTCGCCGGAATTCGTGGCACCGCGCGCGATGATGTCGCCCGGGTTGAGCTTGCGTCCGGGCATGCAGCGTCTGTCGGCTGCGACGGCGGTTGCTGGGACGCCCACGGAGTAGGTGCCCGCATCGGTGCGGATGAGGGTGTAGGTGAACGGCCCGAGGTTGAGTCCGAAGTGATGTTTTTCCTCAATGGACTGGATGGTTTCGGAGCGTTCGGCGGTGAGGTCGAAGTAGCTGCGGCCTATGGTGATCCAGTGGAGTGCCCTGATGATCGGATTGGGTGGAGGGGAGTCTGAGGCCTGGCTGATGATACCGTTGAGGGTGGGCTGCATGGAGCCCGTGGGGATCGTGAAGGGTTGCACGAAGTAAGTGCGCACTCCGAGGGCGATGGTAATTGCGACTACGAACACTTCCACATTTTCGCGCCAACCTCCATCGCGCAGAGGCGGTTGGAGCTTGCGACAGGCGTCGTCGAGTCGCTGCATTTGGGCTTCCACTCCGGTGCGTTCCCGTTGACGTACGGCCGCCTTGAGAGCTTCCATTTCCGCTTCGACCTCTTTGAGTACCTCTTCCGGCACAACGTCCTTGCGGAATGCAACGAGCTTAGCGGCTTCGCGCAGGTAGAGGCGGGCTTGATCCAGGTGCTTCGGCGTAAAGGGAAACATTCGGTCTTTTGTGTAACCTGAATGCGGCTGAATTGCAATCGGGTGGGTGTCTGAGGTGGAACTGTTGCGCTCCGTGCTTCCTCTGTGAGGTGGGACGTGCTACGCATGCTCTTATACCCGTTATGAAAACACCCCTCCCGTTGACTGCGGTCGCATTTGCCCTTTGTGCATCTGTCTCCTTTGGCGCCGACACCGCCTACAGTGCTCTACGCGTGGCTAGTACGAAAGTAGGTCGGGATTCCCAAAATCGTGTCATCGAACTGTCTGGAAAAGGTGGCAGCCCGCAACCCTTTATTTGGCGGGTCGTGGTGGCTGATTCCGGCAATGGCAACGGATGTCAGGAAGTGGAAGTGCAGCGGGGGCGTATTGTGGGGCAGCGCAGACTGGCGTTTGCGCCTGCGGGTGCGCGCTTGAGCTTGAGTGCGATTCAACTCGATTCCGACGGCGTATTCACCGTGGCCAATGGCGAGGCGATTCGAGCCGGGGTGACCTTTGATCGTTTGGATTATACGCTGACCTCCAATAATCAGGCGGGCCTTCCCATGTGGAAAGTCGATCTCTTCGATGGGCCTTCCAACAAAACAGGTTCCCTCAAAATTGCCGCCGACACCGCTGCGGTCCTCGAGCGCAGTCCGGAACTCGCTCTGACGGAGGAGCAAAAGCGTGCCGCCCGTTGGTCTAAGCCGGGCCAAGAATACCGTTCCGTGCCCGATTTCTTTCATCGCATGTGGAAGCGGACAGAGAAAACCGGCTACAAGCTCAAAAACTGGGCCAACGGCTACGGCTGGACCGCCGACCAAAACCCACCGATCCCAGAAAATTAGAGGGCAGGGTTAGAGGGCAGGGCGGGGGCCTTACGCAGAGGCAAGAGGCGTGCGCCATGCGGCGAGTGCGTGTTGCTCTTCCCGCGAGTCCGTTTGGGTCCCGCACCTTCGACCTCACTCACCTACGGGCACTACAGTCAGAGTTGCATGGGCGCTTTCGACAGAGTTTCCCAAGAAATCGACTGCCACCATAAAATAATCGCCTGCGTCGCTCAATGCCACTGGCGTTAGTGTGAGGTACGGCGAGGGCCCGCTCACGATGACGGCAGCGCCTCCCGGCGGGTTCACTTTGTACCAAGTATACGCCGTCGGCAGGCCGTTCACGACGACTCCAAAGTTTGCCGTACCGCCTGCCTTTACGGTCACCGGGTATGGATGTGTGGCCACCGATAGCTGTGTTGGCATTTTAGCAAACGTGTTTGTCGCTGGGCCAAAGGTTAGAACTCGGAAACGAAGAGAGTTCTTTTTACCATTGTTGGTCGTTACCAACTGGTAATAGCCCGGCGATTTCGGCACATCATCAGCACCAAAGTTGAAGATGGCTCCGGTCTGGCTGGGAATGACTTTGTAAGACCCCGGCTTCAAGGGTGCATACGACCATTCATAAGTGGTCTTTGGATCGGTCGAGATGTTCAACTGAAACACTTCGTTCGCAGCTAAGGGGGTCGCTAAATCCACAATCGAGTTGGCGGCCGCTTTCGACAAATCGTAGCTGACTCCCTTGCGTAACAACCGCGCCAAGCCAAACTTCGGGGCGCCTAGATCGACGGTGACAAGCGCAGGCGAACTTTCCGAAGTTCCTTGTGCGTTGATCGCTAC
>CAIWVL010000230.1 GCA_903916085.1 uncultured Spartobacteria bacterium
CAGATCCATTCTGGAATCGTGCCTATGACTTTGAGGTTCTGATTTTAGTCGTAACTATCGGCTGCCTGCTAACGTGCTTTCTAACCACTCTGCGTGTACGACATTTACATACAAAATCACTCAAAAAACCGGTGGCACAGATTTACGGACTATTAAGTACGTTGCCGGAATTAACCGCTTTGCTCAATCAACAGCTGGAAAGCGTGTGCTCCAACACTGAAACGGGATTTGTGAAGCTCATCGGCCAGATTGGGTCGATCCACCAAGAGTTGGGAAGCACCATGGAAGCCTTGGGAGCTAGGGAGGCTCGTTCCGTTGAATTGTTTAAGTCGTCGGAAACGGTGTTACAAAGGTCCAACGCATTTGTGGAGGAGATAAAGACGTTCTCCTCCAACCGGGCCGGACTGTTAACACAGAGCGATACGGCACTTCAGGGCATCATAGAGCGACTTTCGAACTTGGACGGCTTAGTGCTCACGATTCGTAAAATCGCCTCGCAGACCAACATGCTCTCCTTAAACGCCACCATTGAGGCGGCGCGCGCAGGCAGCGCTGGGCTGGGCTTTGCGGTGGTTGCCGAAGAGGTACGCGCCCTCTCAAAAGGCGTGGACTCCATGGTGCACCAGATTCGAGAGGAAGTGGCGTCGCTGCGTCAGCATGCAGCCTCCCAACTCGCGGAACTGCGCTCCAATAGTACGGCAGAGACCAATCAACGCTGGTTGGACTCGATCCTCAAGGAGTCCTTAGAGTTCGCTGGTATCCTGCAGGTAGTGGTCACTCAATTGGGCGATGCGTCTGCGGAGTCGGCGGGGTCGGTGAGTCGGATTCGGCATTCCATTCTGGAGCTGTACGGCGACATCCAGTTTCAGGACATCATCCGTCAGCAACTCCAGGTGGTGAGCGAAGCGCTTTCGGACTGTAGCGCACGCCATACCGAAGCCCTTGCCCAGTTTGAGAATGTCCGTCTGGCGGATGTGGAGATCATAGATCACGCCCAAGCGGCGGAATACATCCGAGCTCGGTACACGACCGAGCAGCAAAAAGTTATTCATGACCGTTTCAGCGGAACCCAGCTGGAAAGCGTAACACCGAGCAACTCAGCTATTGAGCTATTCTGAACATTTTCCTCGGACTCCAAAATTACAGTTATTTAGACTTCACTCTTATTGCATCCACTTATCATGCCCGCACCAGAGATACCTGAAAACGAAGAGGAACGACTCCGAGCTGTGGAGATGTATGAGGCCATTTCAGCACCTGCGCATTCGAGTTTCAAAAAGATCACCGAGCTTATCAGGGACACGATGGGTGCCTTCGATACGGGTATTTCTATCGTCAAAAAAGATACAGTGCGGTACTACTCGTGTATTCTAGAAAAGGATCCCAGCGTACCAAGAGAACTAGCATTTTCATCGTTCGCCATCTTGCAGGAAGAACCGCTAGTGGTTTGGGATTTGTCGAAGGACGAACGTTTTGTCGATAACCCGTTTGTAGAGTCGGCCATCAAGAAGAATGGATTCACGATGGCGGACGGGGTGTCGCGGCCGTACCGCTTTTATGCAGGGTTTCCACTGAAAAGCACGGATGGATACCGGATTGGGGCATTATACCTTCTCGACGTCCGCCCGAGAGACCTGTCGCCCACTCAAATTATGATCCTTCAGGCGTTCGCCAGCCTTGTGTCCAGCCACATGAACTTGGCCGTCGAAGTGCAACTGCGTAAGGACGAACACACCGCCCGCTTATTAGCGGACAAAATGTCTTCTATCGGACGCTTCACTGCGGGCATTGCTCACGAGGTGAATACACCGATGCAGTTCATCTCAATGAACAACCGCTTTCTCAAAGAGGGAGTGGGAGCACTTTCAAACTTCATCAATGAGATTGGTGATTTATTTGCCCCAGAAGGGACACACGGAGGCGCACATAAAGCTTCGGCAGATGTGGCACAACTAACCAAAAAGCATGATGTTGCCTACTATTCCACAGAACTGCAGGAAACCATTCAGCAGTCGAGAGTAGGAATAGATCGTGTGACTGGGCTCATTAACGCCCTCAAGACCTTCTCACACGGCGGCGGAAGCGGGGCAGGGCAGCATGTTCCAGCGCACGTCAACGAAGCCATTCGTGCGGCACTGCTCATCAGTCGCCACGAATGGAAAGACATCGCAGAAGTGGAGTTGACTCTGGATGAGACACTCCCGGCGGTAAATTGCTGCGAAGGCGAGATCCATCAGGTGCTTCTCAATCTGATCATTAACGCGATTGATGCCATACAGACTAGGGTTCTCGTAGATTCTGAGTTTAAGGGACTGTTACAAGTGCGCACATTCGTCGCGAATGGGTGCGTTGTAGTAGCGATATCGGATAATGGCGGCGGGATACCGGAGTCGATCCAAGCCAAGATTTTCGAACCGTTTTTCACCACAAAAGATGTCGGCAAAGGCTCCGGGCAGGGACTCGCCCTGTGTTGGGATATTGTAGTGCGCCGGCACGGCGGTCGCATTCATTTGGAGACAGACACGGCGACAGGAATCTCGGCGTTTTACCTGCACCTGCCGCTCAAAGAAGTCCTGCGGCCCAATCATTAGCGCATTTGCGAGTTGAGTTGCATACCTACTCGCGCAATCGTCCACCTGTAAATCGACAAATCTTCCTGAACCCAAAGGGTTCCCAGCAGCCGGTGGTTGAGCGAAGCGACACCACCGGGACACACGCAAACAAGCGAAAGCACCCCGGCAGAGGTGCCAGCGGACGACTCAAATCGCACCGAGACCAACCCAGGGGAAACGCTCCATTCGTTCCTCTACCTAAACTGGCCAATCAATGAAAGTCGTGCGAGGCGGAAGCCGGCACGCCAGACTGCACCGCGCCGATTCGAAGGGCGCGCAGGTGGGTAACACCTGCGTGCTGTTGAATTACTCCTTCAATGACAAGGAACGCTTCCTCCGCAATCACTAAGCGCCGGTGCTCATACAGTCGCGGATTGATGACGATGTTTGAGATACCCGTCTCATCCTCCAAACTCAGGAACACAAAACCCTTCGCCGTCCCCGGTCGCTGCCGGCAAATCACCATGCCCACCGTCTGCAGCCGGATCCCGTGTGCCGCCTGCTTCACTTCGGCAGCCATCCACGCATTGGGAAACTGCGCACGCAGAAACTCCACGGGATGCGCGCCGACGGTCACGCGTGTAGTTTCGTAGTCGGCATTCAAGCGCTCCACGCGAGTCATCGGGGCAAGCGGGCACGGGTTCGGGGGTGATTCCGGACTGCCTCGCAACCTAGCGGCCAAGCTGAACAAGTCTTCTTCCACAGGTTCCTGTACGCGCCATAGTGCCTCTCTTCGATGCGCTGCGAGTCCTTGCAAAGCTCCCGATCTGGCAACGGCTCGCAACTCGTCTTTGCTTAGACCAGCCCTTCGTTGAAAGTCTGAAAGCGACACAAACGGGGCGCGTGCCCGCTCTCGCAGAAGGTTGGCCGCGTGGGCCTCGCTCAGGGTACCGATCACTAAAAGCCCGAGGCGTATAGTATCGTTTGCATCCACCGTACAGCGCCACTCGGAACAGAGCACTGAGGGAGGGAGCACTCGGATGCCCCGCGTTTTAGCGTCCCGAATCAGAGTGGCGCTTGAGTAAAACCCCATCGGCTGATTGTTCAGAAGCGAGGCGAAAAATTCGACGCCCCTGTGCACCTTGAGCCAAGCACTGGCATAAGCGATCAGGGCAAAGCTGATGGCATGCGACTCAGGAAAACCGTACAGCGCAAACGAACGCATCGACTTCAGCACCCGTTCGATCAGGTCTTCGCCATGCCCCCGCTCACGCATCCGCATGCGCAACCTTTCGCAGACACGTTCCATACGTTCTTTGGAGCGCATGTCGCTCAAGGCGCGTCTCAACTCTTCGGCCTCAGGAGCAGTGAACCCGGCGATGATCATCGCAACGCGTAACAACTGCTCCTGAAAAAGTGCCACGCCCAAGGTACGCTTGAGGACCGGTTCCAAATCTGGATGTAAATATGTCACGGGCTCCTTTCCGGCTCGCCTGGCCAGGTACGGATGAACCATGTCTCCTTGGATTGGACCGGGCCGGATGATTGCCACCTCCACGACCACATCATAAAAGCAAGTGGGCTTCATGCGGGGCAACGTCGCCATCTGAGCGCGACTCTCGATCTGGAACACCCCAATGGTGTCGGCCGCCTGCATTAATGCGTAGGTTTGAGCATCGTCCTTCGGGATCGTTGCCAGATCTACAGGCCGATTCCGGTGGGTGCACAATTCCAGAGTGTCCTGCAACACCGCCATCATTCCCAACCCCAGCAGATCGACTTTGATAATCCCCATCTCTTCGCAGTCGTACTTGTCCCACTGGGCCACAACCCTCCCTTCCATCGAGGCTTTCTCTAAAGGCACAATGGACGAAAGCCGGCCGCGACTCAGAATCATGCCGCCCGAATGCTGCCCTAGATGCCGGGGAAGTCTCGCGAGCGCGTGATACAAACGCAGCGCCGCCGGTGCCCTTGGATGAGACGCTGGAACGCCCGCCTTCTCCAACTGCTCCGCTACCGCCAGAGTGTGTGGGAAATCGCCACTGGCGAATAGTGCGGAGAAACGTCCAAGCACGGCCTCTGGAAAGTTCAACGCCTTGCCGATCTCTCGCATCGCACCTTTACCTCTGAACGTAATGACGTTAGCCGTCATCGCAGCGCCTTCGGGTGAGTAACGACGGTACACCTCTTGAATCACCGCCTCCCGATTGGTGCCGCTTGGCAAATCCAGATCAATGTCCGGCCATTTTGTGCGACCTTCAGAAAGAAAGCGTTCAAACAGCAACTCGCACGCAATCGGGTCACAAGCTGTGATGCCGAGAGCATAACATACAGCTGAGTTAGCGGCAGAGCCCCGCCCTTGAACGAGATACCCCTGACGTGTGCAGAATTGCACCAAATCCCAGACGATCAGGAAGTACCCAGAAAAGCCCAACTTCGCTATGAGGCTGAGTTCGCGCTCGAGCTGGGCGGTTACCTTCGCGCTAAGGCGCGTGTAGCGCGAGCGTGCACCGGCCAACGTGAGGGTTCGCAGGAAGGAATCCATCGTCTCGCCAGGCGGCACCGGATACTCGGGAAATTCATAGCCGACATCGTGCAAACTAAACGGAAGTGACTCAGCTAGGCGCATTGTATTATCCACCGCTTGTGGACAATGCGCGAAAAGACGTTGCATCTGAGCCGCCGGCCGGAGGTGAGATTCCTGATTGGGAGCCAGCGCGCGTCCAGCAGCGTCGAGGTGCGTGTGCAGCCGCATACAGGTGAACACGTCCAACACTTCGCGTTCCTCGCGGGTGGCCATGGTAACGCCACCCGTTGCGAGCAAGGAAAGACCGCGCGTCTCGGCTAATTCAACCAATCTTCGATGGAGTAAGGCCTCACCTCGGACAAGGTGGCGTTGTAATTCGACGTAAACATTCGAGGAACCAAACGCGGTTTCGAGTCGCTGCACCGTATCTAAAGCCGCCGCGTGATTATCTGCGTAAAGAGCGCGTTGCAGCGGCCCTTCGTGATCTCCGGTTAGAACCACTAGTCCAGCCGCAAACTCGGGTAGTTCCTCCCAAAACACAGGAGCGTTCCCCTTCGAGCCACGCAGATGAGCGCGTGTGAGCAAGTGACAAAGGTTTCTGTAACCTTGCTGATCCCGAACCAAGACTGGAAGGACACATCCATCTTTCAAGGTAAGCTCCGCCCCTACAATTGGACGAACGCCTGTGTCCTGAGCGGCTTTGTGAAGTCGCCCGGCACCATACACGCCGTCCCTATCGGTCAAAGCGAGTGCAGGCAGGTCGAGGTTTGCTGCTTGTTGAACCAGAGCCGACGGCTGGGAGGCACCTCGCAGAAAGCTAAAGGCACTTCGGGCGTGAAGTTCGACGTATTTCATACGGCGTCAGGGCGCAGTCTTTGGCGCGGGCGAAGCGATCGGCCAGAAGACAGCATGGTAACAGCCTTCTAAATACCAGGTAGTTTGCCCGTTGAGATGCAAGTAGCACCCCAGCCGATATAAGCCGCGCTTGCTTCCGCCCAAGGCGATGTCCCACTCCTCCAAACTCCAGCCTTCACGTTCCCACCATTCTCCCGAGAGCCGGTAGGGGCCACGACTTTCAAGTACCCGCCCACTGAGCGCATCCGAGCGCAATGATTGCGGACGGTGTTTCTCCACCTGAACGTCGACCGCAAGCGGTGGACGAAAACGGCGCAGAGGCAAACCGAGCGTGCGCATACCGGCGGATGAATGAGCTCGCGCGACCGCCTCACGCTTGGAGAACGCCTGAACTGGATCCTTTAAAGTAAACACATTCGGCCGGTGGGTATTGCCCAACTCTGGCACGCCCACGCAGTTTTCCCCGACCATGGCCCGTAGTCTGGCTACGGTTTCCCCAAACCGGTTGGGATCTCTCAAAGGATTTTCAAACAGCGCCAACTGTTGGGAAGAGGGAGCGACCGCCTCCATCCGTAACTTCACCCCAAGAATAGGCGACTCAAAGTGAAGCGTCTCAAGGTGGGTGTCTAGAATGCGCAACAGCACCGATTCCTCCCGTGTCGGTGCCGCCACGCTGAACAAGCGATGGTGGGCTGTGCCGTCTTCGAGTTGAAACTCCAACTCCATCGCGGCTGCCACGCGGTGAAGGAGACGCATTCGCGAACAGAGCTGTTCCAGAATTTTGTTCAGGGCAAACACCACAGGAGGAACACTCTCCAGCGGTTGCTCAAACTCGGTTGTGATCTCCAGCGCTTCAGCGAACGTCTCCAAACGAAGCACGCTTTCCCGTGAGTCCCGAGCCAACTCCCAAAGGGTAGCAGCTTCCGGCCCCAGACGCTCAATGGTTGCTTGACGCGGCAGCCTCAGCAAATCACCTAACGTACGCAAGCCCCAGTCCTGCAATTGCTGCTGAAGGGCGTTCGATACACCAAGTTCCCGAAATTGGAGTTCCTCGATAAAGGCGTCCGACTCCTCAACCACTCGCACGGGATTTGCCCGAAAGGCAGCACACCAGGCAAGCCCCGCGCCGGGAGCAATACCGAGGCGTCCCTGCAATTGCACCTCCGATTGCAGACGCCTTAACGCATCCGCTGCCCACTCGTCCCAGTTTGGCTTGTGGTTGCGAATCCCCCGAAGGTCTAGCAGCCAACGATCCGCTTCACGTTTCTCCACACGAGGCGAGAGGCTTTCCACAAAAGGCAGCAACTTTTGGAGCACAGCCTCCTCCGCCTTTTCAGAGGCGGGCAGAAGTAAAATCCGCGAACACCGGGCCAGCGCCTGAGTCGCGGCCATGCCGGGTGTCACCCCACAGGCTTCCGCCTCGGCACTTACATCCAGCAGGATGCCGCGTGCAGACCCCCCATTGAGCACGCCAATCTCCCGCACACTCGGCGGTGTCTCGCCTTGGGCGAGCAGAGCCGCTTGCAACCGAAAGCGGGGCAATACGAGGGCTGCATGTCGTTGTTTCGCAGGCATAAAGCCAAGATAAAGATAATACCGCAATTCAGCTCATTCTTCACACCGGCGTGTGGAATAGCGCGAGCGCTTCGACGCGGCGGCTGGCAACCCTGCCGGGGTGCGTTCGTTTATGTGCGTGCGTTCCGGTGGTATCGCTAGCGCTCAACCGCCGGCTACCCGCTTTGAACCCTTCGGGTTCAGGGAGATAATGGGGCATTTCATTTTGCTAATACAAAGAATTGCCTGATTCGGGTTCTAAGCGTGCTTTCGGCCCTCGGGTCTCGTGAACCGTTCCAGTTGTGGCGTCTTGCCTCGCACATAGACCCGAACCCGATTGTTTTCACAAAGCGTAGACCTCGGCTGTTCCAGATCCTCAAGAGTCCAGCACTCTTCAGCAACCACCCGTACACGCACGCCTTCCACTAAGGCGCTAGGGGTTAACACAATCAGGACATTCTCCCGTTGCTCGACAAGCCGGTGCAACCGATGCCAATAGTTGCCTGAAATTCTTCCCAGACTGCGTTGCGAGACTCCCTGCAAATCAAGCACCACCCAAGCCGTGTTGCCGTCGCGAAGGAGCAGATCGACCGCTTTCATAGCGGTCATCGGACTTTCACAATGCACCCAAAGCATCCGCCCCAAGGCCTCCGCATTCCAGTCGGCCACTTCCAGAGTACCGCCAGCATCCACCCAAGCACCCAGCCATCCGGCCTGTGCACCATTTGCCAGCAACCGATCCAGCATCACTCCCGTGCCACCTAGGCCTCCGCAAATTTCCGTGATCTCCCCCAAGCGCACTCCGCTTGTGAGCGCGTCCCACTCTGGAATTCCGGTGGCACACGTCTTTCTGGGTACCTCTGCGGCGTGTTGCCAGTTAGGGATCGCTCCCTGGAACCGTTCAGCCAATAAGGAGCGCAGGTCTGTGATGACACCTTCTTGGCTAATGAGAGTTGCACAGTTCATGCGACACCGCCTCCTTGCCGTATCAAACCCCGAAAAACTCCTGCGATCCGTATGCTCTCCGCAGGAAAAAACATGTCTGCATAAGCTGGATTACTGGCACACAGGCGCACCTCGTCCGCCTGAGCCGGAAGCACTTCTTTGCCGTCGGCGCACCAGAAAATACGCTTCAGAGTGGCGTCACAATCGCCCCCGGCGCCAGTAGCGATCACTGCTGCAATTTCCCCCTGACTCACCGTGACATTGGGGCGCAAAAGCACCAAGTCGCCGTCGAGAATGCCATCGCCAATCATCGAACTCCCCTTGATGCGGAGCAGAAAATCACCAGGTTGCGATTTTAGAAGAGCGCCAACCTCCACCGCCTCGCTTTCATCGCGGGCGATGACCTCGTCGAGTGGTCCGGCGGGAATGGTGCCCAGTAGCGGCAGAAGCCGTCCCATAAAACCTACCGCCGCAGGCCTCTCTAAGGGTATCATCCCGCCTCCTGCCTCGCAAAGCATACGCCCCTTCTCGGTTGAAACAACGAGCCGCTGGCGTCCCTTTACTCCACCGCCTTGGAGCAAAATCAACCCCAAGCGCACCATGCGTTGAAGCGTTTCGCCCAGACTGCTCTCCGCCTTCAGGCCGAGTTCAGACACGAGATCTGAGATAAAATTCGGCTCCTGAAGCAGTTCCCGTCGAATAACTGCGTCAAGAATCCGGCGTTGTGCAGCGGAGGGTAAGGTGAGCGGCGGTCTTGCCATACATCGTGAAGATACACGATGAAACAGACGGAGTCAAATAGGCTTTGGCAGACCACATGGCGCATATTCAGGTATCCAATGGGGCGGGGCGTAGTGCGCCCCCCGAGCGACGGAAGGCGTTCGTTCTTCTTTTGCCGTTTTTAGGATTAGCCTGCCAAAAGAGCACCAAGCAACTCATCTACTTCGAGCACCACGATACTGGTTGCCTTGTCACTCATCGCATACGGTAAAATCACATGCCGTCCATGAATGAGCGCACCACAGGTGTACACCACGTTGGGAACGTACCCTTCTCGTTCGTTGCCTTCAGGCTCCAGTAGAGGTCTGTGCAAACGCCCAATCACTTTGCGCGGGTCATTCAAATCTAGCAGAATAGCCCCTATACAGTATTTGCGCATGGGACCCACTCCATGCGTAATCACGAGCCACCCCTTTTCCGTCTCCAAAGGTGAGCCGCAGTTCCCAATTTTCGCAAATTCCCAAAGTTCGGAGGGTCGCAGTAGGACCTCATAATCCTGCCAGTAATGAGGATTATCAGAAAACATGATGAAAAGATTCTCGTCGTCCTGGCGAGAAAGCATTACGTAACGGCCTTCAATTTTGCGGGGAAAAAGAGCCATTCCTTTATTCTGCACTGCCCGCCCATTGAGGGTTAGAACTCGAAAGTTCAAGAAATCGGTCGTCTCAATGAGTTGGGGAAGAATCACACGGCCGTTATAGGCCGTATAAGTCGCATAGAACGTGATTCCTCCATCATCATCACAAAAGCGAACAAACCGAGCATCCTCGATTCCATTGCTTTCGTTGGAGGAAACCGGGAAAATGATTCTCTCGTGAAGTGCGAGTGCCGGATCAAAACGTAGTTCGTAATTGGACTCGGCGAGCCAGCGTACGCATTCAACGGTTCGGTGTTCATCGCGGGAGAGCATTTTGACACGACGCTGAAGGGCTTTGATGCGTCGCTCTAGGTCGGCGAAGGTAAAACTCTCCCCTAATTCATCCAGCAGCTCTCCGGCACAAGCGTTCTCAAATCCCATCTCCTGCAATTTATAAGTGAAAGCCCCCAAGTTGTAAGTGGGATTGGGAACAAGGTCCGGCGCAGTTACAAAGCGGGAAACTGGATCTAAAGTGATAGTAACATTCTTATCAATTACACCGCTTCGGAATTCGATGGACGAAACATGCCCCTCGCCGGTTGCCCGCAGGCTGATCACAAATCGCAGGGCCCCCTCCTCCAGACCTGACTGGTCTGGATGCTGTACAATCGAAGGATTAAAAAGAGCGGCGGATTCTAACGCATACTCTCCGGTAAAGAGGGATCCCAGGAACAGCTTCCGTTGAGTGCTTAACGGCCTCTGAGTAAATAGCTGGGAGCGGACGCGATCAAAATGATGAAGAAGAACCTTTTCGATATCGGAATGCCGCTCTCCGAACTCTTTCATCACCAAAAACAGCGCTTGTTCAGTCTCCTGCTCACTTAGCATAAGACCACGCGCCAGAATGTTGGAGACGCGCTGTGGCGGGGTCGGAATAAATGGCCGTATCAGCACACGCGCGCTGTCGGGCAAGAACTGGACGGGACTCCGGTGGATTGTAACGGGTTTCATTGGGCTTTGATTCTTGAAGGGAATGAGCGAGCGATAAGCGCTCCCTAAGTCATTGATATCAAATGGCGTTCACAAAATCGCAAACCGCGTCGGGCTGGGCAATGCGCCCCGACTCAATCGCTCATTCGAGGATCGATCATGTTCTGAGAGAGCTTCATTTCGGCCAGTGCTAGGCTAAAGGCGAGGGTGGACTCCGCCCCCTCATTTTCGTTGAGCCGATCTTGATGCAACGCGTCACGGCATCCCCCCGTGTTTGCGTCGTACAAAGGAGAACCCAGATCGTTGCGACCAAGAAACCACTCAAAAGCGCGTTGCGCCTCTATCGACCAGCTCAGGTCTTTCGTGACTCGGAAGGCTTCCAAACACGCCGAAATCATGGCGGCGGCTTCAATCGGTTGCTGATCGAAGTTTGCCGGAGGCTGGTGTCTTTGATAGAATCCGTTGCTCCCAATAGGATTAAAGTGGCCAGCGGCAGCTGTTTGAACTTTGGCCAACCACCGGAGCGAGGTTAACCCGATTTCAAGAACTTCGGGCTGGGAGGTCCAGTATCCGCTCAAGATTAGAGCCTGCGGAATTCTGGCGTTGTCGTAGGTGACAGACTCCTCAAACCAAGGCCAGTCGGGTTGATTCACCGCGTGATAAAGCGCAACGAGTCGATGGGAGAGAGTTTCTCGCAGGCCGTTGGCCATACGGTCCCCACTGTAACGCCGCAAGTATTCATGAATCGCGAGTAACCCGAATGCCCAAGCCCTGGGCGAAGTGAACTTTTCCACACTCGCCAATCCTTGCTCGATAATTGCGCTACAGAGTCTCCGGTGCCCCTCATTACGCGAGCGGCCCAAGGCAGTGCCCAGCGCCCACAAGGCACGGGCATGGCTATCCTCGGAGCCATCGCCATTGACCCACTGCCTATCGTGGGACATGAAGTTTCGGAAACGCTTCCGGTCTTGATCCCAAGCATAATTAATAAAGGCGAGATACTTGGAGGCCAGCGCATCAACATCGCTTCCTCCGCAAAAGACACCGAGCTCCTCCAACAATACTGTAAATATATAAGCTCGGGCGTTGTCATCCGTGCAGTAACCTTCGCTGTAATTGGGAATTGTGTAGGTTGCGTGCTGCAGGATCCCCGTGCCGTCCGTCATCCTAAAGAGATGATCCAGTTTGAAAGGCGGAAGCTCCATTTGCTGTTTTTGGAGGGTTCTATTAGCAAATGATTTTTTTGCTGGCGGGCGGTGCCTTGCGCGAGCGAGACAAAAGGATTCCATGTAACGTCGCGCAACGTTAGACCAAATCATTTCGCGCCCTCGCAAGTAGGAGACTTTACGGCTGGCGGGCAATCTGCCCGGCGTTTTCATGATGGAATTGACGGCATCAGCGACTGCGGCGGCATCACGAAACGGAACCAGTTGCCCGCTGCCCTCACAAAGCAACTCCTGGGCATGCCAATAGGGGGTAGAAATCACCGCTTTGCCTGCACCGAAAGCATACGCGAGTGTGCCCGAAGTCACCTGAGAGGCTTGAAGGTACGGCGTGATGTAGATATCAGCCGCGCCCATGAATTCGCGCAATTCTGCTGCCGTGACAAACCGGTTATAAAAAATAACATTTTGTTTAACGCCCCGGTCTTCTGCGAGTCGCTGCAGGCCGAGTCGATAAATTTCGCCTTCCTTGGAAAGCAAATTAGGATGCGTGGCCCCAAGCACTATATAAACGACCTCAGGATGTTGTGCCAGGATTTTTGGTAGCGCATCAATCACATACTCAATTCCTTTATTAGGAGAAAGCAGGCCAAAGGTCAGAAGTACTGTTTT
Organism: uncultured Spartobacteria bacterium; assembly: GCA_903916085.1. Lineage (GTDB taxonomy): Bacteria > Verrucomicrobiota > Verrucomicrobiia > Chthoniobacterales > Chthoniobacteraceae > Chth-196. The sequence continues at coordinate 12,616 of CAIWVL010000230.1, forward strand.
TCCTTCTACGCCGAGTTGATCTTTATAAAAGCTGGGATCTACAAAAGGCATGTCTGGAATGCCATGGGGAATGAAATCGATTTTATGATCTGGAATACCGTAAATCTGGGATAAAAATTCAGCCCCGCGCTGAGCCATGACCACCAAGCGATCTGAGAGACGGCCGAGTTCCTGCATTACCCGGCGTTGTTCGGCGTTTGGCTCTTGAAGCACGGTGTGCAGGGTGGTGACCACGGGCATACGCACATCTTTTAAGAGCGCCAAAAGATGACTACCCGCCGGGCCGCCATAGATCCCAAATTCATGTTGGACACTCAGTAATTCAACGTTGTTGATGTTTAAAAAATCTGCGGCTCTGTAGTAGGCGGCGATGTCTTGTTCGGGAAATTCGAACCTCACACGCTCTGGATAACGATAGGTTTCGTTGCGATCGTTGACGGCGCCCACCATGCAATGGGTTTCGGGAAATTCCTGAGCAATGGACTCACAAAGGTCGTGAGTAAACGTGGCGATACCACATTGACGCGGCACATAATTTCCCACGCAAGCGATTCTGGAAGGTTTGCTAAGTAATTCCATGGAAGGTGCCCTTTAAGATACATCGCTAGCTTGAGTTGCATTGGTCGTAAACTTTGAAGCCAACTTTGTCAAATAATTCATTTTTCTTTAATTGGCTTATTTCTTATTTTTTCTAATCTAATATTTTATTCACAAACTGCTTTTGCAATTGTTTAATGCTCATTTTTTAATCGCTATATTCACCGTTTTCTTTCAAATTGCTGCTAGAGTAGTTCATTTTAATTAATAATAAATGATTAAATAATAATTTTATTTTATTTATAAAATATATTCATAAGGAAGGGGTTTTGGGGTTTTGGGG
>CAIWVL010000231.1 GCA_903916085.1 uncultured Spartobacteria bacterium
AACTTGGAGAGAGCGATCTCTCCCCGCAACAGAACTAGGCGCGAGGCACGCCACCGACGCTGGCCACTGCGGGCGGAACAATGGCGGGGGAACGCACGATTTCGGGCTGCTTCATAGCGATGCGATTGGGGGTGACTTCGGACTTACCGACGAAAGTAGCGCCATCCTCTATCACAAGGCGGGCAGCCTTGAGGTCGCCATGAAGTACGGCGTGGCTCTTGAGTTCGCAACGTTCTTCGACGGTGATGTTACCATGCACCTTGCCAAAGACGGTGACGCCCTTGGTCTTGATTTCGCCGCGGATCTCGGCGTTCTCACCCACAGTGAGGGTGCCGGGGCTGATGATTTCGCCTTCCACCTTACCGTCGATGGTCAGGTCGTTCTGGAACTTGATGGATCCTTTGATCTCCACATCGGAGGCAAGGATGTTGGTCGTTTTTGAAATGGAGACGTCGGACATGGTGTTAGAGATGGGGCTAAGAACGCTGAGGTTGCAGTTGACTAATAAACTTACGGACGAATTTGTAAAACTGCGGTCCGCTTCATTTGCCTGCCTTGTCTACTCGCCTGAACCCGCTAACTGAACCAGCAGCCAAACGCGTCACAGGTGTCGCAGAGATGCACTCAAGCACCCGTTTAGAGGTCGCCTGGAAGGCGAATCCACCCGGGGGCAGGCTTCATTCACAGAGAATCCGCAAAGAAATCCATCAACCCGGCCAGGGTCGCAGTCAGACCGCGACGAGCCCGAAACGGGCGGTCAGGAGTTCCTGTGCGCAATCTAGGCAGGAGTGAAAAGGAGTCAACGCAGACCTCAAGGTTTTGTGGAAAACACGCAAATCTAGCGTTACCTAGCACAATCCCTTGCGGCCACCTCGCCATTGAGCCTCAATCTGGCGTGCCGCTGAGCTTCCTTCACCACGCCACAAATGCCTTCCCATGAACGCTAGCCACACTCCGATTCTCAACATCCACGGCCTCCGAGTGGTGCGCGCAGCCACGCCCATCTTGGATACCATTAACTGGAGAATACATCCCGGCGAACACTGGGTCATTCTTGGTGCCAATGGCTCCGGGAAATCCTCCCTACTCGCCGTCTTGGGCGGCTACCTGATGCCCACAGGAGGAGCCTGCGAAGTTCTTGGACAACGCTTCGGGGCCTCCGATTGGCGCGATTTGCGAGCCCACTTGGGGATCGTATCCTCGGCTCTCGCCTCCATGGTGCCCCTCGACGAACCCGCGTTCTGCACCGTACTCACCGGCCGCGATGGCGGCATTGGTTTATGGGCAGACATCACACAAGCAGAATACACATCTGCGGTACAGGCGCTTGCCAAAGTGGAGGTCGCCTACCTGGCGGACCGCCCCTGGCAGGTCCTAAGCATGGGAGAAAAGCAACGCGTCTTGATTGCACGCGCGCTCATAAGCGCGCCCAAGTTACTGATTTTAGACGAGCCCTGCGCTGGACTGGATCCGGTTGCGCGCGAGGCTTTTCTCGCATTCCTAGGACGCCTTCTCGCAGTGGAGCGCGGCG
>CAIWVL010000232.1 GCA_903916085.1 uncultured Spartobacteria bacterium
CTCAAAAACGCGGAATTTCAAAGCGGCCTGAGCTCTCGTGGCCGGACTGCGGTGCAGGGCTTTGTCGGACTGATGGACAGGTACGAGACCCGGCTCAACCAACCCCTCTCCGATCAACCGGCTATTCTTCGCGAGTTGGTGGAGGAAGTGGAGTATCTGGTCGATTTGCGTCGGACCTGCAAAACGCCCGAAGAAGGCCTCTCTCGCGAGAACAACGTGTACGAAATGATGAAGTCCTTCGAGGAATACGGAAAGCGTTCCACGGAAGGGCTACGCGGGTTCCTCGATGAGATGATGTTGCGCCAGGAGCGCGAGGAAGAAGATGAGGACAGCAAGGGCACCGGGGTGTGGCTGATCACATTGCACGCGGCCAAAGGGCTGGAATTCCCCTACGTTTACATGTCTGGGCTAGAGGAAGGGATTCTTCCCCATGACCGCTCCAAGATGGAAGGCACCGTGGACGAAGAGCGGCGTCTACTTTACGTGGGGATCACGCGAGCAAAGAAGGCGCTGTGCATCACGTGGTGCCAGCAGCGGTTGAAATTTGGGAGTCTGACGCCGTGCAACATCAGTTCGTTTGCAAAGGAACTGCCGTTAGAATTCGTAGAGATGAAGTCGCTGATGCAGATGCAAAGCGTCCCGGTAAGCGTAGAATCGGCCAAGAGCCGTTTCGACGCGATGCGCGCGATGCTGGAGCGACTGTAGGAAAGGCGGGCGGGACTTTCTTTGCTTAACGCCTGCTACAAAACGTTGGTTTTGATGGAAGACTTCCGACTGCGGAAAGGAACCTTATTCGGGCAAAAACTCTCTTTCGCATTTCTCCGGTGCATTAGACGTGCTAGTACCTCAAACCAGCGTTTTTTTCGGGTTGTTCCTTGGGCAACAGGCCTGATTAGTCCGTTGATGCCTGCGCTTGCACCCCTGCCGGGGTGCGTCTGTTCAATGGCGTGCCTACCGGTGGTGTCGCTTACGCTCAACCACCGGCTACCTGCCTTGAACCCTTCGGGTTCATCAGAACAGCTTCTGTAATTTGCCCTCCTAATGCTAATCTCCAAGTAACCCAAAGGGTTACCAGATGGTAGCCGGTGGTTGAGCGTAAGCGATACCACCGGATTAAGGCGTATACACCAACGCACCCCGGCAGGGGTGCCAGCCACGGATCAAGGCGAACATAAGCAACGCTAGGAACGACGTGCGCGCTCAAAAGAAATCTACATTCGCAAGGCCCTTCTTAATCCTCGCTTTGGTCAACTGCTCAAACTGGCAGCCGAGTTCGGGTTGAAATCGCTCCAGGATGAGTGGACAAATCTCTCGACCCAATTCCCGAGTGAAACCCTTCGCGTGGAACCGGAAGTTAGTAGGATTTTACGCAACATGAACGCTGGAGTCGGCTCAGTTTCATGACATTCCGTCTACTCCGCGCTCTCCGCGCCTCCGCGTGAGTCCTCTTTCCTGCGCAAAGCCGTATCCTGAAGTGATCCATGCTTGGTTGCTCATGAATGCGTTTCTCGCTGCCTAAGCGTCGCTCTCACACCAGATAAACCACCACCTTTTCCGTACACACCATGGTGCCGGCGGTGCGCGTCTTCTTGGCGCTTTTGGCGTCTATCTGGTACGCCACGAGCCTGTCTTCCTCCGGGTCGATCTCGGCCTGGAGGCGCGCCCAAAACCGCTCAAACTTGCTCTCGTCCAGATGGCATTCAAAGATGCTGTATTGCACGCGCATTCCGAAGTCCTCGCACACGCGGGCCACGCGTTGCAGGCGCCGGGGTTCGCAGATGTCGTAGCCGACGAGAGTGAGCATTTGATGTGCGCCAGGTTGAGAACGTGCGTAGGCGACCTGTGGAAAGGCCTGTGTCCACCATTCGGAGAGCATGTGTAAAATAGGGGGTATATTAGTCCGGCTGCATGCGACCGCCGCCGGCTCGGACTGGACTCAGTTCATTTCAAAGGGAAGAAAGTTATCTGGCTGTTCAATGGCGGCTTTGAACTGGGAGGCCAGGTCACTGAGTTGATCGCGCAGGGTGGTGCGGTGCCCGGCGTGTTCGCTCATAAATTGGCGATCCATCCGGCGTTCATACTGAAGAATGAATACACGCCTACCGCGTTCGGAGAGGTAAATCCCGCCCTCATGCGGCTCAAAACAGGAGGTATCCATCATTTTGTGGGTGAACAAATCAAGGGAAAGCGCCTCCACAAGCACGGGACGAAAGGGTTCGATCAAATCCAGCGCGAGTGACCAGCGGCCATCTGCGGTGGCATGCAGCAGGCCCAGAGCGGGATCTAGTCCGTGGGCGTGAATGGCGGCTACGGTCTCATTATAGAGAAGGGTCGCGCCAAAGGAGATGCAGGCGTTCACTGCGTTATGTGGGGGGCGAGTGGACCGACGCTCGAAGGGGAAATCGGCGGGCAAAAAGGTGGCCCACGTTTGAAAATAGCGCGCTGCTGCTGCCCCCTCGTAGCCCCGTAATTCATCCAGATTAGAACACCTCACGGCGTGGTCGCGCATGGACTGTAAAAAGCCCAGATCGTCGGGCAGTTGCTGGCTACGATTGGCCGCCAGACGCTGTAGAACGCGGCGTTGATTGGCTAGTTTCGCAAGCACGATGCGCTTGGCGATGTGCAGGGCAAAAGTCGGAGTCAGGGTTTGTTCATACTGACGTAGTCGCCACATGCCATGATGGTTAGTGGGGGGAATAAAGCCCCCCACAAAGCGATCATTCCAACCGAGCAAACTGATCGGAATGTCGGCCCGCAAAAGCGAACACAGGGCCTCGGAGGAAATTTGACTCCCCTCCTTTACAATGATGCGTTCGAGATCGTGTAGGGGGATGGTGCGGGCGCACGTAAGATGTTTGCTGTCCTCGCTGGGAACCCAGATTTCCAGACGTTCAGATTTGAGGCGCACTTGTGCGCCTTTCGTAAGAATACAGGCCGTAGGCATAAGGGATGGGAGCTCACTGGGGTTGCTTTCTTAACAAGGCGTGGAGTTGGCGTTTTTCCGGAAAAAAATCACCTGCCACGGAGCAGGGAGATGGCGCAGGGCTTGATAGATCGAACCCCGGAGAATGGCGGATTCTCGTGCAACGCTGCCGTAAAGGGGCCTTGGATGTGAGCCGTTTTACGGTGAGTCGCGTTTCTGCGGCCCACCACGCCAATGGCATGATCGACCGCAGAAGCTATCCCACCCTAAAACGGCCAATCCATGGACCTTCCGGCATTCTGTTCAATCAGGACTTTCTTCAAAGAAGGCAAAGATTCCACTGGACAAGGTGAGTCTTCATTGCCTTTCGGCATTTAGTCCAATCAGGACTTAACCTAAATACGGCGATGAAAGGATGCTGGATTAGACGTAAGGCTTTGTAATAAAATGGTATGCAGCTTGAAATTCCCTCGCTTCAGGCTCACCCAGTGGGTGCGTCCAATTTTCCTGCAGACCAGCTCACCTCCGCATGGCCGGTCGATACCCTAGGCGGACGTTATTATGCTGAGTTCGACAACAGTGCTACGGAGTTGTTTGCGCTGACCGGTCCCCCGCACCCCCCGCTTGTTGTGCCCGTTCAGCGCGCAGTTCGTCGTCGGTGATCCGTACGATTTTGCCATCCTTCATCACACAAATCCCCGTGTTGGTCTGAATCGCAACATCACGAGCCCGTTGTGCGGCGCGTTTCAGCGCTTCATCTGCCAGGGGCATCCAAGACGGCATAGTGTTGGTCGTGCTCATAGTGCGTTCAATTTCCCAGAAGAGATTAACCGAGGACTCCCAGACGAATTGTCGTCGTGCCACTAATCATCCACTAAATTCTTGTAAATTGAGAGGAAATTATTTCTCCCGGCTCTGAACCTTCGGCGAACATCGGTCTCGGGAACATGATGACCTCCCTGCGAAACACGGAACGCAACCCGTTCCAAAGCGAGCTCCTCCGAAGGCAGTTCTAGAAAAAACAGAGTCACAAAATATCCGGCGGCCCTCCATTCAGGGATCATTCGAGCGTAAGTTTTCCGCTGAGGGTACTTTCAATAGCAAAGCTGTGTCCGATCTGAACCTGTTCCTTCATGGAATCGAGCATCAGCCGCGCAGCCCGAAAAGCAGCCGTTGCGGGCGCAAAAGGAGAAAGACCAGCCGCGATCAGGTCAGCATTTATAAAATTCAATCAGAATTCGATACGAAAGGCACGCGAATGTGTACACGGCTTTGCTTACGTTAGCCACCGCATTAATACTGGCCAATTCACTGAATGCGTGAATTAAGTTTTTTTAGGCGTTCTTAGTGCGTAGTTTCACGACACCGGTCACGGATTGGACTTTGTGGAGTAGGCGTCCATACTCCTCTTTGTCGATTGAGACACAATGCCTCTCGGCGAAGCGGAGGTGGACGTGCTTAAAACTTTTCGCCACCAATCGGCGTCTCCCGGCAGGCGTCAGAAAGTTCAATGGGTAAGGAGCCTAAGTTTGTTTGGTATTTGTATTTGTAGGCCAGCAAAGAAAGACCAAAATATACCGTGGAAAAACGGGGAGCTGACAGCTTTGTGAGGTAAATAAGTGGGCCACTCGGATTGCTGGGCCAGGACTACGCTTGAATGAGA
>CAIWVL010000233.1 GCA_903916085.1 uncultured Spartobacteria bacterium
ATGGCTTTTCGGCTCCGACGACGCCAATGATGCGTTTGCAGGTGCCCTGCTATTCTCGGAAGCACGCTTGCTGGCATTCCCAATCCGCAGCGCACGCGGGAGTTTTGCTTGGATAACATGTCCATTACTCCTGCAACGAGCAAGGCGTGACGGCGTTTTCTCCCCTGAGGCTTCGGCTCAGATTGAAAACCTACTAGAGCCAAACGACACCGAACAAACGGCCTTCGCATTATTTAAGCCAGAGAAGCTGGGCATCGGAGGTTGCCAAATCGTCCTCGAAGAGTACTGCCTAACCCTTGATCCTCAAGCTTACCCCGGCCAAGCAGCCTCGGAAATCTTAAGATTACTGGGAACTTATGCCAAGGCCCTAGAAGACCGTTTAGTAATCGTGTCTAACGGCATATTTAGTCACTTCGTAACCACCGCATGTGAGGTCGCCCAACACGTCCGGATTTCTGATGTCACTGGCACCGCGGAAGGCACTGGGCTCTTCAATCAGGAAAATGTTCCCTCTGACTCGCTCTTCTACTCCGCTCTCGCTGCCCAGACCAGCAAAGTGCCTGATGGTGCCTTCTACGGTAAATCCAGCTCAGAGGCACTGAATGCCTTTGCTCAAAAACTTGAGACCTCTCAGACCTTCCAGTTCGGCGGCGACGCTTCCACAGGGCTCGGATTTTGCACAGTCACACTTCACGACAAGAAAGGAGCCTAATTTATGAGAAATCTTGAACAGATTCGTGCCGCAAAAGCCTTGTTAGCGACAAGTGCCAAAGACGCCAATGGAAAACCCTCCTTTAACCGTTCGGACGTGGCTGGATTTCCGTCTATTATTATAAATAATGGCCTTTTATCTGCCATCGCGTTCGCCTGCGAAGAAGGCAAGGAAGCGCGCGCCGGCATTAAGAAGGCTTGCGACGAAACTGCCGAACATTTGGGCGATAAAATCCACGGTATCAGTGTGATTTTTGGCGTTAAGAACGGCCTAGATCTTGTTAGAAAGTTGAGTGCAGCTCCGGCGACAAGCTTAGATGTTCAGCGCGCTACAAACGAAGCACTGTCATTCTTTAATTACCTCAAGCGATTTGCTGTACCAGCGAATTCGAAAGCTCAAACGCCAAATTAAATTCCATGGTCACCTTTATTCCAGCTGACACACTCGCTGCACTAGGCGACAACTTAAAAAACTGCGATTCCCGCAGCGTCTGGCTAAATCGCCTAGCAGTTCCCACAGCCAAAGACGACGCACACGAAGCGCCTCGTAAAGAATGGTTTATTAAAATGTGCGCAAAAAGCGCCACACCCGTATCAGGGCAACACAACTGGCAGCCTAAATCCACAACCAAACTTTACGCACAGCTCAAAAGTCGCCTGATGCTCAACATGGCAGGAGGCGTCATGGAAAACGCGGGACTTTGTCTGGATCGTTTCGGTATTCCGTACATTCCCGGAAGCGCCGTTAAAGGCTGCGCTAGGCGGGCTGCTATCACCACTCTCCGGGAGTGGTGTGAAACCGGTATCCGTCCAACAGGACAAGACAACCTTCTTGCGCCTATTTGCTCTGCTTTTCAGGAGCCAAGCGACCTGCTTGTTCAGGTTGCCCTTTTATTTGGGTGGGTGGAATTGGATTGGACGCCAAAAGGTGATTTCGCCTGGGCTTGTGAGAAAGTGATGCTGACAGTGAGGAAAAGTGCAGCGACAACACTCGCCACCAAACTGGGAATCTCAATTTCTGAATCAAATTCAGACGCCCCGTGGAAAAGCCTTCCTAATTTTACAGGTAGTATTGCGTTCCTTTACGCCGCCCCCAATGCGGATCCAGGTCTGGAACTAGACGTCCTGACGAATCATCATGCCGAGTATTACAAGGGAACGCTAAAGATTGCCACCGACACGGAGGATCCTGTGCCGGTTTTCTTTCCTGCGGTAAAACCTCAGAGCGGAACCGCTCACTTTACGTTTGCCCTTCTCCCGCTCCGCAATGCCGATCCCGCGTTGCTTGAACTTGGCAAACGCCTTTTGCAGGTTGGCCTTGAGGTATTCGGGATCGGAGCCAAAACAAACGCGGGTTATGGATGCTTCGATGCTTCGGATAGTTTTAATCTGACAATTTCCAACTGGACCTTAGAACAGCAAAAGAAAGAGATTGAGGCAGCACGCAAAGCTGAGTCGGATGCGCTAAAAGAAGCTCAGGCTGCAAAAGATGCTAAAAAACGAGAGGTTGTTCGTGCTGCTGCCGAGGCACTTGAAAAAGAACTGGCAAACTTGTCACCTGAAGAACGGGCGGACAAGAAAATCGAGCTCTTGGAGGAGTCGCAGTTTGACAACAAAATCCGGAATTTTGTTAAAGCAAAAGGCGGCCCGTCTGAGGAGGAAAAACAAGCCATCGTTCGCGCTCTTCGTGGCCCTCGCATTGCCTACTGGAACAACTTCAAACAGAAAGCCACGAAAGGTGAGAGCGCAACAATTGCCGAAGCCATTCGGTTGCTATCTCAAAAACTGGAATTAGGCAAAATGCCATGATCAGAAAAACTTATCACCTCAAATTTATCACTCCCTGCTTTTGTGCAGGAGCCATTCAAGATAAAGCTGAAATACGTGTCCCTTCCATTAGAGGTCAACTTCGCTGGTGGTTTCGCGCCTTAGGCGGCTCTGCTGAGGAAGAGTCAGCTATCTTTGGTTGTGTCGCAAGCGACTCAGGTAAAGGCAGCGCCCTGCGTATCACAGTTACCGACTTTAAACCCGCAGCGCCCTGGCCTCCGCCTAGTTTCACTCCGAATGACGCTACCTCTTATGTATGGCACTTTGCACGGGAATCGGGTAAGGCCCCAAACTCAGGCAGAGGCGTTCACGGTCCGCGCTGGAAAACCGAAGGTGCTATTGCTCCGGGCGGAAAATTTTCGCTTCACCTAACTTTTTTACGCCCGCTGCCACAAGAGTTACAATCTACGTTTGACAACGCACTTCAGGCGTTCTTGGGGCTTGGCGCATTAGGGCTTAGGAATACCCGAGGACTGGGTGCATTTCACTGTCAGGAGGCAAGATCAATAGATGAACTCAGCAGTCTCCTTACCACAAAGGGATTCATCGTCGCAAAGCGCTCCAATCCTGATGTTTTTCAGACTTGGAAACTAGCTCTGGAAGATTGGAGCACTTGGCTGCGGTATAATCTACGGAAACTGCACAAAGCTGACCGGTTTTCCTCCCTCGGAGGTATCTCGCCCCGGCAGACGAGCGCCATCCACTTCCGTCCCATCGAACTGAGTTCAGGAAACATCTCTTGGCTAGCATTTGAAGCGCCCCACCAACGCGTACAGCAAAGGCATAGTCCAACCCTCCTGACGCCTCACTCATTTTCAGGTGAGGCAACGCGAGCAAGTACACCTGGACTGTTTTCAACGAGGACTGAGAGCGTATGGTTCTGTGACATTAGAGCTCCTGTAGATCGG
>CAIWVL010000234.1 GCA_903916085.1 uncultured Spartobacteria bacterium
CCGCCACCGATTTTGTACTTCACCCGAATCATGTCGTTGATCGGAATGCCTTCTGTGATCGCAACAACGAGATCCAGTCCAGCGTCTGCGCATTCCAGAATAGCGTCGGCCGCGAAGGGTGGGGGAACAAATACAGCGGATACTGTGGCGCCGGTTTCGCGCGCGGCTTCCTCTACGGTGTCAAATACGGGAACCTTGTGTCCGCCGTGTTCAAAAAACTGACCGCCTTTGCCGGGGGTCACGCCTGCCACGATGTGGGAACCGTAGTCGAGGGAGAGTTGGGCATGCTTGGCACCGAAGCTGCCAGTGATGCCCTGCACCAGAACGCGGGTTTGAGAATGAACGAGAATGGCCATGGTAAGTGTGATCTGGTGGTTGAATTAAGCAGCATTCACGGCTGCAACGATCTTGGCGGCCCCGTCGGCCATGGAGGATGCGCTCAGGAGCTTTAGGCCGCTTTCCGCAAGCGTATGCTTTCCTGCTTCTACATTGTTGCCTTCCAAACGGACAACCAGCGGCAGGGTCAACCCCGTTTCCCGCGCCGCATCCACGATGCCATGGGCGATCACGTTGCAATCCATGATGCCTCCGAAAATGTTGACCAGAATTCCCTTAACCGCCTTGTCGCCAAGAATGATCTTGAAGGCCGCGCTGACCTGTTCTTTGGAAGCGCCGCCGCCTACGTCCAAGAAGTTTGCAGGTTTGCCGCCTGAATGCTGGATGATGTCCATGGTGGCCATGGCCAGACCCGCGCCATTAACCAAGCAGGCAATGTTCCCGTCCAGACCGATGTAGTTCAAGTTGAACTCGCTCGCCGCCACTTCCCGAGGATCTTCCTCCGCCTTGTCGCGCATCGCCACCACAGCGGGCTGCCGATAAAGCGCGTTGTCATCGAAATTGAACTTTGCGTCCAGAGCCAACAGGCGGCCATCTGGCGTCACCACCAGAGGGTTGATTTCGACTAGGGTGCAGTCCGTTTCAATGTATGTCTTGTAAAGCGCAGTGAAAAGCTTCGTCGCCTGTGTCATGAGCGAACCGCGCAGTCCGAGGGCGGCCGCAATCTTGCGAGTCTGGTAGGCCTGGATGCCGAGCACTGGGTCAATGGCGACACGCAGAATCTTCTCAGGCGAATGTTCCGCGACCGCCTCAATGTCCATACCGCCTTCGGTACTGGCGATAATCATCGGACAGGACGCCGCGCGGTCAAATAGGATGGCGAAGTATAGTTCGCGTGCAATGTCCACGGCCTCAGCTACAAGTAGCGTGTTTACCAAGCGACCTTCTTCTCCCGTCTGATTGGTGACAAGCGTTTGTCCAAGCATCTGTTCTGCCAGATGCCGCACTTCAGCCGGTGTTCGGCAAAGGTGTACGCCGCCCTTGAATCCATTCTTGAAGGTTCCTTTGCCGCGTCCGCCTGCGTGGATCTGCGCCTTGACTACAATTTGGCTGGCACCGAGAGCTACCGCAGCCTGCTCGGCTTCTTCAGGTGTGAAGGCGGATTTTCCTTTTTGGGACGCTACACCGAATTTTTGAAATAGTTCGCGGGCTTGGTACTCGTGGATATTCATGAACGGATGGAAGTGGACGCGCGCCCTGCTGCTGGCCTGGATGGGCCTTGTTCAAGAAGATTGAGCGCCTGTAGGGTCCAGATGGGGGTCCAGATCAGGCTCGCAACCTCTCGAAGAGCAAGTTCGGCGCGCTTTTCTAGTGGGCCTACACAAAGGGATGCAAGGGCAGGTTTCTGTGGAACTACGAAATCTTTACATTTCGAGCGTTCGTAGAGGTGAATGAGCGAGTGCTTTTCTCTGAGTCTCGCTTAGTGGGCTTGTCTTAAAGCTCTGCGGGATTGCCTAGTAGCTGTGCAATGCGAGTCAGCAATCTCCCGGCACCGCCTCCGTCAAGAACTCGGTGGTCAAACGAGAGCGTGAAGTGGGCCTCTGTGGCCGGCAGAAATTGTGAGGTGGCAGCGTCCCAGTGCGGCACCACACGGCCAGCGCCCATGCCCAGCACTAAGGTTTGCTCGGGAAGGGGGATCGGCGTGGCCCATTCGAGGCCGAAGGTGCCAAAGTTCGTGACCGTTGCAATCGAGCCACCTGTGGCATCCGCGGGGAGACGACGGCGGCGGGCGAGATCCACGAGTTCGTTGTAGCGCACGAGCAGGTCCTTTAGGGGAGTGACGTCCGCCCTGCGTAGTACAGGGACCAGCACGCCGTCCTCAGCTTCTACGGCGAACCCCAGGTCGATGGAGCGTGGGTGTACAATCTTGTCCCCGATGAGGCGTCCGGCTAGCGCACTATTTTCCCCTAGGGCAATGGCTAGGGCGCGCAACGCGTACAAGGCCGGGCCCGGCTTCGGATCAGACGCCTTGCGGTGCGCCAAAAGCGGGTCAATCACCACAGGCGTTCCTACCGTTGCGATCGGACGGGTCCAAGACCTGCGCATCGCATCAGCCACCGCCACCCGCATCGTCGAGGCTTGAGAAAGGTGCTGTTGATCAAGTTGAGAAAGAAATTTTTCGAAATCCTCAATGGTGAGCCGTCCCGCCGCGCCACTGCCTGCAATCCCAGCCAGATCGGCCGCGTGTAAACCGAGTTCCGCCATGCGGGCTTTCAGACGAGGGGACAGGAAGCTAGCCCCTGAGGCATGAGCTGGCACAGGCAGGCCCCGCAACGTGGGGGCGACCCCTCCCAAACTGGTGGAGGGCACTTGCATAAAGTGCGCGGCTGCCGCGTCCAGGGGCGAAAAACCGTGGGGCAGGGACTCTCGCATGGCACCCGCTTCCGCGACGACTCCGTCCAGTCCCAGACGATGCGCTTCTTCTTCAGAGCACTCTACAAATCCAAGTGTTTCTCCGACCGCATAGCTGCGTTGAACTTCGGCGCTCCACTCTAAGACTCGGCCAGAACAAGGCGAGGTGACACCCATGACGGCCTTTTGGGTTTCTACCTCAATCACATCCTGGTCGCACTCAACCTGTTCGCCTACGGCGATGTTGAATGCCACAATGGTGGCTTCTGCAATGGATTCGCCCAATTGGGGCATAACGATTGGGATGCGGGGCATAGGACGAAAAATGAACAGTGGCAGGAATCCAGCGGCTCAGAGCCTGAGCAGATCGCGGAGGGCGTGGGCGATGGTTCGGGCCGTGGGCCGGTGCGTTCCCCAAAGGTTGGGGTGAAAGGGCACGGGCGTGTCTTTGCTATTGAGGCGCATGGGCGGCGCGTCCAATAGATTAAAGCCCTCGGTGGCAATGCGCGCCAAGACTTCCGCCGTCACTCCACCCCAAGGCCAAGCCTCGCCCACCGCCAACACCCGCCCAGTGCGGGCCACCGAGGCCAGCACTGTGTCCGTGTCCAACGGTTTGATGGAGCGCAGGTCGATCACTTCAATCTCCCACCCATCCGCCGAGAGTTCTTCAGCCGCCGCGAGCGCTTCGTGGAGCATTGCGCTGTAGGTGACCACAGTCGCGTCACGCCCAGTGCGGGCAATGCGCGCTTTGCCTACGGGCAACGCTTCCTGTGGCAAGGATTCCGCCTTCAGGTGGTAATAAAGGTACTTGTGCTCGCAGAAAACGACGGGGTCATCCAGGGCCACGGCTTCTAAAAGCATCGAGTAGGCATCTTCCACGGTCGCAGGGGTCAAAATGACTAACCCTGGATAGTGGGCGTAAATCGCTTCCAGATTTTGGGAATGAAAAGGCCCGCCTCCGGGCGTGCCTCCGCTCGGGAGACGGACGGTGATGGGGCAAGGAAGTCCCGTACGCCAGAACATCGTGGCTGCTTGGTTCACGATTTGGTTCAAGCCAACAGTCGAGAAATCAGCGAACTGCATCTCAATAATGGGACGCATGCCTTGAAGCGCCGCGCCGATGGCCGAGCCCACCATAGCGTCTTCGCTAATCGGAGAGTCGAGCACGCGGCCGGGAAAACTTTGGGCGAGATTCTTTGTGGCCTTGAAGGCGCCTCCAAAGTTGCCAATGTCCTGCCCGTAAATGTACACGCGCGGATCGTCCTCCAGCGCTTGCTTTTGCGCTTCACGAATGGCTTCGAGATAGGTGATCAAATCAGGAAAAGTGTGGGGTGTAAGGAGATCCTGCAAACATGTACGCCTTCAGCGAACGTGCACGGGCAACCCTTCTGCGAGGTGGCGAGTCGCTAGCGCGCACCAGTCTTCCTGGGCCGGATCCGGTGACGCTTCCCGCAAACTATACGCAACTGCCTCCTCGACTTGTCCAAGACAATTACGTGTCCAAGCCTCTAACTGTGCGGCATCGGCCCAGTCGTTCTTTAGCAAGTGTTCCTTCGCCACCTCCAGACAGTCCCGACCTAGCGCAAGCTCCTTAAAGTGAGAAGAAACATAGTGTGAATCGTCATGCTCTCCATGGCCCGCCAAACGCAAATTGTTAGCTACGACAAGCTGCGGCCCTTTTCCGCTTCTCGCGTCGGCGACAGCTTCCCCAATAACCTGGAGGCAGTCTGTCAAATCTGTTCCATCCACGGAATGGCCTCGAATTCCATAGCCAATGGCCTTGTCGACGAGATCTTTGCAAGCAAACTGCCGGTCATTCGGCGTGGAGTAGGCGTACTGATTGTTGGTAACGACCAGAATGAGTGGAAGTTTTTCCACAGCTGCCTGATTGAGTGACTCATGGAACGCACCCGTGGATGTCGCTCCATCTCCCAAACTGGCCGCGCCCACCGTGCCCGTCTTTCCCTGAAACCGGTGCGCCAGCAACATTCCGTTCACCACTGAAACCATGGCACCAAGATGCGAGATCATCGGGAGTAGCCCCTCCTGTGGACGGCCTCTGTGGACATTCCCATCCCTTCCGCGCATCGGACCGGAGCGGGCACCCAAATAGGTGAGCGTGAAATCTAGTAGGCTTTCTCCAAAAGCAAGTCTCCCAGCCTGATCGCGAATCAGCGGTGCGAAGATGTCTCCCTCCTGAAGCGCCATCCCCGTGGCTACACTTATGGCTTCCTGACCTTTGCCGAGAAAGACGCCGCCCGTAATTTTGCCACTACGATACAGGCTGGCTATCTTTTCCTCAGCCACACGAGCCAGCAGCATCCATTGGAAAGCCTGACGGTAAGTCTGAATGAAGTCGGAGGCTTTGCCTAAGTGGCGGGGCGCCTCGGCGAGTTGCAACATGGCGCTCATCTTAGAGAGTCGCGTCCCTTGGGTGCAAGGGTTCTTGGAAAGCAGCGCAAGGTTTGAGGGTGGGACACTAAACACACCCTCCCCATCGCCCCCCGCCGTTTTCTTGGCCGTATGGGTTGGAAAAAGCACACCACCATCCGTGGGGGATAGGGGGGATTTTGACGTTTTTCAAAAACATCTCAAGCAAACCTAGCTCCGCATCCTCGCTCTGCGTACCGGGCACTTCTATGCAGAGCTGGGGCTCCGCGCTCCCAAGGTTAGTGGCCGCCTCCGGCACTTTGAGAGCACTCTATCGCTTACCGCCGTACGACCTGCACGTCAAACGGGAGGGCAGGCTTCATGGGACGGATGTAGGGAGCAAAAATATCTCGCCAATAAATTTGGTGTGCTATTTTGTTTGCAATGATTTGACCCCAAAATGAAAACCCTTATCGGTCACCTGTCCCAGTTCAGCGTTCTTTCAAAGCAGGGGGAGGTTCTCTGCACGCAGGGGCTTCACTTCGTGTTGGAAAACGAGTCCTTCAAACAGGTCTTTGAATCTCACATTCTCAAGGCTGCAGAGTTCAAAACCGAAGGGGACCTTACTTGGTACACTGAAGTCACACAAACCGATGGTGGGCGTCCAGACCTTGAAGCCAGATCTCCCAACGGCAGGGCCGTTATTAAAATTGAAGCCAAACTACATGCGGCTTTCGGTGCCAATCAACTTGCTTCTTACTCTGAATCTTTAGGTCAGTCCTCAGAGGGCTCTTTGTTAATTGTACTGGTTCCTAAACATCGAGTCTCGGATGCAGAGGAAAGTATCCTGAAAGCTGGCTTTAAAGGCTTGAATCCATTCAAAAGCGTCTCTGTTCCATCTGTTTGTTCTGCAATCGTCACTTGGGAGAGTGTCTTTGACTGCCTCAGAGTTGTGGACGACCTGTTTGCCCAGGGCGATCTCCGACAACTTGAAGGTCTCTACCGAACAGTGGTTGGAGACTACATCGAACCTATCTCCAGCTCTTCTGTTTTGAAGCAATGGCGCATACGAGAAGATTTCTTTGCCAACATCGTTGATCGGGTCACACGAAAACTTTGGGAATTACAAGGCGAAGTGAAAATTGCACCATTGAGCGATTTCAAAAACAACGGATACCTGCTCCGTTATGTGCCTGTGAAAGAATGGCACATCAACAAAAGTGCCCACGCGCCTCATTTCTGCATTGGTGTGAAAGACCCGTTTCCAGGCCATGAAACGCCTCTTTGGATGCGATTTCACAAAAAGACACCAAGGTTCTCGGAAATTAGATCCAGATTACTAAAAACCGAGTACGGCCGAGACGCGAATCACGCTCAACACGAAGGCCACTTCTGGATACCATTAAATCCGCCGCTGGGAATTTCGGGTGACATTTTAATTTCCAACCTTCTCGAACAGGTGCAAAGGGTGATCACAGAGATCAATCTTTAGAGCGCCTAAAAAAGGCAACATCACGCGGAGACGCCGAGAACGCGGGCCTTTTATAAAACAATGAGCAGCGCGAATACGACGAAATGGCCGCTGCCCATGCACTGATCCATGAGTCGGATTTCTGAGGTCGCAGTGGCCATTGGGCAAACAACCCGGCGACCGGCGTCCACCATGTAATCCTCGGGAGCTAGAGCGGACATGGGGTGGTGGAAAAAAGGGGGAATTACGGCAGGCGGTATTTCTGGAGCCTACTGTTGGGTTTGTCGGGGAGGGTGCGGGTGATTTGGCCTGTCTGTGTGAGGCGACGAATCAGACGATTCACGGTACCGGAGATCCGCTTATGGCCGAGAATTTGGGCGATCTCAGCACGACTCAGAGGGCCTTTTGCGAGGGCTTCCAACAAGGCCGATTCTGGCCCTGACTCTAGCCCTGACTCTAGCCCTGACTCGGCCCTCGACTCGGCCCTCGACTCGGCCCCTGATTCTGGCCGGGGCTTTTGCTGGGCCACTTCCAAGGCAGCCGGATGAGCGGGCAACCGGACCAGAAAATAAGAGTGGTCCTCGTCAAACTCGAACTCCGGGGCGGGCGAGCCGTTTTCCCGCATTGCTCCGAGAATCTTCGAAATCCCAGTGGAACGGCCCTCGGTAAACTTCAGTTCCTTCAAAAACTCCCCGATCCGCCGGTTCCGATAGCGGCGTGCATTCGCTTTCCCCTTTTGCAACTGCTCCAAGCGCACTGAGCGATCTGGCCCCGGGTAGCTCAAAACTACCATCTCCTCGCGTTCCACCCGAATCTCTACCGGTTCCCGCGTATCGTAGCCACGGTGGTAGACGGCGTTCACCACGGCCTCCTCAACGGCATCATACGGAAAATTCTCCACCCGCGTGGCCTCTGCCCTGTCAGGGTGCTTGATGACCGTTTCGGAAATAAGGTTGCGCTTCAAATAGTCCAGACTTTCCCGGAGCATCTGCGGTAACGGTCCCCGGAAGATCTTTTCTGAAAACTTGCTGCCCCCCGGTCCTTCGGCTGAGAACCACACGACATCAATCTGCATCGTCGGGAAAAACCGCCATGGCTCCGGATTAAACATCATGAGGCCGACATTCAGCGGGAACGGTGCCTCTGGCAGGCCGCCCACGACACCCATTTGGCGTCCCAACGCCTCGGTGGACAAACCCGGTGCCTGAGCGGCAAGTTCGCTGCCCACCGTGCGCAGGTAAGCCAGGAGCAAGTCTCGGGAAAGGTCGTCCACGCTGGCCTGCATGTTCCAGCGGTCGTCAAAGGGAACCGTTGCTGCGAGGGACATCAACTCCGTCTCGTCTGCTCCCGTGGCCCGCAAGGTAGTGGAGCCTTTGCGGATGTAATACGCCCATTCCTTCGCGTCCTTGGCCAGAGAGACTTTGCAGCGGTAGGGCCGGGTCTGTCCGCCCAGCACCCAGAGCACCAGAATCAGGCGGCCGTCGATCTCATAGGGCACCGCCAGCGGATGGTAGTAGGGCGCGATTGCGTGATACCCCAGCTCCACGAGCTCCTTCTGGATGGCGTCGAGTTGTTCGGGGGCGAGACCAGCCGGGGGCAGCACGGGCTGGCCGTTGGACTCCTCGATGCCCAGCACGACGTAGCCGCCTCCCAGGTTCCGGAAATCGTTTGCAAACGCACAGATCGCGTGCACCACTGCGGCAGGGTTCCTGCCCTTTTTGAATTCGAGCCGTTCCCACTCCACGGTGTTCCCGTGAAGGAGTTCTGGGAGTGAAAGCGGTAGAGGCATTGGAGGGGTGGGTGAAGCAAAATCAGTCGTTGTTACGCAGGCGGTAGGCGGCCTGGAGCATGTCTTTGAGCAAATCCCGGTGCTTGGTGATTTCCGGAGCGGTCAAACGGATCCGGTATTTGCGGTAGCGAGCGTTGTAGTCGATGAGGGTGATGCCGCTTTTTTCAACGCGTTCGTCGATTTCGGGCGACTGCGGCAGAATAATCTCCAGAGTCATCACGTTTTTACGAGGGCGGCACAACGCAAAGAGGACGGACTTTCCTCCAACTTGAAACCCGATGTAGGGCTTTTTGTAGGTGAGCTGGATATCTGGTGGCGCAAAACTACGCGTAATTTCGAGGATTTGATCCGCCATTTTTACAGCAGCCGGTGTGGCACGGGATTCCCAATAGGCGCGGTCGGCTGGGGTGTAAGCCTCCTCGTCCTCGTCTTCCAAACCCCGTTGGGTGGCATCCAGCACCTTTGTGAAAATCAGTCCGACGCCTTCGGGCATCTGGACGGCTCGCATCTGGATGGCAATGATGGGAATAGAGCCGTTGAAGAGACTGATGACATTCAGAAAGCGGCTGGTGATGTCCTCGGCGATGATGACGGCGATGTGCTCGTACTGCGGGTAGCGTTTCCGCTCGATGTCCCAGTATTCCAATGTGCGGATGATGTGGGAGGGATCGGTGGGACCGAGCTGGATCTCCACTTCGTAGCGGACCGCGGACTCGGTGTCCTGGAGGAGTATGTCCAAGCGGCCGGCCCCGGGATGGATGCGTTCCCGGTCGCGCACGACTACATCGCCTAAGCCGATGATGGAGGGATCCTCGGCAATACGGTCGTGAATCCAGACTTCGTTGATTTCCTTGGAAGCCTTGAGGTCGATGGGGGCGATGCGGACGTGTTTCATGTGGTTGGCTGCGTAACGTGCTCAAGGGCCGACTGCATGGGTCTCAATCTCGTGCTGTAGCGAGCCAGTGAAGTCATCAGTTCAGCTTCGTTGTGGACGGTGGCCCTCTGAATCTTGACTCGTTTTGCCGTGGTTGTCGCGGCCCGAATTGACGTGTCCAGGGCAGGATTGCGCTGGGCACTGGGGTTGCTCGCTGTAAATCGCAAAAGGACGCGAAAGAGAGCCTGCGATGCACCCAGCCCATACAGTTGGAACATGTGCCCGCCGGTTTTATGGGAGCTAAACCCGAAAGGCTGCAACTGAGGTGGGAGTGCGAGAGGATCGACTGGGGTTGGCGTGCAGGTCATCTGCATGGTGTGGCGTATTAATCGCGCCTCTCCATGGATCGTCCTGCATCGCGCTAGATGCCGCCCCTGCTAACTCTGGAGCGTGCCCAGTCAAAGGCCCTCCTGTTCAGAAATCAGCATCCTGTTGCTTCTGGGAAGTCTGAGCTGGATTTACAGGAAGACGCTGGGGGGAAAGGAGGGCTGATGTTGTAATCAACAACCCGGATGACATCGCTGTATCAACTACCTCAAAAGCGCCAACGACGCCTCGGAAAATGTCGGATAGCTCGGCGTCGCTGTTCTGACTTTAGGTCTGATTCACGCCTAAATCTCTGTCATTTGATGAATGAAAAATGCAGCGGGTGGCGGTAAGCCGAATTCTGTCCGGAGGCCTCCCGAAGGCGGCTCCCGTGACGGCCATTTCTCTCATCCCGCCGAAGCGAGAAGCCCTGCCGAAGCAGAGTGCGACTAATACCCGGAGACGGCTCCGCCGAAGCGGAGCGGACCAGACGCCACTCGTCCCCTGTTTTGTCTTGCACCACACAGGGTTTATCGTGCCCCGCCGGTTACCCGTCGGGCGGTGGGCTCTTACCCCGCCTTTTCACCCTTACCCTACGATTGCTTTCCCGGCTTTCACCGGCTCAGCCCGCAGGGCGGTTTGTTTTCTGTGACACTTTCCGTCGCCCGGCTCTTTCGAACCGAACTCCCGTATGTTCTATGCGGTGTGTTGTCTGGAGGTGTTCGGACTTTCCTCTAACGCCACAGCGGCCAAAGGCTCTCAGCTAATAAATCAGCCGGGAGCCTACCTTCCGTTGCCGCGCCAGTGACCGTCTGCCACCCGCTGCTGGGTGCACACTAACCGCACGCACGCTCGGAGCAAGTGCGCCAAACTCTTATTTTTGCAGTCACCGTGTAGACGTTTATTTCTGCGCTCTAAAACTTAGTATGCAGCACGGCAATTAAGGATAGACGCGGGACAGACGGTCTGAAGCCCCAATGGTGCGACTGAAAACATGCCACGCCTTAAGGCGCCCCTTCAGGGCTAGGCGATTTTTTTCACGCAAAACCCAGGGCGATTGCCCTGGGCTGTCTTAAGGCGTCCCTTTGGGGCTTCAGAAGGCAACAGATCCTACACTTTTCAACCTTCCCGCCGCTCCTCCATCCGCATCCAATCGTGCCACGTTTCGTCGTTGAGCAGGGGATTGCCGGGATGAACGAAGTGCTCGAGCCCACCAGGGCAAACCACGCCCGGACATTGGAACACAGGCTTGCCATTGCGGACGTGGATTCGGATGTCTCCCCCTTGAAACTCGCTTTCACAGAGCAGGCACACACGGCAGTCCTCCAGCGACGTCCACGGCCTGGCGCGGTCGTGCTCTTGGAGTAGACGCAATCTGGTGTTGTAACGTTGGGAGACGCGTTCTTGGGGGGCTGGGAGGGAGAGGACGTCTGGGGACAAGGGAGTTTGCAGGGGAACGGACGCGATGTTCATGGGGGAAAAACCACTAGAGCAGCTGAGAGAGGCCTGAGTGAGACCCCTCCAAAAACGGAGGGCAGTTCTCGAAAAAGGGATCGTCCCAGATAGGGCCTTTGGAGGCAGGGAATCTTCAGAAATACGGGCTTTTACCGAGTGCAACCGGGGGGCGCGAAAATGAAAAAGGGGCGTCCCGCGCTAAAGCGGGCGCCCCTGAGGGAAGCAAGTGGGTCCTGTGTTGCGTGGCCTAGGTCACAAAGAAAATGGGGGTTTTAAACCGCAAAGAACGTAACAAACGCAAGGGTCGTAGAGGTGCCCGGAACCTTCGGAAACGGGTGTTTGCGTGGGCTGAGCGTTCAGAGCGGGTGATTTGCCTTTTCGGACGGCAAAAGGTGGGGCCAGAGAGCTCGCAGGAACAGACGCTGAGGTTAGGCCGCCAGAGAAAAGGCGCCAGCTTCTCCCGTCACTTCCTTGAGTTTGAAGGAGATCTTGCGAATGGCCAGTTCGATGCGCGTTTTGATGGTGCCGAGCGGAACCCCCGAGTGTGTGGCGATTTCGCGTTGGCTCATGCCCTTGTAGAACGCGAGTTCTACGGCAATCCGCTGTGCTTCGGGAAGTTCGGCAATGATGTTGGCTAATACGCGACGCATGTCAGCCCATTCCACATCGTCATTGCCGTGGGTTTGGGTCCAAGCGTCCGGCTGTTGTTCGGTTTCCTTCTGGTAACGCTCTTCCACGCGACAATAGGCCTGTTCGCGCCGGAGTCGGTCAATGGCGCGTCGGCGGGCAAGGGTAATGATCCAGCCCAGAGCTTTGCCTTTTTCCGCGGAGTAGCGGGCTGCCAGTCGCCAGACTTCGACAAAAACTTCCTGGAGGAGATCCTCAACGGATTGCTCGTTGTGCAGTACCCGGGCGATTACGGCCCGGATGGTGGGATGGTGGCGCCGATAGAGTTCGCTCAGTGCCTCGGTGCATTCCTGTTGAACGCCAGCCATGAGCTGTTCGTCGGTGGACTGTAGCAGAGAGGATTGGAGTTCGGCGTGGGATTCGAATGTGTACAGCATGAGATTGAAGGGTTGAATTTCCTTTAGCAACGGGTGTGCCAGCCGTAGTTGCCTCTGTAAAAGCGGGTTCCACCTGGGATGGAGTGCATTAAAATAAAACAAAAGTGTTAAATTTACTTACATTGCATGTCTCATGCTTGAATTGTACGTTCTGGCACCAAGCCCCCCTTCGCTTATCTGCGGTGACATCTTCCCCAGCCTTCGCTACACCTCTAAAAGCGTCCGCTCCCTCCTTCCCTCCGCCCTTTATGCTTGTCGAAGTCCGCAATCTCTCCAAAGCCCACGCCTCGCCCGGTGGCGGCAAGCCTGTTGAAATCCTTCGAGACCTCGACTTTGAGCTGGATGCCGGTGGTACTGCCGCGATTCTGGGACCGTCCGGCTCTGGGAAAAGTACGCTGCTGAACATCCTGGGAGCTTTGGATTTTCCAGACTCCGGAACAGTTCGCGTCAATGGACTGGTACCTAGCGAATTAAGAGGGCGCGAGCTGGTGGATTTTCGGCGTCGCTCGGTGGGTATCATTTTTCAAATGCACCATCTCCTGCCCCAATGCACGGTGCTCGAGAATGTGCTCGTGCCGTCGCTGGCTGACCGCCGTCAGGCGCGCTTAAACGCAGATGCCAACGCTCGCGAGATGCTGGACGTCTTAGGGTTGGCGCACCGACTTGATCACCGACCCTCGGAGCTCTCCGGCGGCGAGCGCCAGCGTGTGGCTGTGGCCCGAGCGATGGCCGGGGCACCGCGTCTACTTTTGGCAGACGAACCCACCGGTGCACTCGACCGCGTCAGTGCGACGCAGCTTGCGGAAACACTCTTGGAGCTCAACCGGGTGCGTAATGTGGCGCTTCTCGTGGTGACCCACTCTCGCGAATTGGCCGAGCGCATGCAACAGGTGTGGCAACTGGTGGACGGCAAGCTGGTGAAGGTGTCATGACGACTTTGAGTCTTGTATTGGCCGGTATCCGCCACCACTGGCGTGCCCATCTCGGGGCCTGTCTAGGGGCGGCCCTCTGCGCCATGGTGCTCACGGGCTCACTTTTGGTCGGGGACTCCTTGCACGGAACGCTCCGTGCTCAAGCTTTGGCCCGAGTCGGGCGAGTCAACTCGGCTCTTGCGGGTGGGGAACACTTTTTCCGGAGCGCCCTCGCCGCCGAGATCTCCAACGAAACCGCACCCGCCCTGTTCTTGCGCGGGAGCGTCTCTAATGCCGAGGGTTCGGCACGCCTGAACCAAGTGCAGGTGCTCGGGGTTGAATCGCGTTTCTGGGCTCTTGCACCCGAGGGTCGGCGGGATGAGCTTCAGCCCGGTGACGCCGTCGTAAGCACCGCTCTTGCTGCGCGTTTGGGCCTCAACACGGGCGACAGCCTCATAGTGCGCTTGGAAAAGCCGTCCGCTTTTTCCAAGGATGCGCCTCTTTCGGGGGAGGAAGAGGCGATCCAATCTCTGCGCGCTCGGATCGTCGCGATTGCCGACGACGCCCGGTTTGGTCGGTTTGCTTTGCAGGCCACCCAAGTGCCTCCTGCAACTGTTTTTCTGCCCTTGGAATACCTCCAACGGCAACTGGATCTGTCAGGGAAGGCGAACCTGCTGCTCTCGTCCCTGGCTCCCGACCGTTTGCGCGAGGCCGCCGTCGCTCACTGGAGCGAGGAAGATGCCGCACTCGAAGTCCGCACCCTCACTGAGGACGCTGGGTTTGAGGTCCGCACGTCCCGTGTTTTTCTCGGGGACAGTCAGGTGCACTCGCTTCCTCCGGGCCAATCCTCGCTGACTTATTTCGTTAGCGAAATCCGTAGCGGCGACAAGGCCACGCCTTATTCGATGGTCACGGCCGCCCCACCTGGGTCACTCCCGTTCCTTCCCGCCAATCTCGGCCCAGACGAGCTCGTCATTAGCGACTGGTTGGCCCAAGACCTCGATCTGGAGCCGGGCAACGACGTGGACGTGCGTTACCTCGTGATGAACGCCAAACGCCAGATTGAGCCGCGTTCCCACAAGTTCAAGGTCAGGGCCATTCACGCCCTGGGCCGCGGCGGTTGGGATGCCTCTTGGATGCCCGACTTTCCCGGCTTAGCCGATGCCGGAAATTGCCGCGAGTGGAAGCCGGGCTTCGCCTTGGATACCACCCGCATTCGTGATAAGGACGAGGCCTACTGGAAGAAGTATCGAGGCACCCCCAAGGCATTCATGGGTCTTCAAACCGGCCAAAATCTCTGGGCAAACCGTTGGGGTGCCGTGACTGCTCTACGTTATCTTGGTGGCGAGACCGGGGCACTATCGGTCGCGGCTTTGCGTAAAACCTTGAGTCCCGCCGCTTCGGGAGTGCAGCTCTTGCCTTTGCGTCAACTAGCTGAAGCTGCCACAGATGCGCCGGTGGACTTTGCTGGCTTATTTCTAGGTTTTAGCGTTTTTCTGATGGGTGCAGCCCTCGCGCTTGTGGGGTTACTGTTCGGTTTGATGGTAGAAAACCGAGGACGCGAGGCTGGGACGTTACTGGCGATGGGCTGGTCCGTGGGGTGGGTGCGAGCTTTATTTTTGAGCGAGGGTGTTGGGGTGGCTTTTCTGGGAGCGACTGTGGGCAGTCTCGCCGGCGTGGGCTACACACGAGGGCTTTTGGCGGCATTGGCGGGGGTTTGGAAGGGTGCCACGGGCGGGGCGGCCATCGAGTTTTATGCGGCACCCGCCTCGCTTGCAGGCGGTCTGTTCGGTGCAACGCTGACAGCGCTTCTCGCCATGGCGTGGACTACCCGTCGCGCTTGGAAGCGGCCGGTGCGAGAATTGCTTGCTGGAGAACCCCCAGCTGACGTGCCCGAGGCGGCGCGCTCAAGGGCGGGGCGACTGTTGGTAGCAGGTCTGCTGGTCGGGGTACCGGGGGCGTGGATGATCGGCCATGGGCTGTCTCGGCATGAAGTGGATCCCGAAACTTTCTTTAGTGCGGGCAGTTTACTGCTCATCGCCTGTCTGCTTCTGACTCGGGCGGCGTTCGGGTGGTTGGCCGCTGGCGGTTTGGGGTCCATTCGCCAACTCGCTCTGCGTAATCTGGGCAGGCGCCCGGGCCGGGCGGTGGCTGTTGTGGCGGTGCTTGCAGCTGGGGCGTTTCTTGTGTTGTCGGTGCAGGTGTTTCGCAAGGAAACATCGGAGGGTACGGCAGCTAGGAGCTCGGGGACTGGCGGGTTCGCGTTCTTAGGGGATCTTGCTGCGCCCGTGTATGAGGATCTTAATTTGGAGAGTGTGCGGGACACATTGGGTTTGCCGGTGGGTGAGGGGGGAACGGAGGTGCACGTCGTAGCGATGCGGGTGCAGGATGGAGAGGAAGCGAGTTGCCTCAACTTGAACCGTGCCGTGAGACCCAAATTGGTAGGTGTGCCTTCCGAGGAACTCGAGCGCCTTGGCGCGTTCCGCTTTTCTGAAAAGGCTGATAATTGGAGCATCTTACGGGCTGATATCACCGGTGGAACCATTCCCGTAGCAGTCGATGAGGACACTCTACAGTGGGCTTTACAAAAGAAGCTTGGCGACGAGTGGGACCTCCCGGATGGGCGCGGTGGCAATGTGCGCGTTCGGGTAGTGGCGACACTCAGCGGTTCAGTTCTACAGGGTGCCCTTTTACTGGATGAAACGCAGTTCGTGCGGGCTTTCCCAGATTCAGGCGGCTACCGGATGCTCCTGGTGGACGCGCCGCTCAACCGACTGGAAGCGGTGCGGGCTGCTTGGAGTAGGGCGTTGCAGGACCGCGGTTTGGAGCTGCGCCTGGCCTCGCAACGGCTCGAGGAGCTACAGGCGGTCTCGAACACGTACTTAGCGATTTTCCAGGTTTTGGGTGGGCTTGGGGTGCTGCTTGGAGCGCTTGGAGTTGGGGTTGTGGCGGCGCGAAACGTGGTGGAACGGCGGTGGGAATTGGCGTTGCTGGAGGTGCTCGGCTGGAAACGCGCGCAGGTGTGGAGGTTATTGTTGTGGGAGTTAACTTTACTGGTGATTACCGGTTTGGCGATTGGTGGCGGCTGCGCTTGGTTAGTCACGGTGCCCAGCCAGTGGTTACGTGGAGTCGTCGTGGCTCAGGCACCCCTGCTGGAGGCGCTCGGAGCTTTAGGCGCAGTGTCCCTGGTGTCCGTGTGCGTGGCCTTGGCCCTGAGTTTGCAGGGACGCCCGGGAGCTGCCCTGCGCCGGGAGTGAGGTGCAGCGAGTGATTGCGCTCTCATACGCACCCTTAGAGTGTTAATTTTGCACCGCTTGCGAAGCCGTTCTCGACCTCCGTCACACTTCCTTTTTTGCTGGCGGCTCGCCTCTTTTCCCCATGAAGTTCCCCTTGCTTGCCCTAGTCTCCTTTGGTCTCTGCGCCTCTGCGGCCCAAGCCGAAGTTAAAGTCATCCAAGCCTTTGAAGGCGACGGCTTTGATTCCTGGCAAACTACCGGTACCGCCTTCGGGTTGGCCCCCGTGCCGGGTCGGGTGGACGGACTTAGCGGTCAGTTTCGCAATTACGCTGACAACGCGTTGGCTTGCTCCGCTCACCAGGGGGACGCGGCCACCGGCACCTTGACTTCCCCTGAAATCACGCTCACGCATCCCTTCCTCGGCTTCCTGATTGCTGGAGGCAATCACCCTGGGAAAACCGCCGTGCAGCTCCTGGTCCGGGGCCAGGTCGTCCGCGAGGCTACCGGCCAGAATAGCCTCACACTCCGAGAGGTCGTTTGGGACATCACTGAGTTTGCGGGCCAAAAGGGAGTGCTCCGGATTGTCGATGATGAGGTCGGTAACTGGGGCATCATCGCCGCCGATCACTTCGTGTTCTCCTCTGACGCGCACCCCAAGTTCCCAGCTGCCGCCCGTCCTAAAGAGCCCACCGAAAACCTCGTGCGTGTGCAGGGGGAAGGTAGCGCCGCGCTTGTGCCCGGTGCCTCTTTTAAGGTGAGCGCTGATCACGAGGCCATGAATGTGACTTCTCCCACAGCCATCGCCTTCGCCAACGACGGCAGTCTCTACGTCGCTGAAACGCACCGGTTCCGGTTCGGTGTCGAGGACGACCGCAACAACCTCTTCTGGTATCACGACGATCTCGCGGCTCAAACCACGGCAGATCGCCGCGCTCTGCACGAAAAATGGGCAGCCAAAAAGCCGCTCTCTTCCATGACGGCCAAATCTGAGGTGATTCGCCTGTTGAGCGGCGCGCAACCCGATGGCTCGTACACCAAGTCCACGCCATTCGCTGAAAACTTTAATGATGTCTTGGATGGAACCGCCGCTGGCGTGTTTGCCTGGGATGAAACCGTCTACTTTGCGTGCATCCCCAAGCTCTGGATGCTTCGCGACACTAAGGGCGCCGGCGTTTCCACGGAACGCAAGGTTATCGAGGACGGTTTCGGCGTGCGCGTGTCGCTTTCGGGCCACGACATGAACGGATTCGCCATCGGGCCTGATGGTCGCGTCTGGGGCACGATTGGCGACCGGGGCTTTAATTTGACCACCAAAGAAGGTCGCAAATACGATTCACGCAACCGCGGTGCCGTGTTCCGTTTCGAGCCAGATGGCACCAACTTTGAAGTCGTCCATACCGGCTTGCGCAATCCCAAGGAACTGGCCTTCGACGAGTTCGGGAACGGTATTTCTGTCGATAACAACTCCGACCAAGGTGATGCGGCCCGCATTGTTTACGTAGTGGAAGGCGCAGATTCCGGTTGGGAAATGGAGCATCAAGCCATGCACACGTTCCACCGCTCGATTGGGTTGGAACAGCGTCCGCCTTCTCGCTGGATGACTGAGCGCGCTTGGGAAGTGCAAAATCCTGCTCAGCCGGCCTTCCTCATTCCCCCTGTGGGCTACATCAGCTCCGGGCCGTCCGGTCTCGCACATCATCCGGGGGCCGGCTTCTTGGAGTCTGAGTCCGGTTATTTCCACATCTGCGACTATCGCGGCTCCGCAGCGGCCTCCGGTATTTGGTCCTTTAAGGTGACGCCTGCCGGAGCGGGTATGAAAATGTCGGACTCCCACAAATTACTGTGGGGCGTAGCCGCGACTGACATCGAGTACGACTGGAACGGGCGCCTCGTGGTTTCGGACTTCATTACGGGTTGGGAATCTCATGAAGCGGGCCGGATCGTCACCCTCTCCGCCGACAAGGTGCTCAAGGCCGACGCCGCTCACCAAGTCGCCGAGTTGATGCGCACCGGCTTTGCCCAACGCAGTTCTAGCGAACTCTCTGAACTGTTGCGTCATCCCGACCAGCGCGTGCGCCTGCGGGCTCAACTCGAACTCACCCGACGCCCCGACGCTCTTGAGCGTTTCTCCACCGCTACTCAGTCCTCCGATGCTCTCGAACGCGTTCACGGCATCTGGGGCCTAGGGATTCTCGCGCGTCGCGGTGCCGCGATCGTTCCCAGCGCGGCTTGGAACGCGAGTCCCGCGCCGGTGGCTCCCGTGGCTGAGCGTCTCGCCGCTGCGCGCCGTCTCTTGCCGCTCCTCTCCCACGCGGACGCCGAAGTGCGTGCTCAAGCCATTCGTGTTCTTGAGGACGCGCCCATCGCTGGTAATGAACTGCCGCTGGCAGCCCTTCTTCTGGATCCGTCGCCTCGGGTGCGGTCGTTTGCTGCACTTACAGCCGGTCGTCTTGGGGCCGACAAGTTCCTGCCTGAGATCCTTACGATGCTTCGGGAAAACGCCGACCAAGATCCTGTCCTGCGTCACTCTGGCGTGTTTGCGATTGAGCATCTGGCCCAAACTCCAAGTGTCTTTGATGCGATTGCCCGTGATCCAAACGTCTCGGTGCGCCTTGCCGCAGCCATCGTCCTGCGCCGTCGTTCCGATGCCTCGGTGAGCCGTTTCTTAAGCGATCCGTCCCCGCTCGTCGCTGATGAAGCCATTCGCGCCATTCACGACTTGTCCTTTGAACCCGCCCGTCCTGCGGTCGCTGCGCTCTTGGACGCGCGCGATTCCCGCCAGTGGACGCCCTTTATGCTGCGTCGCCTCATCCACAGCGCGTTTCGGGTGGGTGGCCAACAGAACAGCGCCCGCCTCGTGGGCGTTGCGGTAGACGAAAAAGTGCATGCCGAAGTGCGTGCGGAGGCGTTGCGTCTGCTCGGACTTTGGACCAACCCGTACCCTGTGGACCAATCCACGGGGCACTGGGCACCATTGCCGCCGCGTGATGAAAAGGAAGTGGTCCCCAGTTTGAATGCGGGACTCACCAAGTTGCTTGGAGGCATTCCCGAGAACCTGCGGACCGTTTTGGAGCTTGTGGAACGTTACCACCTTGATGTGGCCTCACTCCCTGACCAGACGCTTTTGGAATTGGTCGCAAATGCGAAATTGACCGGCCCAGCGCGTGCTAAAGCCCTCGAACTTTGGCTCGAGCGCAAGCCCGCAGACGCCCTCGCTGTTGCCAATAAATTCGCGGCCGATGAAAAAGACGAGGTGGCCATGGTCGCCATCGGAGCGCTTGCGCAGAGCAATCCCGAGCGCGGCCTTGTTGAACTTGGAAAGTCCGTGAAAACAGGATCTGCCGCGCGCCGCCAAGGGGCATGGAAAGCGTTAGTAAAACTGCTAGCTCCTGGGGTGGGGGCGGTTTTTGTGCAAGAG
>CAIWVL010000235.1 GCA_903916085.1 uncultured Spartobacteria bacterium
CCAATCATCACCACACGCGCCCTTCCCCAACTAGGCACGACCCAAAAGGCACCCGCGTCCTTGCGGAGCACCGAGCGGATCGTGGCGTACCCACTTTCGCGGTACATCGAGCCGAACCACCCGGGAATCCTGCACGAAGCCCACACGGTTTACCGCGTAGAAAGCCGACCACACTGGAACCTACGCCCCGCGTACACAGGAAACGTAGTGAACACTGGCCGCAGCTCACTCCCATCGCGCTCGACCCACGACACAACCAAGGATGCCCAAAACAGCATCGCGCCGAGTAACGACGAATGGTTCGTTGAGGCTCAACGTCAAAAAGCAGCCACGGCCGAGCTACTCAAGTTGAACCAAACGCTGGAGACGCGCCTAGGCCAACTAAGCGC
Source organism: uncultured Spartobacteria bacterium (assembly GCA_903916085.1). Taxonomy (GTDB): domain Bacteria; phylum Verrucomicrobiota; class Verrucomicrobiia; order Chthoniobacterales; family Chthoniobacteraceae; genus Chth-196. The sequence continues at coordinate 390 of CAIWVL010000235.1, forward strand.
AGGAATCACCCGCTCCACACAGGATGCAGAGCGCCGAGCCGCCCTCGAACAGGAGCTTCAATCGGCACAAGAACGCCTCACCCGCCTAGAGTCCGCACTCAAAGCAGAGACTCCAGACAATCTCCCCAAAAGCGCCCACGGAGCCGCAACGCGCAACCCCCAAAAGCCCACCGGTTGGGATTGGTAACCCCGCACAACTTAAACGCCATGATCAAACGTACCGCACCGTCTATTCCCGACGCTCCGGCGCCTAGTTCAAACGCGTCCCCCTCGGGCGCATCAGAGTTCCCTGAACGGGAGTTCTACACGCAAAAACTAAAACAAGCCCTCGGCCCACGGATCGACAGCCTCACGCAACCCGCAATCCTCCACGCGATCGAAACCCATTTCCGCCAACATCCCGAACACGCCCACGACTCCCGGGCCATCGTGGCCGTAGCCTGCCAAGCGAAGAAAGCGCAGTTGGCGGAGGGCAGAGCGAAGGCGCTGCGGGTTTTAAGCGTACCTGTTCACAGGAACCGGGCTAGAGACCGCCTCCCTTGTCTGACTCTTTGCCTTCGCCTTCCACACGAATTCCAAGATCCGCAGTCAGGATGGTATCGCTATTTCCATCAGCTAATTGCTGGCACGGAGAGGCAACGGCTAATCCATGAAACATTTCGTCCAATGCACTCAACTATAGGATTTTGGACGGGGAGAGTCGGCCACTTAGAAACCATGGCGACCGTTTTTTTAAGGAGGGCCGCCATTCTTTTGAATGCCGCTTTCTCGTTCACTCCTGCCTCCTTGACGAAGAGTTGAAAGTCAACAGTCCGGATTTTTTCAGGGTGCCGTTCCTTGCCAATCTTCATCGCGTAGCAAGGATCCAGCTGTGGATACGCGTGGGTGCAAACCAAGTCGTAGAGGGGAGCAAGACGCACCTCTTTGTTTTTGTAGAGCAGAGAAAAATTTTTCCCATGCGCGTCCCCGTTCCCAATGAGGCAGTTGAAGAAAGCGGCGTCCATCATTTGGAGCACATCCAAGGCGGGGGCAGTCGAATGAGCCCGTATCAGTTCAAAGCATTGGCGCAGGCTTGGGCCCCCTTCCTGTTGGTACTTCCGTTCCGGAGTGATACCAAGTGCTTGGCAAAAATCCTCCTGATGCAGCCTCTCCAAATTCCCATCGGCGTTCAGGAACCGGTCGTAGCGTTCAATCTCTAAAAATGCTGTCTGTCCGGTTTTTCCGTGCCGCACCTTTGCAGTGTTGAGTCCGAGGGCACTTGCCAACTCCATGCAGAAAAGCTCATTTTCAACGAGGTTTTCAAAGTGAGCGCTCCTAGGTTTGAGAATGTGACTACTGGGAGCGCCATGTAAGGGAATGGCGTATCCCTCCGGACGGATAGTCAGGGCCAGTTTGCACTGCGCTCCCGCCAGAGAGAGAGGCGGTGTAAATTTTTGTCTGTAAAAGCTGCGCAACTAGATTCTGCCGCTCAGGCAGAATGATGGAGCGTAGCGGAATCGTCTGCCTGAGCGGCGGAGCCTTCCCTACCAAGGGTTGCAGTGTCCGCCCAAGACTGGAAGC
>CAIWVL010000236.1 GCA_903916085.1 uncultured Spartobacteria bacterium
GACCCAGCCATGAAGTATTGTCCATCCCTTTACGCCGCCTCGCGCCGATTGACACGCGAAGTCCGCGTGGGTTCCGTCGCCTTGGGCGCGTCCCATCCCATCCGAGTCCAGTCCATGTTGACGTGCGACACCATGGACACCGTCGCCTGCATCCAGCAGACGCTCGAACTGGTGGCTGTCGGATGCGAGATCGTGCGCATCACCGCACCCACGGTGAAGGATGCCGCAAATCTGGAACACATCGTCGCCGGTCTGCGCGCGCAGGGGTGCGAAGTGCCGATCGTTGCGGACATTCACTTCAAGCCGGAAGCCGCTTTTGAGGCTGCTAAATGGGTAGAAAAAGTGCGGATCAATCCGGGTAATTACGCTGACAAGAAGCGCTTCGATGTCCGCGAGTACACCGATGCGGAGTACGCCGCCGAATTGGAGCGTATTCGGGAACGCTTCGTTCCTTTGGTCGAGATGTGCAAGGCGCGTGGAGTCGCGATGCGTATTGGTACAAACCATGGCTCGCTTTCGGACCGCATCATGAACCGGTACGGCGACTCGCCTTTGGGCATGGTGGAAAGCGCGCTGGAATTTGCCCGGATCGCTCGGGACTGCGACTACCATGCCTTCGTGTTTTCCATGAAGGCTAGTAATCCCAAGGTCATGATCGCCGCCTACCGCCTCCTCGTGGCGCGACTCAACGCCTTGGGAGCGGACTGGAATTACCCAGTGCACTTAGGGGTGACCGAGGCAGGCGACGGCGAGGATGGTCGGATAAAAAGCGCCATCGGCATTGGAAGCCTTCTCGCGGATGGCATCGGTGATACGATCCGCGTGTCTCTCACGGAAGATTCCGTACATGAGATCCCTGTGGCCCAAGCTCTTGTGCGCGAAGTGGCCGTGTCGGCTGGAATTCTGGAGGACGGCACAAATCCCGAGCCTAGTTACAACCCGTTTGAGTACCGTCGAAGAGACGCCCAGAAAGTTGCGGCACAGAGTTTCCATTTGGGGGGTACTGAACTCATGCGAGTGGCCTTACCTCAGGCCTTGCACTCGGTGTTGTCACAGAAAATGGAGTCGGGTATCGATCCGGGCGAGTATCGTCCCGAGCTTGTCGGGGAAACGCTGCCGGTCGTGGCAGTCGATCCGCAGGATATAGTTGCGGTGGATGCGCTGAACCGCGAGCCGCATCCGCGGTTGGTCACGGTGTCGGACCACCTGGGACTCACTCCGGTGCATGCGTTCCGGTTGTTGGCGGCGCGCCTCGATGCTCGGCACCCGATTTTGCTCAAGGATACTCTCCACCCTGAGACGCTGCCGGCGTCTGCGTTAGATGCGCTTCTGCGTTCGAGTGCTGTGCTGGGAGGATTGATCTGTGATGGGATAGGCGACGCAATTTTCGTGCGTCATGAAACGGCTCCGGGAGCGGCCCTGCGTTTGGGGTACAACATTTTACAGGCAGCCGGTTCGCGTATTTTCAAAACGGACTACGTGGCGTGTCCAAGCTGTGGGCGCACACTATTTAATCTTCAGGAAACGACAGGAAAGATCAAGGCAGCGACGGCGCATTTGAAGGGCGTTAAGATTGCGATTATGGGTTGCATCGTGAACGGGCCGGGCGAGATGGCTGATGCAGATTTTGGTTATGTGGGTGGTGCTCCAGGGAAGATTAACCTGTATGTAGGCAAGAAAGCGGTGAAGTTTAACATCCCGGAGGGGGAAGCTGTTAGTCGGCTCAAAGAGCTGATCGCAGAGCACGGCAAGTGGGTGGACTAGGGTGGAATGGGAACGAAGGGGAGGGAATGGGAGACAATGAACGAGCAGGAGGCATTCGCTGCATGGCGCATTCCCATGGAGTCCCATGGAGTGTTGCATTTTGCATCCTTGCTTCAGAGAACGACTCGCACTAGATTGCAGACTTAGGAGTCAGTAAGGTGCAGTTGCGATTCTCCGAGAGCGCCCGCACCCGCTAAGACCATTTTCAGTGGTCTGTCTAAGAAACCAAGAGAAACGCGGTTTTCGACAGGCTACGGGTTAAGGTCCCCTTGATTGTGATTGTGATTGTAATCGTGATTGTAAGTGCGAATACGAGCAGGGGACGGCGGGTTTGCGGAGGCGGGAGGGGGACGCCGCACCTGATGACCCCGGTAGGGGAATAAACTGTTGCGCCCCGGAGTGCGGCCTTCTGGTGAAACAGGAGGCGCCCGGTAGAGCGTGGCCCGTTGCGGACCGCCGTGTTGCCTTGTAGGAGGTCACGTTGCGCGAAGCCGTGTGGGCGGAGTGCATGTGTGTGCGCGCCGGCCTGCCAGCCCCCCCGCCGCTATCGCCAACCAAAAACCGAAGCATGAACATGCAAGACAGCAAGTCGTCAGGCCGCCGTCGCGGCCCACGCCGCCGTCGTCACAACGACGAAGGGGAGCAGTCCTCCTCCTATCAACCCCAGCGCGATTCCCGGTCTCAGTACCAGGGACAGACGCAGGGGCAGCCCGCAGCTCGCACCTCCGAACCCAAGCTCAGTTTCTTTCAGAAGATCCTCAGCTTTTTCGGGTTCGGTCCCAAGGCGAAAGCTTACCCCGCCTACGAGCCCGCTCCTAGGATCACTAAGCCCACAGAGCGCCCTGCCTCCAACCAAAACGCCGCCCCAGCTCAGCGCGCTCAAGCCACTCCACGGCCCACTCGCAAGCCCGAAGCCGTCGAGGTCACCAGCCCCAAGCTGTACGTAGGTAACCTCTCCTTCGACGCCGCAGAAAACGATCTCTCCGAGCTCTTTAATGGCGTCGGTATCGTGCGCACGGTCGAAATAGTCACTTATAAGGACACCGAGAAATCTAAAGGCTTTGGCTTTGTCACTATGACCGCTATCGACGAGGCCAAACGCGCGGTGAGCGAATTGCACGACAAAGAGTTCATGGGACGTCGCCTCGTGGTGAGCGGTGCTAAGACCAACGATCGCGCCTAAAATAGCGTTCTCCGTACAGAAAATAAGGGCACCCAGCTTTAGATGTTGGGGTGCCCTTTGTTTTTGATGGATTCTATGATAGGTTTTGGGGTGAGTTCGGAAATCAGTTCCCTTGCAAAGGGTACACAGATCTTGACTCGCTGAATGAGCCAGTTGGCCCTCAATGCGGGCGTGTCCTCCATCATTTAGAGGAACGAGGGCGATAACTCTGCCGTCTTTTTATATCTATGATGGACCAGTTTAGGGTTCGCCCTAAATCCTTCGGCAGTACTCATTTCATCCTCAACGAAGTATAGAGAGCGTGTGTTTTCTGTTCGGGCGGTAACCGCGATTGTATTTATGAAAATATGGCTGATTCTTCTTTTCTCACTCTCAGGCTCGCTGTGGGCCGCCGATGCCCCGGAATCGCTTAAACCCGGGTTGCAGTCCTCTGTGGAGCCCGCACCGAGTTATGCGAACGTTGCTTATGGCTTGCATCCGCATCAACTCCTTGATATTTATCTGCCCAAGAAAGGGGGGCCGCCGTTTCCAGTCGTACTGTGGTTTGGCGGTATCTGGAAAGCGTCTAAACATCCAGCAAACCTGGGCTTCTTCGCGCAGAACGGCATTGCGATGATCGCGGTCGAGACTCGTACGATGGAAGATGCGACTGCGGCAAAGGACTCGACACCGATTTCGTACGTACAACTCGACGCCATCCGTGCGGTGCAGTTTGTCCGGCATCATGCCGCGACGTGGAACCTTGATTCGAGACGTCTTGCCACTGGGGGCGGCTCGCAGGGGGCTCAGCCTGCGTTGTTCGTCGGGTGCTCGCTTGATCAGTTAAATGTCGCCTCGAATGATCCGGTAGAGCGGGAGTCTTCGCTCGTCACGTGTGTGGGCGCGTATCGCTGCCAGCCGACGTTTGATCCGAAGCGCATGCAGGAATGGGTTCCTGAGGTGAAATGGGGTGCTCCCGCGCTGGGCTGCGCGTTTGAGGAATCGCTCACGCGCCGGGAAGAACTGCTGCCGCTTCTGAAAAAGTGGTCGCCCGACTACCTATTACATAAAAATGCCGCGCCGATGTTTTTTGAGAACGAGTGGGGTTTGACTCAGCCTCAGAATGTGACGAGGGCAAACTACGACACACATAGTCCGCGCTGGGCGCTTGGCTTCCAAGCGCTCGCTCACGAGGTTGGTGCCACCTGTTTTGTAAAATTTCCTGGGCATCCGGCTGATGAGGCAGCCAAGGACATCTGGGATTTTCTGGCAAAACAACTTCGTCCATGAGCCGTTCTTCGTCGCTTCCTCCTTCGCGTGGACTCCATTTTTCCCCATGAAATACAAGCGCCTCCTCCGTCTATTCGCCTCACTACTTCTGTTTGCCACGGCACCGCTGCACGCCGGGATGCCCTCGGAGAAACTCGCGCCTGCGCTGCAACCCTTTGTGGATCGGAAGGCACTCGCCGGGGCGGTCGTGCTGGTGGCTGATCCTGAAGAGGTGCTTGATGTTGAGGCTGTTGGGTATGCGGATGTAGCGGCGAAGAAGCCGATGCAAAAGAATGCGATGTTTTGGATAGCCTCGCAATCAAAGCCAATCACGGCAGTTGCTTTAATGATCTTGGTTGATGAGGGCAAAGTGAATGTTGATGACCCCGTGGAGAAGTATTTGCCAGAGTTCAGAGGGCAGATGGTCAATGTCAGCGCCGATCCAACTAAGCCAGAGCTCGTCCTTCCAAGGCATCCCATCCTTGTGCGGGAAGTTCTTAGTCACACCAGTGGATTGGATTTCAAATCGCCCATGGAAACTCCAACGCTCGATTTGAAGCCACTTGGCGAGCGCGTGAGTAGCTACGCAAAGATGGCGCTCTTGTTTCAGCCCGGCAGCAGATCTAAATATTCCAATGCTGGCCTCAACGTCGCTGGACGCATCATTGAAGTGGTTAGTGGTGTGAGCTACGAAACGTTCCTCGAGGAGTGCCTCTTCAAGCCCTTGGGCATGAGCGATACCACGTTCTGGCCAAACCAAGAGCAACAGACACGCCTTGCGAAATCCTACAAACCAAACGCGACCAAAGACGGTCTTGAGGAAATCCCCATCGGCCAGCTTTTGTATCCACTTGAAAGTCGGGATCGTTTTCCAATGCCGGCAGGGGGCCTGTTTTCGACCGCGAATGACCTGTCTCTATTTTACCGCATGATGGCAAACGGCGGCACCTTTCACGGCACCCGCGTTCTATCTAAAAAAGCCGTGGAGATGGCCACCTCTGATCAATCTGGTGAGGCTCAATCAAACTACGGCTTCGGGTTTGGCACCAATGGTAAAACCTTTACCCATGGAGGCGCTTACGGCACGAATTCGCGCTATGATCGTGAGCACAAGCTCATCACGGTCTTTCTCGTACAGCACGCAGGCTGGTCTGAGGAAGGCAAGAAAATCCTGCCCACTTTTCAAAAGACCGCGACAGCGATTTTTGGCATCCAAGGCAAAGAGAACGCTACCCCGTTGACAATCGGCATCAACAGCGCGCCTGCGTCCGAGCTACAACCAAAGGCGGCGAACCAGTAGGCCGATTTGGGACCTTGAATCCGCTAAAGTTTCGGTTTTTCGTCGTGCGCCTGGCCAAGGGTATGGCACCGCCATCATCGCCTGAATCCTGTCAAAACTTTATCTGATTTTAGGGACTACTTGACCACGCACTGTTCCAGTTGTGTGCGAATCCGGGCTTCGTCGATTTGTTTGCCAATGAAGACCAGTTGGCTGCTGCGCGCCTCGCCCTTTTCCCAAAGCCGATCCCAAAGGAGTGTGAAGCGGTTGTTCACCCCGTGGAACACAGCCCGGCGCGGGTTACCTTCAATCCATAGGAACCCTTTGGAACGGTAAATCTTTTCCCGCTCGGAGAGTTCCTGTACGAAGAGTTCCAAGGCTTCTACACTGAAAGGTTTGGCAAACTCGAAGGAGACGGAGTTGATTTCGTGATGGTGACGTTGGCTGAGTTCGTCGAGGAACTTCGGATCAACCTCCAGCTTCTGCTCCAGATCAAAGGCGTGCATGTCGAGCAGCTCTTTCAGGTTCACCTGTGATTGGTTGGTGCGGAAGACGGTCGCCTGGGCGTTGAGGTCCCGGATTTTTGCCTCGGCAGCAAGCAGTGTAGCCTCGTCGACTAGGTCGGTTTTGTTCAGCAGAATGAAGTCCGCCATCCGGATTTGTTCGCGGGCGGTTTCTACTTCTCCGAGTTGTTTGAGGATCTGTTCGGCATCCACATCGGTGATGATGGAATCCATGCGCACGAGTTGCTGGAGCGCGGGGATGTTGAGAAAGGTCTGTGCGATGGGACCGGGCTCGGCGATGCCTGTCGTTTCAATCAGCAAATAATCGAACCCGCCCTTTTTGAGTAGGTTTTGCACGCCTCGAACGAGGTCCTTGCGCACGGTGCAGCAAAGGCAGCCGTTGCTCATTTCGACGATCTCTTCCTGTTGACGTTCGATGAGTTGGCCATCGACGCCTATTTTACCGACCTCATTGATGATGACGGCGAACTTGTAGCCGTGTTGTTGTTTGAGAATGTAGTTGAGCAGGGTGGTCTTCCCCGCGCCGAGGAAACCGGTGAGAATGCTGACTGGGACGGGCTTGTTCTGCGTCATGAAGCAGAGGCTAAACTGCGTCCGGCGGAGTGTACAACTCCGGCGCAACGCCACTGGCTGAGTCTTGAAAAATCTTCAATCGCGCCGCGTGCAAAACTGCTTCATAGTGATGACGTCATGAAATTTATCGCGAGCGTTTACGATAAGCTGCGTAAGAGCCCAAAGAGGGTCGTGTTTCCTGAGGGAACCGAACCGAGGGTGCAGAGGGCTGCTGCGCGCTTTGTGAAGCTGGGTCTTGGCACGCCTGTGCTGCTGGGGCCTCGGACGGCTATTGAAGAGGTGGCTGCCCGTGAACAGGTGAATCTGGAACACATGGGCGTGATTGACCCGGTTCAGGCGGAGGACCTGCCGCTTTTTTGCGAGCGTTTGGAAAAACTCAAGCGTTACCGCGACGTGGGTAAGGCCGCCTCTGAATCTATCATGGTGAAACCCAACTACTTCGGGGCTATGATGGTTCAGTACGGTCAGGCTGATGCTATCGTGACCGGCGCGGATGAAGAGGCTTCCAGTACTCTGCGCCCTTTGCTGCAGCTTATTAGTCCCTTGCCGCACCTTAAGAGCGTGACCTCTTGCATGGCTTTGGATCTTTCCAACAAACGCTACGGCGAACGAGGTGTCATGTTTTTCGCCGATTGCGCTGTTATCCCCGACCCTACGGTAGATCAGCTCGCCGACATCGCTGTGGAAACCGGCATCACTTGCCGCACGCTCACAGGGATGAAGCCGCGTATCGCAATGCTCTCCTTCACCACGCACAGCAGTGGTCGATTGCCCGGCCCCGCCAAAGTCGCGGCCGCCACCGCGCTCGCCCGACAGCGCGCCAGCCAGCGGGGCATTGAAATGGAAATCGACGGCGAAATGCAGGCCGACACCGCC
>CAIWVL010000237.1 GCA_903916085.1 uncultured Spartobacteria bacterium
AGGACGGAGGGGAGCGTTATGTTCGCGATCCCGCCCGAAATGGAGTTGGAGTTTCAACGCTTCGTAGAGGCGCGTTTTCACGTGCCTTGGACAGAGGGGAGGCCTTTAAGGCGGATGCAGAGGGAGCTTCGCAGGGCTTTTTGGGTGTCGAAGCGTCCTCCGGGGTTTTACGATTAGGGGACATGCATGAAGCGCTCTACTCCCAGAAAGAGGCAGAGCCCTTAAACCCCGAGGCCGAGAAGTTCGCTGGCGCATTCGACCCAGTGCTACAGGCGGCGGGAGCGGCGCTCGAGCGGGCGCGTGGGGAGTCGGAGGTGTTGGACCCGAACGCACGTTTGGAAGCGGCGGTGCAGATGGTGGCGCGCAATTTGGAAGCGGACGCCACGGAACGCGTGTGTCGTGCGATGCTGGACAAAGAACTGGTGGAAACCCGTTCCAAGGACGTGCAGGCGTTCGACTCGATTCGAGGCTAGCACCCCGGCAGAGGTGCCAGCCTTGGTATCAACGGACTAAATAGAACTGTGCCTGCTCTTTCGAGTTAGTTTTGGGCCGGCGAAACTTTGTGTAAGAATGGTGCTATGCCTCGTCCAAACTACGATTCATCCAGCACAACGGCGGTTTCCTGTCCGCTGGTCATTAACTTTGCGGACGACGCCACCCAGTGGATTCAGAGCATAAGCGCAGCAGTGTTAGTTGCTCCCGAGCAGATTGAGGTCCAGTTTGTGGGCGGTTGCATGGCACCGCCATTTGAGATTATTGCACTGCGCAATGCGTTGCTTGGGATCCCGAGCTCCATTCGGTTGGTGACAACCGCTCTTGCTTCGCTGCCTGCGTTGACTTGTGCCGCCTGGTTAGTGGGTGACGAACGTCGGATCGCGCGAGATGCGGTGATCTGGATCCCGGACATTTCCGAGCGTATCCTGCGGAATGACTCGCGCAGTTTGCAAGATGGGGGTGGGGAGGAGTGCGCAGCGGAGTATGAACCTGTGGAAGAAAACGAGGAGGATGAAGAGCGTGAACCGGCTAGACGGCGTGACAAATCGCAGGGGCGTCAACGGTTGGAGTGGGATCTCCGTAGCCTGGCAGCTGTATTGAACGAATGGTTTCCTTCATGGGAGTTCAAGGGCTCCTGTCTGACATTTGATGATTTAGTGGTCTGGGGTGTAGTGAAGCCTGAGTGGGGCTTTGGCGGGCGTGGGGTACGTCACAGAGGCGACAAGTTTTCTCAAAAAGGGGAGGCGACCGTGGGTATCGAAAGCCATCCTGCGAGTGAAGCCGAGGAGAGTTGCATGAACAATAAAGTCGAGACACCAACTTTATCGGAGGAGAAATGCCAAGCCTCTGGTCAAGATCATCTGGCGCCTCCAACGGCGGTGACTGAACCCCAAAAACCGACAAATTCCTCCGAGCTGTAAAGTCGGAGCGTATTTAAAGTTCCCATTTGTAGTGGACGCATTCCGACCATGCCGATGGCGTGACAGCTGAAGAGGAACAGGAGTTTTGCCTTATTCGCGGTACTGACAACAAGATGTCACAAAAAGGACATACACAGCCGAACTAATTTCTAATTCTTCTGAGCCGTTTCTCCTCGGTGGACTATGAGTACGCAAACTTCATTTGAGGGTCCACCGCGCGATCGCCCTCAAGCCGACGATGCCATTTTGCCGGGCACTCCGGGGCAAATGAATCAGCCGTAACCTTGGCAAGCGCCCGCGCAATGCCGGGTTTGTAAAGGGGGTGGAGCGGTTGGCATCGGCGAACCACGCATTAGCCTACAGTAGACTCGTGGCCCGGATCAGCTGTAGCAGGAGACCATCTTCGTTACTGAATCGCTCGACTGTCGCTCGGAAATCAGTCTCCGGCTTCGTGTAGCGACCGGAAGCGGCATACAACGTTGTGCGGTATTTTAGGGAGGTCGCGAGTAGCTAAGGGGCAAAGCTCTCCGAGTTCGGAGCGCATGAGTCGTGGGTGCCTCACTTGCCCTGTGATTGGCTACTGCGCAGTTTGGGGTAGCGTTTCTGAGTGTTGGCTTCCGGTAAGTCGGTCAAAAATGGGAGAAGCCATCAGGGTGGTGATCACTGCCATGAGGACGAGAACCGCGAAAAGTCCCTCTGAAATAATGCCACGCTGAAGGCCGATGTTGATGATGATCAACTCCATGAGTCCACGTGCGTTCATAAGCACGCCGATCCCCAGCGCCTCTCGGTTGCTAATTCCGGTGGCTCGGGCTGCCAGCCAACAGGCCACCCCT
>CAIWVL010000238.1 GCA_903916085.1 uncultured Spartobacteria bacterium
CAACCTGGGCGCGAAACCCAGGGCTGAAGTCGTTGCGGATCTGGTGGCGTCCGTCCGGGAACGCCGCAGTAACGACGCGTAGCGGAGCGCTTGGAGTCAAGAGTGCCATCGCGGACCTGAGTCGTCGGCCATTGGGGGATGTCTTTAATTCTAAATACGGCGTGGGAAGAATGCTGGATTGGACGTAATGCTTTGCTATAAAGCGGGATGTGGCTTGAGCATCCGTCGCCTCAGGCTCACCCGGTGGGTGAGTTCAGTTTCCCTGTAGACCAGCGCACATCCGCATGGCCAGTACCGGCCTACTGACCGTTCTTCTATTGCCGTTTTTAGACTAAAGGTTTTATTCAAGAACAAGACGGAGGCATTCAACAGAAGGGTGGACTTTCCAGTCCGCCTGGCTGGGCAAGAAGCGGGTTGGAAAACCCGCGCTCCGTTCAAAGACTGCGACCCCGAGCGGCGGAAGGTGCTTCAGAGTGTCCTTATTCCTGACACTCGAAAACCTTCCCCATTCTGACCGGATGCCGCATTTTACGGAGGGCCTTTGCCTCAATTTGTCGAATTCTCTCTCTGGTGACTCCAAACTTCTTCCCGACCTCTTCCAGAGTCAGCGGGTTTTGGTCCAGCAAGCCGTGTCTTAGTTCGAGGACTGTCCGCTCTCGGGGGCTCAATGTAGCGATCACTGCGCTCAAGCGTTCACGCAGAAACGACTGTTCTGTGCCTAGGGAAGGATCAACGGCCTGCTCATCCTGGATGATGTCGCACAGGCGGGTCTCCTGATTTTCGCCGACCGGTAAATCCAACGAGATGGTTGTTTGAACGGCCCCTAAAATTTCTCGCACCCGTTCCTCTGGCATCCCTGTGACCTCTGCAACCTCGCCGGAGGTCGCTTCACGGCCCAAGTCCTGGAACAGTTGCCGCTGAATTCTGTGCAAGCGGGCGATTGTCTCGTTCATGTGAACTGGAATCCGAATGGTGCGGCTCTGATCCGCGATTGCCCGAGTGATTCCCTGCTTGATCCACCATCCTGCATACGTCGAGAAGCGGAACCCCAAACGATGCTCGAACCGCTCTGCTGCGCGGGTGAGTCCAATGTTACCTTCTTGAATCAGGTCAATGAGAGGTAAACCGCGCGCCGCGAACTTTTTCGCGATGGAAACTACAAGTCGCAAGTTGGCTTCAACCAAAGCGTTGCGCGTCACTGTGACACGTTTGAGTGCTCGGCGTGCATTCTCGGCATTGGCGATGTATTCCTCAGGAAACATCCAATGGCGTAAGTAAAACTCGCGGCGTCGCCGCTGCGCGCCTGGGGCGCTTTCCTTTAATGCACTGGAGAGTAACTGCGCGCTCTCAGCATCCGCAGCGATGTTCTCAACCTGCTCCAAAAGCAGCCCTGTTCGGATCTGAAACCGTTTAGCCAAACGAACAAACTCCCGCTGTAGTCGTTCGACGACAGTCGCGTGTTTTTTTAACGCTGTCGCTGTGCGTGCCCCCGCCGCTCCCAGGCAGGCTGTCCCCATCAATTCCAGCAAAGCCTCCAGTCTGCTAATCAAACTCGGAAGTTGTTTTTTGAAGGCGCTCTTTGCCTCGGCTTTTACCTCGAAAACCTGGTCCGCTCTCTGCTTTTCCGCCTGCACCTCGCGAGCCACACGGAGCACAAACTCTGCCGTACTACCGCATTTGAAAACACAGTCTAGCGCGGCATGTTCCGCTGCCTCCAAATTCTTTGCCGCCTTTATCTCCCCCTCTGCGCCAAGGAGAGGAACTTGCCCGATCTGGCGAAGATAAAGCTGAAGGGAATCGGGCGCGTGATCCTGTCCCTCCGGTTCTAATGCGACTTCCGGTGTATCAGGCTTGTCCTCAACGATGGAGATACCACTAGATTTCACTGTTTTAAGAACCGCTGCCAGCAACTCCGGATTTTCCGCTAAATCAGGGAGCGCGACTTCTAGTTCCTCCAAGTCCAGTGACATTTTCTCTCCAGCTAGCCCGATCACGGTTTGCGCAAGGAACTGTTCATTCAAAATGCGGGGACCGTCAGGGATCGCCGCTTTAGATTTCGGAATGGCCGTGGATAGCGCCTTTTTTTTGTCGGACTTCTGACGCTGTAGATGCGTGTCAAGCATGGGTTTAGTCGACCTAGTTTGGTGGCGAGAAGTTTTCATTCGATGGGATGTGAAACAACGCTTGTGGTTAAGCTGTGTACGAAAAACGGAGGGCAGCACCGGCTCTGGTCTCAGCTCGCTGAACCCAGTTGGCTGCGCTCATTTCCGCTCTTGAAAGACCAGTGTTGCACATGCCTGAGTAGAATTGTGCGGGAGAGGGCACTATTTCTTTTTTTGACGGACAGGCGACTTTCACAACTGAGCGAATCCGCGCTCTAAGCATCATTCTCCCGTTCAATGGATTAGGCGAATACGAGCTGGGCGGAGCGGCCACTATTAGGCAGTTCGGCGATAAGTGTTACATCGGTTCGTTTCTGAAGTCCCAACGGGGCGATTCATAACAGCCTAGGGCAACGCCCTAGGATTACCGGTCATGTGAAATCAGCCCTTTTTTCGGGTTGTTCCTTGGGCAATAGTCCTCACTAGGCCGTTGATGCCTGCGCTTGCACCCCTGCCGGGGTGCGTCTGTTCAATGGCGTGCCTACCGGTGGTGTCGCTTACGCTCAACCACCGGCTACCTGCC
>CAIWVL010000239.1 GCA_903916085.1 uncultured Spartobacteria bacterium
CAATCCTTCCAGCTTTCAGTCTACTAGCAGACGATTTTACAGACAAAAAGTTGCGCGGCCAAATCCAGCGTTTACACTGAAGGATCCAATCCAAAGGGAACGTTTTGCGCAGGAATACCGCAAAACTTCAGCTCTCTACTATCAAGGACAGCCGGATTTTGATCGGTTGCTGGATCGGATCAATGAGCACATTCACCGCATGTAGCCCACTCTCAGGCAGGCAAAGGCTTGGAGTCTGCATGTCAATCCAGGAGGACTTTGAAAATGCCGTCCGAAACGTCCGAGCATCGTTCCAGTATAATAAACTGAGTGTACTCAAAAGATCTGCTCAGGAGGACTCACCGCTGCCTCTTTTAGAGAGATCACTCCAGACTCCAGGACGTCTCGGACGCTATTTTGAACTCTATTTGGAGGGTATGGAGTCACTGGTAAAGACTCGCCTCTATTCTCCCCATTTTGGAAACGACAATTCCGGTAGCCAATCTATACCGGATAGGTTACTTGCTGGAACGGCAGTGATTCGCTCAGCAAGAGCCCATGGCTTGCCCTCTCCGTGGCACATAACGTAGAGGTGCTCCAAGCCCAATCCCTCCAAAGCTGCCTTCATCGAAGCAGTCACTTTGGGAGACTTGGTCAACTTGATCTCAAAACCGAAGCGAGTTGAGCCCTTGACCACAAGGAGGTCTAGATCCGCCCCTGAATGAGTGCCCCAGAAAAAGGCCTCGCCCCTCTGTAGGTCAAAGCGATAGAAGAGTTCTCTGATGATGGCCCCCTCCCACGAGGCACCACACTTGGGATGCGCCAAAAGATCCTCATGACGGGCGATGCCGAGAAGACTGTGCAAAAGCCCTGAATCTGCCACATAAACTTTGGGTGACTTAATTTCCCTTTTACCCACATTCGCATGCCAGGGCAGCAGTCGAAACGCCATGAATGTACCCTCCAGAATGTCCAAATACCGGGCAACTGTTTTGTCACTGACCCCAAGGGAACGAGCAAGCTCACTGCCATTCCATGTCTGTCCATGGTAATGGGCCAACATCGTCCAAAAGCGCCGCAGGGTCACAGCAGGTAAGGTGATGCCAAGTTGAGGTAGATCCCTTTCCAGATAGGTTCGAATGAATGCCTCTCGCCATTCGCGACTGACGCCAAGGCCCTTTGCTAGGAAAGCTCGTGGAAAACCACCCTTCAACCAACGCTCATCCATCCACTCAAGCCCAGACGCATCAAGGGCAGCAGCCACCTCATTCCACTCCAACCCGTCCAGATGATGAAATGCCACCCTGCCCGCCATTGTCTCTGCCGTGGCCTTGAGCAACTCTGGAGCGGCGCTTCCAAGTAACAGAAACTTGGCAGGACCATCTGAGCGATCTGCAAGCACCCTGAGTAGTGGAAATAAATCAGGACGCAACTGCACCTCATCGATTACGATCAGTCCCTTAAGGTCCCTAAGTGCAAAACTTGGATCTCCAAGGCGGGCTTCGTCATCTGGATCCTCTAGGTCGAAATGGTAAGTTGATCCCTCCCAAGCCTTTGCTAGCTGTTTTGAGAGGGTTGTTTTGCCAACTTGCCGTGCCCCCAACATAGCCACCACAGGGAAGTGGGAGAACTTCAACCGTAGCGTGAGTAGATGACGTTGACGTTCAATCACACACCCATTTTATGTGAAATCTCGGAGAGCGCATCCGAAATTTCACATTTTTTAGCTTCCCGATGTCAACCGCTCTTTGGCTGTCAGTCGGAGAGGCTGCAGACTTTGAAAATGCCGTCCGAAACGTCCGAAGATTGGCTAGGATTCTCAAGGAGTGAACTCAGCTACGAGGCCGCCGAGGCGACGCGCACATCCACACCGGGGATCTTTGAAATGGCGTCCCAAACTTGGGCCGGCAAGGAGCTCCATGTCATTTTGGACAATCTGAGTACGCACAAAGTGCAGAAGGAAGCGTGGGCAAAGTCCCATCCAGAAGTCCACTTTCACTTCACGCCGACTCATGCTTCATGGCGAAATCAAGGGGAAGTTCGGTTTAGTATCTTCACCGCTAAAGCACCACGAGGCAAAAGCTTTAGGTCAGTGAAGGAGCTTACGTCTCACATCGACGCCGTCATTGCTGCCTACAATCAGGAGGCGGCACCATTTGAATGGACGCATGTAAAAGTGAACGCAAAGACCTTTGCTGGTAAATACGCGAATTTATTCAAGTCGATACTAGCAATCCGAACAATTTCGCTGCACTGCCTACTAGCCGGTCCGCAATACCATCAAAGCGAGGCTGTATGTTGGCTGTGACAAACCAGGTTCATAGCCTTGACGCATGCCTACAGTTCGCCTCGCTTGAGGGATTCTACTGCAAAGGTGGCGGCTCGCGCCGTGAGCGCCATGTAAGTTAGTGACGGATTCACACAGGAGGCGGAGGTCATGCACGAACCGTCCGTGACAAACACATTCTTCACGCTATGCACTTGATTATGCCCGTTGAGGACTGAGGTTTTGGGATCGCGCCCCATGCGAGCCGTGCCCATCTCATGAATCGCCATTCCTAAATAAGAGCCTTTATCATAAGTCTTGACGTTTTTTAACCCAGAGGCTTCCAGCATTTCTTTAGCATCATTTGCCATGTCGATACGCATTTTGCGTTCGTTTTCTTTGAGCTCAGCGTCGAACACGACTACAGGCATCCCCCACTTGTCTTTGGATTCGCGATCCAACGTCATTTTGTTTTCGAAATATGGCAACGTTTCGCCAAAGCCAATCAGTCCCATGGTCCATTCACCGGGATGTGTCAATTCCGTTTTGAAATCCGCACCAAAAGCCATTTCGGAGACGTTGCGCTGCCAACCTTCACGACTCGCGCCGCCTTGATAACCAAAACCGCGTAAATAATCGCGTTTCTCAGCCGCTAGATTGCGGTACCGCGGAATGTAAATACCATTGGCACGGCGCCCGTAATAGTATTTATCCAAATCCCCATCCCATTTTCCACTGGCACCAATACGGAAATGATGATCCATGAGATTGCGACCGAGCTGGCCGGAATCATTACCAAATCCGTTGGGAAACCGGTTGGAAATCGAGTTTAAAAGCAACGCGGTAGAGCTAACGGTACTGCCGCAAACAAACACAATTTTTGCCAGATACTCGCGGTCTTCGGAAGTCACCGTATCCCGCACACGCACTCCGGTGGCCCGCTGCGTAGCGTCATCGAAGATCACTTCCGTTGCAATCGAATCAGGCCGAAGTGTAAGCCGACCGGTTTTGGCGGCCGCAGGAAGAGTGGATGATTGAGTGCTGAAATAAGCACCAAACGGGCAACCCAGATTACATTTGTTGCGGTACTGACAACTTGAGCGCCCGACGCCAAGCTGTTCCTTAGCAGCCGCAGAGAGGTTCGCCACGCGACCAATCGTCAAGATCCGCCCGGGAAAGCTCTTCTCCAGACGCTGTTTTACTTCTTTTTCGAGATGGTACATGTCCATCGGAGGGAGAAACTCACTGTCTGGAAGATGAGGCAGGCCCAATTTTTCGCCTGAAATTCCCACGAACCGCTCCACGTAGGAGTACCAGTCGGCGATGTCGGCGTAACGGATGGGCCAATCTACAGCAATACCATCCCGCAAATTCGCCTCGAAATCTAAATCACTCAAGCGGTAACACTGCCGTCCCCACATGATAGATTTTCCGCCTACGATATTCGGACGAAACCAATC
>CAIWVL010000240.1 GCA_903916085.1 uncultured Spartobacteria bacterium
CCTAAAAAAAGGCAACATCACGCGGAGATGCGGAGAACGCGGAGCTTTTATAAAAACTTATTTCGAAGATTATTCCGTAATTTCTCCGCGCTCTCTGCGCCTCCGCGTGACCCTTCTTTTTTGAGTTAATTTAGGCGCTCTTAAGGCGTCCGATCAGTCTTCCTTTGCACGAAAAGGGCATCTGCGATGTCGGCAAGCATCAATAGCCCTTGTTTTGCGATCTTCCCGAGCAGGTTCCAGAACCAAGCCACTAGGGATCCGCTAACCATAACGGCGAACCCCATTAGACGGAGGAAATGGGCATCGGTCGGATTGGAGCGCGCTTTAATGATCATGTAAATTCCGCCGACTACGGAAAGGTGAAGCATGAAGATTGCCACAAATGTGTGTACCCAACCTAAGATGTTAACCAGTTTTCGAAAGGATGCGTATTGTGAGAAGCGGCGGGTGTGCTCCATTGAGGAATTGCTTAGTTTGAAATCTGTCGTGGTGACTAGTGAGACGCCCCAGCAGATCAGGGCTCCCACTCTTTGCGCATCAAGAGTATCTGTCAATTGATTGAGGCGACGATCTGGTCGTGCTTCGTTTTGGGAGATGTCTGACTAGACAAGCGGAAGGCTGGTGGCGCACCGAGAGGGCGCGGGGTTGGTGGTCATCCTAGCTTTCACTGGGTCGCTGGCATTCAGGCTTGCCCATCGCTCTCCACTTCTTAACCTAGTGGAAGTATGGCTGAACTTGCACCTGTCGCTTACGATTCAAAGATCGAGGGGAACGTGATCTTCACGCAACTCGACGCAGCCATGAACTGGATGCGAAAGAACTCCCTGTGGCCCATGCCTATGGGACTCGCTTGTTGCGCTATCGAACTCATGGCCTCGGCCAGCGCGCGCTTCGATATCGCTCGGTTCGGCTCGGAGGTGATGCGTTTTTCACCCCGTCAAAGTGACGTCATGATCGTGGCCGGCACAGTCACCTATAAGATGGCCTTGGCCGTGAAGCGCGTCTGGGATCAGATGCCTGAACCCAAGTGGTGTATCGCCATGGGCGCGTGCGCTTCTAGCGGTGGCATGTACCGTTCTTACTCTGTGCTCCAGGGGATCGATCATCTCATTCCTGTAGACGTTTACATCTCGGGATGCCCTCCTCGTCCTGAAGCTCTGATCGAAGGCCTGATGCGTCTTCAGCGCAAGATTGAGAAGGAACCCGCTTTCTATGAACAGAAGCGCGCCCTCCTCGAAGACCTCGCCGGCTAGCCGATTTCGCGGTCGCCCTTCCGAAACCTTTTCCGAATTCCATGAGTCATTCGCCCAAAGCCGCAATTTCCGCCGTTGAATCCCGTTTCAAGGTGCTCTCCAAGACGGAGTTTCGCGGTGAAACCAGCCTTTCCCTTGCTCCCGAGGTCATCGCAGAAGCGTGTCTGTTTTGTCGGGACGAACTCGGATTCAATTTTCTGACTGACCTCAGCGGTCTAGATCATTTCGGCGAAGACCCGCGTTTTGAGGTGGTGTACGAGTTGTACAACATGGAGCGTGGCGAATGGCTGCGGTTGAAGGTGCGAGTGTCCGAGGATCAGCCTGAAGTTCCTACTGTTACTGGGGTGTGGGCCACTGCGGATTGGCATGAGCGCGAGGCTTTTGACATGTATGGCATCCGTTTTACGGGCCACCCTGATCTGCGCCGGATTCTGATGTGGGATGGCTATCCATTCCATCCTCTGCGCAAAGACTTTCCGTTGGGTGGTAAGCCTAGTGAGATGCCGGATGTGGCGTTCAGCGAGGCTGCTCCTCTCCAGGGGGGGCCTTTTGTAACGACGCCCTCGACTGCAACGACCAAGGATCGCGAGCCACGGGCGCGTTCTTAGAGGATCCAAAAAACATTCTCACGCGGAGGCGCGGCGAGCGCGGAGAAATTACTGAATAACCTTCAAAAGAAGATTTTTATAAAAGCTCCGCGTTCTCGGCGTCTCCGCGTGAGAATGTTTTTTTGAGGCGCTCTCAGTGATTTCTTAGCGGTCTCAGGCTACACCCGCCTTTTTTTGGGAGGGGAGTGTGTTCTACTCAGCTTGCTTCTTTCTCGATGTGGGTAGCCCGGGGATAATTAGCTCTGAGGCAGGCGCTTCGGGTTTTATGTCCGCATGTTCGGGCTCGGGTGTAGGGATGAAGAAAGTCGTGGGCGCGTTGATCCTCTCGGGGGATGGCGCGGGCTGGGTGATTTGCGCAGGGGCAGATCGTATGATGCGCAAGGGCTCAGCTGTGGGCAGGCTTGGCTCGGACGCTGCCGGACTTTCAGTCGGCGCTGAACCGACACGGCGGGCGGCGGGGAGCACAGTCACGGTGTCGCCGAGCTTCGGATTGCCTGAAATGACATCGGCAATGAGGAAGGGACGTTTTTGATAGTTGCTGACCACCAGTTCCGCTGAAGGGGTGGATTGAGAAAATGTCTGTAAGCGCGTGCCGGCATCTGGGGCGGGGGCTGTGCCGATGTCCATGAGCACGAATCCCATGGCTTCGTTGACTAGCGAAACGCGACCAAGGCTTTGTTTCCAGGCCTCTTGCGAGACTGCGGTCTTAATGGGTTGCCCGCTTTTGTCCTGCTTAGCGGGGGGCTGCGTGGGCTTTTTCTGCTTGGAGGCGGAGGAGCAGCCCATGCTGTATGCCGCGAGCAGGAGTAGTGTGGCTGCCAGCGAAATGTGAGGTAAACGTTTCAAAGCGGATCCAGATTGCGCTTAAAAAAACACCCTACTTGATGCCCCGACAAGGTGCAGTTTTCTTCAGGTGCAGAAAAGAGTCTGGCCCCCTATCCATTGAGGCTGGATTTAGGTAGCGGGCGGGCTGAAACGCACTGGCAACCATTGAGACTTTAGAGGAGGGTGAAGGAGGTTTCGTTTCTGGCAGTTTGTCAGAGGCAATTCACCCAGCTTGAAGCGTTTTCTTTCCAGTTTGCTTACTCCTGAACCGCTCGGCCCAGCACCAGAAATTCTGGTGCTGCAGTTGAAGCGGATTGGTGAGCTTGTGTTGACTACACCCGCGTTACGATTGCTGCGCGAGACGTGGCCACAAGCCCGTATTACGCTTGTGGTTAGCGAGGCTTGTCGGGAATTGGCACCGACGCTGCCGAGAATGGATGAGGTCCTTGGGTTCCACCACAAATTGCGAGCCAATCGGGGATTGCTTCGGCGGCTTCTCACGGGACGTTTTGATGTTTGTCTAGACTTCACCGGAACAGATCGTTCGGCGTTGTTTTCGATTGCCTCCCGCGCCCGGCGGCGGATTGCGTTTGAGTGGGCGCGTAAAGGTCCTTTGAGGCGTTTGGTTTATCAAAATTTCGTTCAAGTTCAGCTGAGTTCTATGCATACGGTAGACCAAATGCTGGAGCTTCTTCGTCCGGTGGGAATGCAGATTCCTGATGGAGAGACACTTCCAGTGCTCTTTGTGCCTACAATCGCCGATAGGCGGGTCAACATGCTCTTGCGTGAATGTGGCGTTTCTTCCTCCTTCGCTCTCATTCACCCGGGCACGGCAGCGTCGGAAAAGTACTGGCTACCAGAGCGTTGGGCGGAAGTTATTCTTCATTTGCAACGGCGACATGGGCTTCCCTGTATTCTTACAGGCGGAGCAGATCCGGAGGAACAAAATCATTTGCGCGCCATTCAAACGGCTCTCGCGATGCTCGGGGATGGGCCATTGCCGCTGCCTTTAGTAACCCTTGCGGGAAGACTCGACCTTACCTTGCTCACGGCGTTGGTGGCACAGTGCAGCCTTGCCGTGTGCTGCGATACGGCCGTCATGCACATGGCGTCCGCGTTTAAGCGCCCGCAGATTAGTCTGTTCGGGCCGACAAATCCGTTTGAATGGCGTCCTCGGCACGCTCTTTCACGGGTCGTGCACGCTTCTTCGCCTCAAGACTCGATCACCAGCTTCACCCCAGATGCGCTTCTCGCCCCCATGAGTGATATTCCCTCCGCCACTGTTTGTCGCGAGGTAGATGCGCTCCTCGCTTTTTGCGAGACGACTCAGTTGCCGCTAGAGTCGTCCGTCGAGGTGTGCCCCAACCCAGCGTAACTACTCCTCATGGAAAAACGAGTGCTCAAACTGGGTTCAGTGTTCGCCAGTCGGCTTCTGGGCTTTGCTGGCGGTGTTGTTGTAATTGTGCTGGCTACTGGTTCTGTCTTTGCACAAGTTTCTTATCAGCAGCCATCTGCGCGTATTGTTCGGAATGCCGATGGCACTCGGCTCACTGTCAAAGTCGATCCTCATACGCAGCAAGTTGAAGAGGTCCTCGCTGATTCTGAGGGTGCTGTGATGTGGCGGCTCGTGCGTGAGTTGGACGAGGCTTTGCAGCCGCTGCGGGCAACTCGTTATGATGGCCAAAATCATGTTATTTCTCAACACAAGTACTTGTGCCTCAAGGGGCGCATTGAGGAGGAGGAAATCTTTGATGCCAGCAATACTCTCCTCTCGAAGCTCGTTTTTTATTACGACGCGAAAAACCGCATGACCCGCGTTGAGCAATTTAACGGAAAGGGTGCGCTGGTTTCTGTCTCCCGTTCTAGCAGTGTGGGCGGAGAGTCCACGTCAAAACAACGTTCCCTCAACGCTAATGCACCCTCTTCTCGATGACAAAATCTACGCTTCTTCTATTCGACATTGACGGCACCATTCTCACGAGCGGCGGCGCGGGAGAGTGTGCGCTAAGGCGCGGATTTCTACAGGAATTTGGTCTGGTGGAGGATCTTACCGCAGTTGAGATCTCTGGAAGGACAGACTCTGGGATTGCTCGGCGAGTGCTTGATAAACACGGACTGGAGGCAACGCCGGAGAATCTGCATCGTTTTTTCGAGGGGTATTTGCGTCAGCTGGAGCTAGAGCTTCCTACCCGATCTGGAAGGGTGCTGCCGGGTGTGTTACCGCTTCTCCACTGTTTGCGGGAGCGAGCGCACATCAGCTTGGGGCTGCTGACGGGTAATCTGGAAAGAGGGGCGCGCTTGAAATTGCAGCACTACGGTGTGCAGGGCATCTTCGCTTTCGGGGCGTATGCAGACGATCATCATGACCGCAACATGCTTGGAGGGTTTGCTTTGGGGCGCGCGAAAGAAATTCATGGCGTGGAGTTTGACCCTGCGCGCACTTATGTGATCGGCGATACGCCGCATGACATCACGTGCGCGCGGGCTTGCGGGGCGCGTGCGATTGCGGTGGCGACCGGCAGTTTTAGTGTTGAGCAACTTGCTGAACATCAGCCGGATGCGCTTTTTGCGGATCTGAGCGATTTGCCTTCTGTTCTGCGCGCGCTGGGTGAGGAGGCGTCATAAAGAAAGCGGCGTTGCCTTGGCGAAAGTGAAGTCCTCCGCGTTCAATGCACCGGAACTCTCTGACTGGGAGCTGATCCGTAGGCTGCTTCTGCTGTCATGGCGGTATCGGTTTGGCTGTCTGCGGGTGCTTTCGGCTCAACTGCTGCTTTTGCTGAGCGGGATTGCGGCCATTGGCCTCACGGGGCTGGGGGTTGATTTGCTTCGGCATGCGCTGGATCCGGGGGCGCGCCCACCGCAATGGCCGCCTTTGCTTGCGCCGCCGACTGAATGGACTTCGCGTGAGGTTCTTTTCGGGATTGCATCAGCCATCCTGGTGCTGGCGATTGCGCGGATGATTCTGGGATACTTTAACGGTATTTGGTTCGGGGAATTGCTTCAGGGGCGCCTCGTAGTGGATCTTCGTGCAGAGTGTTACAACAAACTGCAACGGTTGAACTTCCAGTTCTTCGATGCAAACTCTAGTAGCTCCCTTATCAACCGGATTGGCGGAGATGTGCAATCGGTTCGGTTGTTCGTAGACGGAGTGCTTTTTCAGGTCGTGGGCTTGGTGGTTTCCGTCGTGGCGTTTCTCGCTTACATGCTGACGGTTCACGTCAAACTGACCCTCGCCTGCCTCGCAACCACGCCCTTGTTGTGGGCGGCTTCCACTTTGTTTTCTCGCTCGGCCCGGCCCGCTTACAAGGAAACCAGTGAACTTTTTGATTCCCTTGTGCAGAGGCTCGCCGAGAACATCCGCGGAATGCAGGTGATTAAAGCCTTTGGGTGCGAAAAGGCTGAGCTCGCCAAACTGGCGACGGTTAACGATGCCGTCCGCGATGCGCAACATCAGATCTTCCAAAAAGTCAGCACGTTCGTGCCTGTTACTCTGTTTTTAAGCCAGACCAACATCATTGTCCTGCTTGGGTACGGCGGCTGGCTGACTGTCCGAGGCGAGATTGGCGTGGGTACGGGTCTCGTCGGGTTCGCCGCCATTTTGCAGCAGTTCGCTGGACAGATCGCTAACATTGGCAACATCGCAAACTCGATGCAGCAATGCCTGCGTGCGGCGCAGCGCGTCTTTGAGGTGCTTGATGCGCCAATTCAGATCCAGTCGCCCAAAAACGCCCGCCCGCTTGACCTTGTGCGAGGCGAAGTCCGGTTCGAGGGCGTGGGCTTCGCGCACGGAGATAAGGCTGTGTTGGATTCAATTAATTTTGAGGTATTTCCCGGCGAATGTATTGCGCTTGTTGGGCCTACGGGTGCCGGAAAAAGCACGCTCCTGAGCTTGATCCCTCGGTTTTACGACCCCACGCGCGGGCGTGTCCTTTTGGATGGCGTGGATGTTCGGGAGATGGATCTGCTTCAGCTGCGGCGCAACATCGGCATTGTTTTTCAAGAGAGCTTTTTATTTAGCTCAACGATCGCAGCGAATATTGCCTTCGGTCGTCCTGACGCTTCTCACGCGCAGATTGAAAAAGCGGCTCGCATCGCCGCCGCACATGACTTTATCGCGACGCTCCCTGAAGGTTACGACACGATTCTGGGCGAGGCTGGCGTCGGACTTTCTGGAGGACAAAAACAACGTTTGGCGATTGCTCGTGCACTCCTTCTTGAGCCCGCCATTCTGCTGTTGGATGATCCTACGGCGGCGGTCGATCCTGGCACCGAGAGGGAAATCGTCGACGCTATGGAGGCTGCGATGGTGGGACGAACCACTTTTGTCGTGGCGCACCGGCCGGCCATGCTCCGGCGTGCCTCACGGATCTTGGTACTTGAGGACGGGCGGATTGTGCAATCTGGCACGCACGAAACACTCATGGAGCAGCCTGGCTATTACAGGAACTCGATTGCTATGCAGTCCGGGGAGGAAGGCGTGGTGACGCGATGAAACAAAAACCGGCGACCACACCGCCGCCACGAGCTGTTCCCCTGACGTACGTACAGCGGGATCCAGAGGCAACGCAACGTCGACCTGAGCAGGGACTGTTTAAACTGCTGGTGCGCGTGTTTTCGTACACGAAGCCACATCGGCGCTTGCTGTATCCGTTAATTGCGCAGGTGGTTTTGCGGGCGGTGCTGCTTCCTGTGGGAATTTGGGCCATGGCGGCGGTCATCAACGGGCCCATTGAGCGCCGGGACCCGGTGGGCATTATCTATGGAACGCTGGGGTTCGCCGCGCTCGCGGCATTTACCAACATGATGTTCCATTTTCGCTACAAGCTGGCTCTTGTGCTGGGCGAAGCGGTCATTCACGACCTGCGCTTGGAAGTGGTCCGGCACGTTTTGCGGATGCCGATGGCGTTTTTTGACACGACTAAAACAGGCCGTATCATTGGGCGCGTTACCACTGACATCGACAGTATCCGCACCGGGGTTCAAGACGTCGTGTTTATCAGTGCGGTGCAATTGGGGCAGATGTGCGTCGCTGCTGCGCTCATGCTTTATTACGATCGCGTGCTGTTCTTGATGGTGCTTGTTCTCGCACCGATTGTTTGGGCATTAAACCGGACTTTTACAAGCCGTATGACTGATGCGCAACGACTTGCATCTGAAAGCTACAGTCGTATCGCGGCGACTCTGGCGGAGTCTGTGAATGGGGTGCGTGTGACGCAAAGTTTTGTGCGGGAGGATGTAAATGCAGAACATTTTCGTGAACTCGCCGGGGATCAGGCGCAGTTCAACATGGTGATGGCTCGTCATTCCGCTGTATTTTTGCCTCTGTTGGAATGCAACACGCAGGTGTTTATGGCGCTTTTACTGCTAGTGGGAGGCTGGCGGGTTCTCGCCCCTAATGCCACGGCATCCGTAGGTAACATCGTTCAATTTTTGTTTCTTTCGGCGATTCTCTTTGACCCAATTAAGAGCGTGGGTAACCAGTACGCGGCGGCGCTATCGGCGATGGTTGGTGCCGAGCGGGTATTTCGTTTGTTGGACACGCCTCCGGGATGGACGGAGGATTCCAATGCGCAGGAACTGCCAAGTGAAGGTGAGGATCGTGGTATCCGTGTGGAGGCGCAAAATTTATGGTTTGCTTATGAAGTTGGTAAAAATGTTTTACGGGACATTAGTTTTAGGGTTCAACCGGGACAAACGGTTGCGCTTGTAGGGCATACCGGCAGCGGCAAGACCTCAATTACCAACCTGCTGGCAAAGCTGTATCTACCTACGGAAGGCCTACTGCGATTGAACGATGTAGATGTTAGGGCGATCCAGGCCGATTCTTTGCATCGACAGATGGGAGTGGTGCATCAACACAGCTTTCTGTTCGAGGGTACAGTGTTGGAGAATATTCGGTTTGCGCGCCCGGAGGCCACGGAGGAGGATGTGCGCGAGGTCACTCGGCAACTGGGGTTTAGCGATATGATCGAGGCGCTGCCTGAGGGTCTTTTCACTCGGGTGGGTGAGGGCGGAAGTGGGTTGTCCAGTGGTCAGCGCCAACTTGTGAGTTTTGCGCGTGCGTTACTTGTAAATCCGCGCTTGCTTATTCTAGACGAGGCAACCAGTGCGATTGACGCGCCCACAGAGGTGCGTATTCAGCGTGCGCTCCACACGCTGTTGCGCGGGCGCACAAGTTTTGTGGTGGCGCACCGATTGAGCACGATTCGCAGTGCTGACCTTATTTTGGTGCTGGACCAGGGCGAGATTGTGGAACGCGGCACCCATGCGGAACTGGTGCTCCTCGGGGGCGCGTACGCGCGATTGCACGCACATTTCGTGAAAGGCTGAGGCTGAGGCGGTGGATCTGAGAGGTAATGGCAAGCAGCCATGTGGCAAATGTTTTTTGCTTTGGCACGGGATCTTATTTCCTCCCACGGAGTCCCATTCTGCTCCGCTGCCTCGCCTAGCGGTACTTTTCTAGAAACCGTTTTTCGCTCTCTTGCCAGGGCTCACTGGGGCGGGTGGTCGCAGGAAGCGGCACTTGAGTCAGTTGGAGGGGTGCTACCGCAAGGCGGAGTCCCAGCCTGCGGGCGTCTATGCAACTGGCTGCTATGTTGTGAAATGCGGGAAATTCCTCGTTGAACATCCAGCCAGCGGCGAATGCGCTCG
>CAIWVL010000241.1 GCA_903916085.1 uncultured Spartobacteria bacterium
CCTAAAAAAAGGCAACATCACGCGGAGATGCGGAGAACGCGGAGCTTTTATAAAAACTTATTTCGAAGATTATTCCGTAATTTCTCCGCGCTCTCTGCGCCTCCGCGTGACCCTTCTTTTTTGAGTTAATTTAGGCGCTCTAAGACGCTGTCGCGGAGCGATCGCAGAACTTAGGCAATTGTGATTAGACAACCGAGCCTCGCTCAGCCAAACTTTTCAACCCGTGATAAAACTCCTCATCGTAGACGACTCTGCGCTCATGCGGCGGCATCTTTCTCAAGTGTTCGCCAAACAGAATGACTTTGAGATTCAGTTTGCACGGAACGGCGGCGAGGCCGTGAGGTTCAACAACGAGTTCAAGCCAGATGTCATCACCTTAGATGTCAACATGCCGGAGATGGACGGCATTTCCGCCCTCGCCCAGATCATGCAGGAACGCCCCGTGCCGGTCGTGATGGTGTCTTCCCTCACCGAACGCGGTGCCCTTGTGACTCTGGAAGCCCTGAACCTTGGTGCGGTCGATTACATCGCCAAACCGGGAGGCACCATTTCCCTCACCCTAGATCAAATCGCCGAGCAGCTTCTACTCAAAGTGCGCGCAGCCGCCAAAGCCCGACTCCGGCGTCGGCCCGCGCCAGGTAGTCTGGTGCATCAATTGCGCCGGGAGCGCGAATCCATGGCGGCACGTCCCATGAAACCGGTGCCTCACAAATCTCGTGAAGACATCGTGCTCATTGGCACGTCCACGGGCGGTCCCCGCACTCTGGAAGATGTCATTCCCTTTCTTCCGGCGGATTTCCCCTGCCCTGTGGTGGTTGCGCAGCACATGCCCGCAGCCTTTACCAATTCTTTCGCCAACCGCATGAACTCCCTGAGTGCGCTTACGGTCGTAGAGGCCTCGTCACCAATGGCGCTGGAACCCGGCCACGTTTACGTAGGCAAAGGCGGAGCGGACATGATTATTTCGAACAGAGCTGGTAAAAAGACCATTCTTCCAAAGCCTGAATCTTCTGAATTTTTGTGGCACCCCTCGGTTGAACTCCTTGGCCGCACCGCTTTGGAACATTATCGCCCCAACCAAATCGCTGCTGTATTGCTTACTGGCATGGGGCACGACGGCTCGGATGCCTTTGCTGAAATTAAGCGCCGCGGGGGCTACACCATCGCGGAGAGTGAAGAAACTTCGGTTGTATTCGGGATGCCCAGTGAACTTATTAGAAAAGGCGGCGCAACCGAAATCGTTAGGGCGGAAATCGTGGCGGAACGTCTTAAGCGTTGGGCGGGCGTTTAATCTTTTGCGGGAACCCGGTTTAACGAGACAAACGGTGTCGAGGCTGTTTCGTCCTCGCCATTGTTCTCGGATCCTTCATCCTTCCCCTTTTATGGCACTTAAACGCGGCATCACTCCCCAGAGCGACCCAGCATCGAACCCAGAATCACCTTTTGATTTTGGAACGGCTGTGAAACAGCTCTCCGATCAGGATCCCGCCCTGAGACGTGCCAGTGTCCATGCACTTGCGAAGCACCCAGAAGCGGTGGGTGCACTGGTTGATCGACTCAAAAAGGAGGAAATGGGTCTGGTGCGACAGTCCATTTTAACGGCGCTTGTCGGTATCGGCGATGCCGCCGCCGTGAGTGGCTTCGCGGAGTGTCTTCACAGTGAGGACGCCAATTTGCGGAACGGTGCGATTGAAGCACTCAAGCTCCTCCCAGACCGTACAGCTCCGTTTATTCCAGCGCTCCTGGCGGATCCAAATTCGGATGTTCGCATTTTGACAATTAGTATTCTCGAATCTCTGAAATACGCGGAAGTTGAATCTTGGCTCATTAGTATCGTTGAAAAAGACACTCATGTGAACGTGTGTGGGGCGGCTCTGGATTTGCTGGCTGAAGTGGGCTCGCAACACGCGCTAGAGCCCATTCAACGGCTTAAACAAAGATTTGAGCACGAGCCCTACGTCCAGTTTGCAGCCGACCTCGCCCTCAAACGGATAAGGGGGAATTGATCCGATGTCTGCAACAATCATTACAGATGAGGATTTCCTAAAGTTTAAGGAGTTTTTCTATCGAAAAACAGGGATCAGCTTTGAAAATTCAAAACGCTATTTCGTAGACCGACGCATCCTGGACCGCATGGAGGCTACCGGAAGCGAAACCTTCCGTGAATACTTTATGATGCTGCGTTTCCAAGCTTCAGGCGAGGAATACCAGCTATTGACCAATCAGATGACGGTCAATGAGACCTACTTCAATCGAGAGGATCATCATTTCAAGTGCCTCACTGATTCAATTCTGCCGGCCCTTGTCAAAATAAAAAAGAATAAGTCTCCCATCCGCATCTGGTGCATGCCTTCCTCCTCGGGAGAAGAACCGTACTCAATCGCCATTAGTCTTTTAGAAAACTGGCCAGGCATCCACGAGTGGGACGTCGAAATCATCGCCTCTGACATTGATACTGGCATTTTAGAAAAAGCGAAGGCAGGCGTCTATTCAGCTCGCTCCATTCGCAATCTCAGTCCCGAGGTATTGCGAAAGTACTTCACCAAGGTGGACGTGGATTACCAAATCTGCGACGAACTGAGGCAAGCCGTAGAATTTACACGGGTCAACCTCGCAGAACCACTAGATACACGTGGATACAAAAATTTCGACGTCATTTTCTGCCGGAACCTTCTCATTTACTTTGATGACATTTCCCGGCTGACTGCGGCCGAGACTTTTTTTGATGCGCTCAATCCCGGAGGATTCATCGTTCTAGGTCACTCCGAGTCCATGAGTCGGATCTCCCCCATCTTTAGTGTTTGCCGGTTCCCTGAGGGAATCGTTTACCAGAAACCCAATCCCAACCGATGAAACGAGTCCTGGTTATTGATGACGCCGCAACAGTGCGGATGTATCACCGCAACATCCTTGAAGGCGCGGGCTACGCCGTGGAAGAGGCCGTAAATGGCATGGAAGCGCTAGAGAAAGCCCTCCAAGAGCCGGCAGACCTATACGTGGTAGACGTAAACATGCCCCCTTGGGATGGGTATGTCTTCCTACAACGTCTGCGCGAAAGCGACATCCCCCAAGGCCCTGCAATCATGGTGTCTACGGAATCCGACTCCAAGGATGAGGCACGCGCCTACGTGGCGGGCGCAAACGCGTACCTGATCAAACCCGTCAAACCTGCCCAACTCCTCACCACCACCAAACTCTTACTCGGAGAGAGTGTATCATGAGTCCGCTTCTTGCCCAGTTCCAGGCCGAGGCCTCCGAGGTCCTCGAAGGCATCGCTCTCAAGCTGATGCAGTTGGAAAAGCAGCCAGGTGACCCCAGCCTGATGAACGAACTCTTTCGGCTCGTTCACACCCTCAAGGGCAACAGCGGGCTCTTTGATTTCCCGGAGATGACCAAAGTCCTCCACGCGGCGGAGGATCTCATGGACTCGGTTCGCACCGGAGCGACCTCGCAAAGCCAAAATTTTACCGACCAGATTTTGGACGCGATGGACTTCGTAGGCGAACTCTGCCGCGAAATTGAGGCCCACGGCGCGTATGCTCCCAACCACACCGCCAAATCCGCCCAACTCGCCCAAGCACTACGTGCCCTCATCTCGACAGACGACGAGGCTGATTCTAACGCAACTCCTGCCAACTCCGAGGCAGACTCTTTAGCTAATCCCATTCCCGCCGAACTCGCGCACGTTCCAAGAGCAGTCCTCGATGCAGCGCGCCTTCAAGTTGCCGAGGGCGCCCCCTGCTTCTGGCTAACGTACAAGCCCGATGAGGCCTGCTTTTTTCAAGGCGACGATCCCCTGTTCCGAGTCCGGCAAACGCCTGGGCATCTTTGGGGAAAGATAGTTCCCACTGCCCCGTGGCCAGACCTCTCGGCGCTGGATCCCTTCCATTGCGCTCTCGCCTTTCATTCAATCGCACTCGCGCCTCTGGAAGAACTCGCGGAACACTTTCAGTACATGCCAGATCAGGTGGAGTTCCTGGCCCTTTCTGAGGCTTGGCTCGCCCATCCCGAAGGACAGTCCATCACACCTCAACCCGGCCTTGAGTTGTACAGCACCTCTCAAGTTCAGACCGAGGGGCTTTCCTTGGAAAACAGCCAGTATCTCGCCCAACTTTTCCACTCTCAACGGCAGATACTCAACCTTGCAGGCGACGCCGACACTCAACGTAAACGTTTCCAGGCTGTTGCAGATGTTCTAAGCAAATGCTGCCAATCCCTCGGGGATACCCGTGCCCAAAGCCGCGTCGTGGAGGCCTGCGACGAGGCCCTCTCAAGTGGTAGCGCCGCGCCCCTCTTGGCGTGGCTGAACGACGCCAACGCGATTGTTGTTCCCAAAGCAGGGGAAGCACCCACACCCGGAGTCGTAGAGTCCTCCCCGAGTGAAACCAGTCCTCTCAAAGCTCAGGACCGCAGCGAAGAGCCTTCGATCGTCACGGCGACTACTGCGAGTGGACCGGCAAAGAGCCTCAAGGTGGATCAAGCCAAGATCGACCGCCTCATGAATCTCATCGGGGAGCTGGTCGTTTCGAAAAACGCCATCCCTTATCTTGCTCAAAGGGCTGAAAATCAATTTGGCGTGAGAGAACTCTCTCGCGAGATCAAGACCCAGTACTCCGTCATCAACCGGATCGCGGAAGAGATGCAGGATGCCATCATGCAGATACGGATGCTACCTGTATCCTTCATTTTCCAGCGGTTTCCGAGGCTCGTACGAGACATTTCCCGAAAGCTCGGTAAAGAGGTTTCCCTCGTGCTCGTAGGTGAGGATACCGAGGCGGACAAGAACATCATTGAATCGCTGGCGGATCCACTCATCCACATCATTCGCAACAGCCTCGATCACGGGCTTGAAACGCCTGAAGTCCGTAAGGCCCAAGGCAAGGCTGCCTCTGGAACACTCACCATCAGCGCTACGCAAGAGGCGGATCGTGTGCTCATTGAAATCACCGATGATGGCAAGGGTATCAACCCCGAGGTCATTAAGCGCAAAGCCTACGAAAAGGGCCTCGTTGACGAAGAGGCGCTTGCACGACTCACCGATCTCGATGCCATTCAGCTCATCTTCGCAGCCGGTTTCTCGACAGCCGAAACCGTCTCCGACCTCTCCGGACGCGGCGTTGGGATGGACGTGGTGCGCTCTGCCGTGGAACGCGTCAATGGCACCATCCAACTCGAAAGCGAGGTCGGCAAAGGCACCCGCTTACGGATTTCCCTGCCGCTGTCCATGGCGGTCACTCAAGTGATGATCGTCGAATCGGACTCCCAGATTTTTGGGATTCCGATGGATCACGTGGTGGAAACGGTACGGATTCCGCGAGCAGCGATTCGAACGATTAAGCACAGTCCAACAACGATTCTGCGCGGTCGCGTGGTACCGCTGAAGTCACTCAACGGTCTGCTACAGATCGCGGCGGCACCTAAGGCAAACGAACAGGACGAGCTTGCCGTGCTCGTGGTGCGACTGGGAACCGGGGTTGTTGGGCTGATTGTGGACGACTTCTGCGAAACGGTGGACGTGATCCAGAAGCCGTTGCTGGGCATTTTATCAGGGTTGAATGTTTATTCTGGTTCAGCTTTGATGGGTGACGGGTCCGTTTTGATGGTGCTCAACCTAAAAGAGGTGATCTGATGCCTATAGAATACAGAAAAAATCAGGTTCAATTTCGCGACATCGCCACAGTCGAGGAGGCAGAGCAGTTGCTGGGCTGGTTGCAGAACCGCAAATCTCCGCGGATTGATCTCTCGCAGTGCACCCACATGCACCCCGCAAATCTACAGGTTCTGATGGCAGCGAAGGCTAAAATCACAACGTGGCCTGCTGATGAAGGACTGCGTGCGTGGTTACAATCAGCCCTGAGCGCGTAGCCCGCAGTTTCCAAAGCCGCCCGAGTCGCAAACGAAGGCACCTAAAACGTTTTTAACAACAATCCCTGACAAGAGGCTAAATCCATTTCCGTATGTCCAAGACTATTTTAATTGTAGATGACTCCGCCACCATGATTATGAGCATCAAGACCACTCTAGAGATGGGGGGGTACAAGGTGGAATCAGCCGGGGATGGATTACAAGCACTCAACAAGCTCAAGACCGGACTTAAGCCAGATTTAATTATCACCGACGTGAACATGCCCAACATGGGCGGGATGGAGTTCATCCAGAACGCGCGTGCGCTTCCAGGCCTACGCTTCACCCCAATTTTGACTCTCACCACGGAATCTCACGCATCCAAGCGCGAGGAAGCCAAAAAACTGGGTGCCACGGGTTGGCTAGTCAAGCCGGTCTCAGGCAACGATTTGCTCAAGGTCGTCAAACAGGTCGTCCCAGGAGCATAAACACACCAGCCGCGTATCGGCTTCCTCTGAGTAACTCCTTCTCCATCTACACGAAATAGCGTGCCCAATTCCACAGTCATAGCGCCCCTCAGACGCGCCACATTCGTCCCTGTAGTCCTGTTGTCTCTGGGCGTCGTCGTCTCCGTTTTTGCACTGAACTTTTTCTTTATCCAAAGGAACGCCGGAACTCAGGAAGTGCTCTTTTCCAAGGACAATATCACCGACGCGTTTATCGGGTTTCTGGGAGTTTGGAGCACGTACTGGCTAGTGCTGAGGCGCGCTCAAGAACGCACCGTGTCGTTGCGCCCAGAAAATGTGAAGCTGCTTCAGTCTCTGATGAAGTCGACACCGGAGTTTTCGGAGCTCCTGACCAAACAGTTAGATCAGGTCAAACAAACCTCCGAGGACGGAATTATGTCGCTCATGATTGGACTGAAGACGGTTGACGAGCAAATCGCAATGCTCAGCGGAAATCTGAACGAAAGCCGGGGCCGCTCCAAAGTGATGCAGACGAGCGCCGAGTCCATCATTGCCGAGAGCGCCAAACACATTTCCCAGTTCAGAGAATACTCTCAAAAGCGCGTCGAGAATCTCGCCCAAGACGACTCTGCTATTCGCAAGATGATCGGCCAGCTGGAGAGCCTGAAGCCGTTGGCTGGTGCGATTCGTAAACTGGCTTCGCAAAGCAACATGCTCGCGCTCAACGCAACGATCGAGGCCGCCCGCGCAGGCGACATGGGGAAAGGCTTCGCTGTCGTGGCTGAAGAGGTACGAGATCTCGGAAAACAGGTGGATTCGACCGCCAGCAGAATCAGCGAAGAAGTCAGCGCTATTGCCCAAATGGCAACGCATGATCTCGCCGATCTACTCGCGCTCTCACGCCGCGATGACGAGCGCACTTGGTTGCAAACGATGCAGGACGAAACGGAACGCCTCACGGACAACCTACAATCAGCCGTCTCTGAGCTCGCGAATGTTTCAGGCTCAGCCGCCGAAGCAGCGACGCTTGTGCGCAGTGCATTGCTTGACTCCCTCGGGCACGTTCAATTTCAAGACATCACGCGTCAGCAGGTGGAACTTGTTCAAACCGCACTGGGACAGCTCAGTGAACAAGTGGTAGCCGCCGTCCAACACGCATCAGACCCCGCACGCTCCGCCCAGCAGACCGAGAGGTCCATAGACGGTGCGGCCAACATCCCGCTCTTCGGAGACAACGCTGTGTCTGGCGAGATGCTGTTAGACACACTGGTGGATGATCTTAAAAACAAGTACACCATGCAATCGCAGCACCTCGTTCACAGCAGCGTTGCTGGCGAAACTGAACCTGAAGAGGAAGAAGTACGGAGTGCGATTGAACTTTTTTAAGAACCACCGGAGTTCTGCTGCGTTCGAGCCACTCTCACAAGTCATGGCGGGTTCAAAACACTGCCTACACACGGACACACGCGCGGATCGCGAAACGCCCCCTTCTCTCACGGTGAGCCACCTGCTCACTCCACTTTATCTGAGTCATGCGAGTTCCTCTTTTAGATCTCAAACTGCAATACACCCCTCTCAAACCAGCCATCCTCGCTGCCATTGAACAGGTCGCAGATTCCCAAACCCTCGTGCTTGGACCTCAAGTTGAGGCCCTTGAAAAAGCGGTGGCGGCATACACTGGAGCAGGCCACGCCATCGGAGTCTCCTCCGGCACAGACGCGCAACTCGTGCTACTCATGGCTCTAGGCATCGGACCGGGAGATGCCGTCATCACCACGCCCTACACGTTCTTTGCCACAGCCGGATGCTTGGAACGTCTTGGCGCCCGCATCGTCTTCGCTGACATTGATCCCGCGACTTACAATCTGTCCGTGCCCGCCCTGAAGGCAGCCTTGGAACAGACCAAGAACGTCAAAGCCATCATTCCAGTGCACCTTTTCGGATGCTGCGCCGACATGGAGTCCATCTGTGCCCTGGCCGCTCGCTACAACGTACCCGTACTCGAAGACGCCGCTCAGGCGCTCGGATGCGCCCATCCCATGGGTGCCGCAGGCGCTATCGCCGAAGCAGGTTGGTACTCCTTCTATCCCACCAAAAACTTGGGCGCGTTCGGTGACGCCGGTATGGTCACCTGTCGAGACGCCGCTCTCGCCGCCAAAATTCGTAGCCTGCGGAATCACGGGATGGAGCCCCGATACTATCACCATTCAGTAGGCGGCAACTTCCGCTTGGATGCCATTCAAGCGGCGGTTCTGAATGTGAAACTACCGCATTTAGACCACTGGGGAGCGGGGCGTCGTGCGCGGGCAGCCTACTACAAAAAGGCCTTCGTTCAAACGGGGCTCGACTCGGTGCTAGGACTACCGCACGAGCCCTGGGCGGATTCTGGTCTCGAAAACCATCACATTTACAACCAGTTCGTGATTCGGACTCCCCAGAGAGACGCTCTGCGCACTTTCCTGAGCGAGGCACAGATCGGCACGGAGATTTACTATCCACTGCCACTGCATTTACAGGAGTGCTTTAAGCATCTCGGATACAAAGCCGGTGATTTCCCCGAGGCTGAACAAGCTGCACTTGAAAGTCTTGCGTTACCAATTTTTCCAGAGTTGGAAGAGGCCCAGCAGGCTTACGTGGTGGAAAAGCTGAGGGAATTCCCGCACCCATGAGGGAAAGAGTCTTAATCCCGCGCAAAATGCTTAGGGATTTTGGCCAACGGCTATGAGTCGCCCGCTTACGGCCACCGTTCTCCCCCTGTGCTCGGCGCTGGGATACGCGTTTGCAGCGCTCATGCTCAAGCGTGCAACGGAGCGCGGCGTGGGACCGTGGCGCGTTATGGTGCTAGTGAACTGCACTGCGGCGTTGGTGTTTGCGCCTTGGTGGTTCCTAGGAGGCAATCCCTTTGAGTGGATCCACTTTCTTCATGCTGTCTTAAGCGGTGCCACCTTTTTTGTGGGACAGATTCTGACGTTCCTGGCGCTAAATCGCGGGGATGTGTCCATCACCACCCCGGTACTCGGGTGCAAGGTGATCCTCGTCGCTTTTCTCGCAGTCCTTTTTGCGGGAGAGAAGCTGACGCCCACACTCTGGGGAGCTGCCCTTCTCACCACCGTGGCCACGGCCTTGCTCGGCGGGGAAATCCGCTCGAACCGTGAGCGCGTTTTGCCAAGTCTGATTTTCGGTTTCAGCGCGGCCTTGGCTTACGCGAGCGCGGACATCGAGCAGCTCAACTGGGCCGCCGACTGGGGCTTCGGCCACTATGCGCCAGTGATGTTTGGCACGGTCGGCGTCTTGTCCCTAAGCATGATTCCCCGACTCAAAGACCCCCTGCGCACGATGCCCCGACGCTCGGTGGCTTGGGCAATTGGCGGCGGCGCACTCCTCTCCGTTCAGGCCACGGGAGTCGCTTACAGCATCGCCGCTTATCACGAAGTCACGCTCACCAACATTCTCTATAACACGCGCGGCGTCTGGAGCGTGCTTTTGGTGTGGATGGCGGGCCACTGGTTTTCAAATACTGAACGCCAGGTGGGCAACGCCGTTATGACTCGTCGTCTTGCAGGCGCAGCGTTGCTCCTAATCGCAGTGCTGCTAGGCTTGCACCATTGATTCCCCTCCACGCACAAGCGCAGCTTTCACTCTCCTCCCCGTGTTACCTAAAATTCGCATAGCCGCCCTTTTCGGGGCCAGTGGTGTCGTCCTTGGAGCCTTTGGTGCGCATGGACTGAAAGCGGTGCTTTCCGCCAACGAATCTATCGAAATCTGGCGTACAGCCTCGCTCTACCACTTGCTGCACGCCGTGGCGCTGCTCTGGGTGTCCGGACTCGCCACCCCGCCACGCTGGGCCTTCCGCCTATTCGCAACGGGCATCCTCATTTTCAGCGGTTCGCTCTATGTGCTGGCCGTCACAAACATTAAGTGGCTAGGAGCTATTACCCCATTCGGCGGTCTGGCTCTCATCGCCGGTTGGCTCGCACTCTGCCTAAAAGGCACCACAACTGTAGATTGATTCCACAGAAACCCCCGCACCCATAACATCTCAACCAAGACGTCACATCCATTGGACTGGAAGGCGAAGTCCCAAGAGAATAGGCGGGGCCAGTCCCTTCCCTGCCCCGGTGTCCCGAGGCTCCTCGGCTGCAAACCCGTCGGTTAAATGTGCGGAGCGCCCCCGCCCTCAAATGTGCGGAGCTTGGGATCAATTGGTCGCAGGTGCCTCCGAATACTTGCTCCGGTTTCGGTAATGGTCCCGAATACCCGGTTGCAAATCCCGTCTCGTACTACTTCCCAGAGCTTTTCGACGGGGTTGAATTCCGGACTGTAGGCTGGCAGCACTACGATCCTGACATTGTCCGGCACATCCGTCGCTCCATCACGATGATGAAAACCTGCACCGTCATAAATGACCACGTGAATGCTGCGGGGGTCTCGTGCGGCGATTTGCTTTAGAAAAAGTTGGTTGCACTCCAGATTCACCGTATCCGAGTACAGAAACTCGGCCCCGCCATGGCCCACGCCTAAGGCGCCGAAGACATAGTTCCACTGGTACTTCTGCTGTGCAGGAACCACTCGGTTGCCTCGAGTCGTCCAAAGTCTTCGTTCTTCTGTGTGTAGACCACACCGCATCTCGTCCATGACCCACAGCCGAACTGGCCTATCTTCACTTATTTCAAGAGCCTCCAGTTTATCTGCTAATGAATTTTTGAAGGCCTCTGCTGCCGCCGGGTCTTTCTTGATGTACACTGGACGCGGGACCCGCAACCGCGCCTGTACTTTTCCCAAATATTTATAAACGGAGCTCTGCGCCACCTCGATACCGTGTGTTTGCTTCAACCAGGTTCGGATCTGTACAGCACTCCGCCAGCGCCCTTCTTTCAAGCCGGTGAGCAACTCGCTCTTGGCGGCCTCGCTTAATCGACTTTTAGGCCCTGTTTGTCCCCTGCCTCTGAGTAAAAGTCCCGCCACTCCGCCCTTGCGAAAGGCATCGAACCATTTCCGAATGGTTTCCAATGAGCGCCCCAA
>CAIWVL010000242.1 GCA_903916085.1 uncultured Spartobacteria bacterium
ACGATAAAAACGCCAATTGCCGCCCACCGCAGCATCCCCCCAGACTGGCCAGAAGCGATCGCAATCCCGTGATAAACCGCCAACGTCACGAACACGGGAATGAGCCCAATTCTTACCAAGGTGATCTTGTTTGCAGTCGTCATAAAGATTCCTCAAAAAACGCCCTGAACCAAACGCCAACCGCGAGGCACCATTCTCCAATTGCAATGCTCCACAATCAATGCTCCGTGCCGAATCGGGCACTCCAGTCTACAAAAAATGTTTGGATCCGTTGCTCTCTAAGTGCATCTTAACACCTTTCGTCGTTGCGATCCAGTCGCGAAATCACCCTTTTTTGAGCCCCAAACCGATATGTCCAACCTACTCCCAGGCCAACTAGCTCCCGCCTTCACAACCCAAGCCGTTGGAGGCTCCTACGGTGATGGAACCCAAGTCTCGCTCGCCGATTTTTTGGGCAAACATGTCGTTCTCTACTTCTACCCACGCGACGATACCCCGGGCTGCACCACCCAAGCCTGCGGCATCCGAGACATCTGGAACGCGCTGCACGCCAAGGCGGCGGTATTCGGTGTCAGTTGTGATTCAGAGAAAAGTCATCGTAAATTCATCGACAAATTTGAACTCCCATTTCCGCTGCTGAGTGACCTCACTCAAGAGCTAGTAAAAGCCTACGGCGTCTGGGTTGAAAAAAGCATGTATGGCAAGACATACATGGGGATCGAGCGCTCTACTTTCATTATAGCTCCCGACGGTAGCATCAAATCCGTGTTCCGCAAAGTGAAGCCCGCCGAACACGCAAACCTTGTGCTCGAATCTTTGGCCTGATTGCATTCACCTTCTGAAAATTTGCCTGCCATGAGACTTCCTCAATCTGCACTGCTGCTCCTCGCCCTCCTGTACGCCGCATGCTCCACTCCCTCAAGGCAGTTGCCCAAGTACGAAGCCCCACTCGCCCGGACCCGCTTCCAGACCATCAAAACCACCGCCTACACACACACAGAGTCCGATCACCTCGCCTACGGAAATAAATCCGCACTAGGAACGGCCCTCAAATGCGGTCCCACCATCCACAGCGCCGCAGCCGACTGGGGACGCTGGCCGGCGGGGACCGTGTTTAAACTGTGTAGCACCAACGAAATCTTTTTCGTCGACGATTACGGGTGGGCTTTGACCGGACGAAACACCATCGACCTCTACAAGCCGTCTCGAAGCGCTATGAATGCTTGGGGTGCCCGGCGCGAAACAATCGAAATTCTACGTTGGGGAGACCCAAACAGGAGCCTGCACCGACTCCGTCCCGCTGAGAAATACGCCCACGTGGCGCAAATGATCCGGGACATTAAAAGATTCTGGCGCCGCCCAGAACCCGTTGCGGCTCCGAGTCCGACGCTTCTGGCACTGGCGCAGTCTCTTCCCCCGCAGCCCTAGATCTCAGTATCCGCCTCAGGGAGAGCATTATAGATTTCCCCCATCAACTTCGATTATCTCGACGGGTTCGAGGTAATCGCGCCTTAGTCGAGACTGCCGGGCTGGGTGCTTTTGAAGGCGATTGAGCACTCAAACGCTAATCATAGCGTCAAAAACACGGGGAGCAGAGCCGTTCTAGCTCTACTTTACTGATGCCTCCTAGGCCCTGCTCCGTCTCCAGTTCAGCCCCGAGCTAATTCCCAACCAACACGCGCTTAGTGTTGAATGGGCCAATGGGAGTGGACGGCATAAGGCAGGCAACAACACAAAAGGGGCAGGATCTCACAAAATCGAGCTCCCGGGCACTGCCGCATCCCAAGGCCGGGGCCCCTTATGGAACCGCCACAGCGCGCGCGACCGACCTACAGTCTGGCAAATCCCGCGATTCCCGGCAGCACGGCCGACAAATTGTCTTCCTCTCTGCGTTAATTCTCCTTGACGCAGGCTCAGAAATCCCCGTGACGCCTCATGCTCCGGATAGGCGCATCGCCTTTCAGGCGCGCTCTGAAGTGCCCGTCTGGCCCGAAAAGGCTGACCAAAAGCTCCCCGGACGCGCCTCTATTGCCGACAGTATCCGTGCCGCCAGTGACTTTCATCTCGGAGGACAGTTGCCATGGCAGCTTCAGCACGGCCGCCACACAGCGCTAGGCGCCATGCAAAAACGAAATGGCCCGGCCAGTTCGGATTGCCCAGCCAGTTCAGATGGTTGCCCAAGGCTACCGGTCGGAGAACCTCCAACCCCCTGATCCTTGAAAAAGCGTAATCTCACTCTTCTCGCCGTCCCATTCATGCTTGGCCCGTTGACAAGCTCCGGAGTGCCCTCCGCCATTCCGGCAGACGGTACCGAGGCTTTCGTCGTTCCCGTAGCGGAAAATTTTCCGGACTCGCCAGAATTCCTCAGCCCGCCCGAACTGAACCTATTCCCAGAGCCGTCCCTAGCCGAACCAGAAGGACTTCTCCGCCTCCAATCCAACATCAATTTACAAACTCAAATCTACAAGGACGCTCAACCCGAAACATCCGAGCCCAGCTTTCCAGAATTTCCATCTGTTCTATCCTCTTTTCCAAATTCTTACTCTCCACAACCCGCACCATCCAACTTCTCTGGTCGAAATTTTTGGGAAGCCACAGTGCCCCCATCTACGAGTCCACCCCTGCCATCAAACGAGTTCTCAGAAGTCACCAAGCACTCGCAAATGAAGCGGCACGGCCCTTTGGGTTACTCCTTAGGCTTAAACACATCAACAATCTTCGATGACAACATAAACCTCAGGCAGTCGGGAAAAAAGGGGGACATCCAGCTCAACATCGGGCCTACGGCAAAATTACAAATGGGCTCAGATGAGTCCGCCTTACACCTGGGAGCAACCTATGCAGGAGCAGCTTCATGGTTGGCAAGTTCCCCCCAGGAGCGCTCTTATGACCAGCGAGCTGGCATCGATGGGGGATGGTCTGGGGCTCGGCTAAAGACTGCATTCCGGTTAGGAATGCAAAGCACACACAACAGTTCCATTGATGCAGGACAGCGCGTGGGTCGACGCGTCTGGTACACAGGCCTCGGTGCATCCTATGCATTCACGGAAAAAACAAACGGAGAATTAACCGCTGACTTTTCAAAAGCCTCCTTCAACGCACTCCAAGGCTCTCGCGAATACAGGGCCCAAGAATTCGTCAACTACCAGTGGACTCCCAAACTTCAGCTGGGCCTAGGTGCCACCGAAGGCATCCTCCGCGCCGACGCAGGCCAACGTCAAACATACGAGCAAGCGCTACTGCGCATCGCACTTCGGCCCACTGGTAAGCTCGGAGTCAACGCCTCCATCGGCAATGAATGGAGACACTTTGATTCGGGCGAACCGACACAAACATCACCCGTATTTTCCGCAGCTTTAGCCTGGCAAGCGACAGGCCAGACAGCCCTCTCGCTTGAGGCTCGCCGACGTACCTTCGCTTCGGCCTTGCTCTTAGCCCAAAACTACGAGGCTACCGATGTTTCAATAACTGCGAGAGAAATGCTGAGCTCAAACTTGGACCTGGCGTTGTCCATCGGGTGGGAAGAGGCCGCCTACCAGGCAGCAGGTTTGGGGGTAAGCGCCAACAGAAAGGACGACTATTGGTACTCACGCATTAGCCTGGACTGGGCCATCCGACGCAACTGCGCTGTCGGCACATTCTACGAGTTCAGCAAAAACGTTTCCACGGGTGAACAAGCGCACCCGTTTCAACGGAACCGCATCGGCTTTGCAATCAGCGTCAGCTTCTAATCTATGAAAAAATCACCTGATTTCTACTACGCCAAATTAAGAGTGTCCTCGGGCTTGTGTACTGCAATTATGTGTACATTGGTTTTTGCGAACCTTTCAGAGGCGCACCCTCAGTCTTATCCGCAAGACTCTAAAAACCAGCTAGACCCACAAAAAGTAGAGGCCGCTCGCCCCCCCTCCGGCGGTTACCGTCTTGCCGCAAGCGACCTCATCAACATTCGCGTTTTTCAAGAAGACGAACTGGAATCCACGGCACGTGTTGGCAAAGACGGAAGTATCCCCTTTCCCCTTATTGGCAGCATCATGGTAGGAGGAAAAACCGTTCCCGAAACGGCCGCGGCCCTCACTGTCGCACTCAGGGAGTACCTAACGCACCCACAGGTAGCCGTCCGAATCATGGATTACAGTAAGCGGCGGTTTACAGTGCTCGGACAAGTGAACCGTCCCGGCACATTTGATTTGCCGGACGAAAACCCTCTAACCCTGCTTGAGGGCATTGGTATGGCTGGAGGTTATAGCCGAATTGCAAACCCCTCCCGTGTCACGGTTAAACGGACAAACCCCACTGGCGGGGAACAGGTATTCAAACTCGATGCGAAGCAGATGGCAAAGAGTCGTAATGCTCCGTCATTCCAACTTCAACCAGGCGACACCGTGGTCGTCGAAGAAAGCCTATTCTAATTATGCAAACGCTTCCAATCACCGAACACGTCTCCACCCACAGCTCGCCCAACGTTCCCGATTTTAATCAAGTCGCCCTCGTCCTGAAAGAACAAGGCTGGTTTGTCGGTGTATGCGCCATGGCCGGACTGCTGACTGGAGGAGTTTACCTCCAAAAAATGCCCCTCGTGCACGAATCTACCGCAGTCCTCCAACTGGAGCCTCGCGGGCGAGTCCTCGGATTCGAGCCAGAAAACACACAGTCACCAAGCTCCGAGCCGGGCTTGCAAACCATCCTCGAAGCCTTCCGCAGCAGGGCCCTCATGGAACGCGCTACCACAGATCTAAAACTTACCGAAGACCCCAACTTTTCCGCGACTCCGCTCGCTGCCGAACAAGCGCAGGCACGCCTAGCCGGTTGCCTCGAGGTGCGCCAACGCCGCGGCACCCAACTCATCGACATCACTGCACGCCACCCCGGAGCAGC
The DNA here is from genome assembly GCA_903916085.1 of uncultured Spartobacteria bacterium. Taxonomy (GTDB): domain Bacteria; phylum Verrucomicrobiota; class Verrucomicrobiia; order Chthoniobacterales; family Chthoniobacteraceae; genus Chth-196. The sequence continues at coordinate 4,879 of CAIWVL010000242.1, forward strand.
CGTCTCTCAACAACTCGCGAACGGCGTTGCGCACGCCTTCATTCAACTCCAACTCGACCAGCGCTCAAGCGGCGCACGCTCAGTCCTCGAATTTCTCGTAGCTGAAGCCGATCGACTCAAAAAACGGCTACAAAAAAGTGAGGAAGCTCTCCAAACCTACAAGGAAACCAGCCAAGCCGCGTCCTTGGAAGATCGGCAGGACACCGTCATAACCTCCCTCAAGGTGCAGGGAAACAACCTAGCCGAGGCCAGAGGTGCACGCATCAGGCTAGAAAGTGACGTCGCCGATATGGCGCGATTTGAGGGCCTTCCCGAAGAACTAATGCGGATTCTAAGTGTCGCGCAACATCCCAGCATTCTGTCTACTCGCGCGCAAATTGCGGAACTCCAAAGCCGTATCTCCACACTGCGTCTACGGTACACGGACAAACATCCACGATTGATCCAAGCCTCCACTCAACTCCGTGATGCCGAAAGTAGCCTCCGCAAAGCCGTCCTGCAAATTCCCACCACCCTTCGGGCCGACTTAGAACGCGCGATTGCCACTGAGCACAACTTCGAAATAGCTCTCAAAGATCAGGAGAAACAAGCCCTAGCACTGAACCGACAGTCCATCACCTACAAGGTGCTCGCCCGTGACGTAGACACTGACCGTGCCCTGTATGAGTCGATTCTCCGAAAGCTCAAGGAGACCGACGTCGCTAGTGGAGTTCAGCTAAGCGATCTCAGAATTTTCGAAACCGCCCCACTGCCCAATGCACCAGCAAAAAAATCCGTCCTCAAATTCTTGGGACTCGGTCTCTTTGCTGGTGTCTTCATCGGAAGTGCTACCGTTTTAGCAAGTTGCATGATGGAGGGCGCTTGGCGAACCCCTGAAGAAATCGAAGCCGAAACAGGCCTACCTGTGTTAAGCACCGTACCACGTCTATCGGGGCGTGAATCGTCATCCAACATTCTGAAGAGCCTGAGCGATCCTACCCAATCAGTTCTGGAGGCGTTCCGTTCCCTGCGCACATCCCTGCACCTAAGCGCACGCAAACGGGGAAAAAATTGCTTTTTATTCACCAGTGCACTTCCCGACGACGGCAAGAGTTTCTGCGCGATTGGATACGCGTTAACACTTGCCAATCAGGGTGTTAAAACGCTATTAATAGACGCAGACATGCGCTCGCCATCCTTGGAAAAAACAATGTTGGGCAGCAGTGATTTACCCGGTTTGGTAGACCTGCTCGAAGGAAGCGTACAGCTCTCCAAAGCGATTACCCCAACGCGCACCCCAGGACTACATTTGCTCCCCGCTGGAAAAGTCCTCCAAAATGCATCCGAGCTTTTAACACGGAAGGGCATCCACGCCATTCTAAGCGCGGCTCGAGAGCAGTATGACTGCATTGTAATGGATTCTGCCCCAGTGCACTCCGTGAGCGACGCCATGCTGCGTGCCGAAGCCGTGGACAGCGTCTGCTTGGTCGTTCGTTATGCAGCGACGCCAAGGAAGTCTGCGATGCGAGCCATTCATTTATTTGAGGAACACTGCACTCCCATCGAAGGAATTGTGTTCAACGGCGCAAATCCCAACTCTGTTTACGGCCATTATGCCGAATGTAAACCCGCCGCGAGTCAGGGCACAAAATGAGCGTGCGGATCGGCGCTGAGGACAAGAGCACGTTGGTAAAATCTGCAGTGAACTGAATTTTCCAGATTGACGATTCGACCCAATCGCGGTGATTATGTCCCCCGGACTGGGTGAGGTGGCTGAGTGGTCGAAAGCAGCGCTTTGCTAAAGCGCCGTACTCCAAAAGGGTACCGGGGGTTCGAATCCCCCCCTCACCGCCAGTTCTTTGGAACCCGTGTTTCTAGGAAAGTTAAAGGATTTGGGAAGGGACGTTCTGAGCTGGCCTCTTAGTTTCGTACACAGCAGCATCCAACTCTTGGTCCGATAAACGTCGAGGATTTCGCGGATCGTGTTGTGGCAGCTCAAGATGGCGCTACGGTCGTACAGAACAGAGGCAAGCAACCGGCATCAGAGAGTTCAAACTTCTCCAGTGCATCTTGTGAAACCATCCCGCAGCAACAAGGAACTCATTCATTCCAAAGATTGCTTAAGGGAACCAATGCAGCCACTGTACCCGACCACTCATGGCTGAATACGTCCCGCCGCAAGCTGTCTTAAGCGCCTCAGAAATAAACATCGCCTTTGGCGCAAAACCACTCATCAAAGACGGCACGATCGCGATTCTCGAAGGAGAGCGCGTGGGGCTCGTCGGCAGAAATGGTTGCGGCAAATCCACTTTTCTAAAAATTGCCGCTGGAGTAATCGCGCCAGACTCTGGTCAGGTTACCTTACGCCGAGGACTTCTCACCGGGTACCTCCCCCAAGACTTCGAGCTCGAGGAGAATCTCACGGTTCATGAAGCCGTTCTCCGAGGCGCTACTGAAATTCAGGCACTTATTGAGGAGTACGAGGAGTCTCCGGCAGAATCGCCGAGAGCCGCTTTTCTTCTCGAACGCATCGAACAGCTCGAGGGCTGGACCCTCGATTCCCGAGCTAAATCCCTTCTCACTAATCTGAATGCACCCGAACCAGGGCGCATTGTTAACACCCTCAGCGGAGGAGAGAAGCGCCGTGTTGCTCTATGCCGCAGTCTCATCGCACGCCCAGATTTACTGATTCTCGACGAGCCCACGAATCATCTTGATACGGACTCAATCCTTTGGTTGGAGGAATTCCTGGCCCGCTATCAGGGCACCTGCATCTTTGTTACCCACGACCGTTATTTTCTCGACCGGGTCTGCAACAGGATTGTGGAAATCCACTTGGGCGTGTTCGTGTCGTTTCCGGGCAACTACACAGACTACCTCATCGCTCAGGCGGAGCGCGAAGCCATTTCGGAACAAACCGAACATCGCCGCCAAAAATTTCTGCGCAGCGAACTCGAGTGGGTCCGCCGGGCGCCCGGCGCACGGCGCACGAAATCGCAGGACCGCGTTGACCGCTACTTCGAAGCCGCCTCCCAAGGACCACCCGAAAAGGCCTCGGATGCGGACATCATTCTGCCGCCTCCCAAGGAGCTTGGGAACCGGGTCATCTCACTTAAAAATGTCAGCGCCGAGGCGAACGGACGCGTACTCTTTTCTGGGCTCACGCTGGAAGTGCCAGCTGGGGGACGCATTGGTATTGTTGGACGCAACGGTTCAGGAAAAACCACGCTGCTGCGCATCCTTACGGGCGACCAAGAACCGTCAACGGGCACGGTTGAGCATGGGGCGCGGTCGGAAATTAACCTGATCGACCAGCACCGCCTCCAGATTAATCACGATAAAACCGTCTGGGATGAAGTGGGCGAAGGACGCGATACAGTCAAACTCGGCGAGGAGTCGGTATCTCTCCGTGGCTACTTGCGGAGGTTCTTATTCAACGAAGACCAGATGAAACAGCTCACGGGCCAACTCAGCGGCGGAGAGCGCAGCCGAGTTCTGTTGGCTAAGATCCTCAAGCGGGGCGGAAACGTCCTGTTGTTAGATGAGCCCACAAATGACCTCGACTTAGCGACATTACGTGTTTTGGAAGAGGCACTTGTGCGCTTTCAAGGCACTGTGATTGTCGTGAGCCATGATCGCTACTTTATGAACCGGGTGTGCACCCACGTTCTTGCTTTTGAAACCGACGGCACTTTGGGCTATGACGTGGGCAATTACGACGAGTATCTCGCCCGTAAAGCCTCCCGAAGCGCAAGACCCTCCACCGCCCCTACTCCAAAGCCGGTCGCGGTTTCCCCACCCGCGCGCGCCGGACGCCAGCAGAAGCTGTCGTGGAAAGAGGAACGCGAATTTGAGGTCATGGAACTCCGGATTCAAGAAGCTGAAACGGCTCTTGCCGAGGCCGAGCTAGCACTCCACTCCCCAGAACTCTACCGCCGCTCAGCTCAGGAAATCACCGCATTTCAAACCCATGTGGAAACCCTCCGCAAGGACGTTGCGCGTTTGTTTACTCGGTGGGATGAGTTGGAGCAGAAACGGGCTGCGTCCGAGCTTGTGTCGTGACCGAGCTTTCAGAAATTGAGGGCGGAGGAAACAGGGGCTGACAGGCGAATGAACCCTAGGCTTTCTGCTGGTTTGATTGCTCAAAAGACTCGAAAGAGAGTAGACCTTGGAGTTTACACTACAATTAAAACCCTCCAATCGAACCATTTACTGCCATCAAAAACACCTACCTCAGGCCCTGCGGGCACTCGTTTGACTAACACACAAACTCAGCCTATTCTTAAGCCATGATTTTGATCTCCCTCTCTGCCGCAGAACACCTGCGTTCGATGTTAGAGGAGCCTCCTTCAGAGGCTGTCCCCAGTGCAGGCGAGGTCGAACACGATCGCGGACTCCGGATTTTTGTGGAAAAAGGCGGGTGCGCAGGAATGCAGTACGGCATGCGACTTGATCGCTTCCAGCAGGGGGATGTTGTGAGTGAGCGAGATGGGGTGCGGGTATTTGTAGACCCTCTCAGCGGGTCCTATCTTGAGGGTTCCGCGCTAGACTATTGTGACGACTTGGTGGGAACTGGTTTTCGACTAACCAACCCGAACGCTACTCGCAGTTGTGGCTGTGGCACCTCCTTTGAACCATCGGAAGCAGAACGGAAGGCGGCTTCAAGTGTTGAGCACCATTAGGTCTCGGTACTTGGGTTGAAGTGATGCATGCCTAACAGCGTTTTCACAGAAGAGCCAGCTAAGCCAAGGGGGCGGGACAATCTGTTCGTTTGGACGGTTTTTCTGCTTCTGTTGGCAGCGCTCGTTTTTGCCTGCTGGTTGGGAAGCTTCTACGTGTTTGGGCATCCCGAAAAGCCTCGGGCTTACCGACTGCTGCAACGCCTTGGTAAGTTAGCTCCCCCCACTCGTTTTGCCGTGATCAAGGCACCTCCGGGAGAGTTTTTAGAAGCACAAAGAGTATTCGAGCGCTATAGCAAATACACTGCACTTCAGATGCAGCGAGAAAATGAGCTGCTCTTTAGAAACTACCTAAGAAATTACGCTGAAACAAAGAAGCTGGTGCCGTACCTGACCGGGAAATACGTCATCTTGCGAGCCTACCAACTTCAGAAAAGCGATCTTTTCAACTCCGGAGTGGTTATTTTAACCCAATCTGTGGATTTCCCCCAACTGGTGGCTGAGGTGATCTACCCAACCTCGCCAGAGAACGTACCAGACATGCTCGCTGTGCTACAGCCGGGTTTGGAGCTGCGACTACAACGGACGCTAGATTTATCAGCAATAATTCAAATAAACCATGCGCTTGACGGGCGTCTCCAGCTTTCCGTCGTCCCGTTGTTGTACGGAAATTACGCGCTGAAAAATGGAGTCGGAAGCTTCTCCCTTGAGCCGCCTACAGCCCTGAACGTAGCGGCGGGCTTTCCCTTGGTACGTGGCGAGGAAGTTCGTTCCGTCATGCGGGAAAATCTCAGGCGGCGGACTGTTCCCACCGCAAGCATCAGTGGAGCCACTTTGCCAGCTGTTGAAATTGTCAGGGTCGATGCGTCCGTTTCCAACACGCCTCCCCCCACCCAATCCCTCATCCAAAGTAAAGCGGAAACTCCTGCCTTGGCACAGTCACCGGCGCCTCCCTTCAACCCACACGCTGATGTGGTGCCCTCAAGCAGCCCAAGCGCAGATAATGTACGCATCCCCGCGAGCGACGATCCAACGGACACTGTTAAGCATCCCATCACGACGCAGCCGACGCCACGCCCGATGCCAGAGACTGTGACTGCCACATCAGTCACGACTGGCACATCGACTCCCCCCATCGCTTCAAATTCAAAGCAGCCGAAAGCTCCACCCGCACCGCTATCGCCGTCCTCGGTCTCAGGGACTGTTCCTAGCACTCCACCTAAGCCATCACCCCCGCAAAGTTCTGCTCCGCAAGCGCCTAATCCAACGGTGGCGAGTGCGCCGAAATCGATTCTGAAGACAGAAACGCCCCCCCTGAAAGTCGAGGTCCCTCCAAACACCCCGGCGAAGCCTCCGGCAGTCGCCGACGTAGCCAAGATAACGCCCAAAACGCCGCCCCTTCCCCCAAGTGCTCCGCCCGCAGGAGCTGGCACAACTGGCACAACTGCGAACAACGCACCCGTGAAGCCATTCATAGCGGCATCCCCAGTCCCCTCGACGACACAGGTCACGGGGAGTTGGAAAACCTATAGCTCAGGTCGACAACCCTCAGGGAAATCGGTCACCACCGAACAAGCGACCACGCTTCAAGGACGGAATGACGGTTCTCCCATGTACCTCCATGGCAGGTTCACGGTGACCGCAGCGGGAACCAATCGAGCTGTTCTGCGGCAAAGCAGCTCTTCAGATGGCAGAACGCAGGCGAGGGTCATCGTTGAATACCCTGCTGGATTCGTCCCCCCGCGCCAGGGGGCTTCCGTGTCTAAGGATGACGGTAGAGGATTTGAGATTAGGGAAGTTAGACGGACTCCAGATGGCCAAATCAACATCTACGTCCGGGAAGTCAGCGCTCCCTAGCCTGGGAGCTGGAGGGGATTAGCTCTCAGGATTGTCCACTTGAAGAGAGGCTTCCTTCAGTGTTGGCCGCTCATTTCGAAGAGAAATTTGGCCCTTCCCTGCGCTCCTGCAGCACAAGTTTGGGACAATCAGCGGCTATCGCGGAACTCCAGCCGAGACAATTTGCGCGGTCTTTGAGCATGAGAGCCACTGGCCCCAACACCAGCGATCCCCCCCGATAACCGTCTCGTGACTGAAGATAATCTTACGCTTTTTTTGAACAGCCGTTGACAAGTCGCGTCCTTCATCTTCGAATGGCTCGCAGCTTGCTTCTTTGAGGTGAATCTCATGAAGCCGCCTCGCCCTTTTTCTTGTCGGCGCATTTTCTCCCTCCGGCTTTTACTGGTCCTTCTCGTAGCCCTCGGCGGAGAGGCCTTTTGCTGGACGCCATGCACCAGCTTGCCCGATGCCCTTAGCGGCTTCAGCGTCGATACCACTAACCGACGCGATGTTCTGGCCTACTTCAACTGCGTGTACTCAGCTTCAGAGGGCTACGCAGACCGTATACAATGGACAGGCGGCAGCGTCAGCGGTTTGCAGCCCGGCACCACCAGCACCACTTTCAAAAACGACGTCTTGCGACGCGTCAACTTCTACAGAGCCCTTGTGGGGTTGCCGGCCGACATCATTCTCAACACCACTAAAAGCGGCAAAGATCAAGATGCTGCGCTCCTCTTTTCACGAAATAACGCCATCAGCCATTTTCCAGCAACCGAGAGCCCCGCTTGGATTGGATTAAGTGCGACTGGCATTGAGGCAGCTGCCAGTTCAAACATTGCTTATGGTTATTACGGCCCTGGTGCCGTCGATGGTTACATCAAGGACATTGGCGATAACAACGTAGTCGTTGGTCATCGCCGCTGGTTATTATATCCGCGTCAAGCCGAGATTGGCACCGGTGACATTCCGGGGGACGGCAATTATCGTGAAACCAATGCAATTTGGGTCATTGGCGATTTTAAAACCGCTGGGACATCTCAATTCGTTGCGTGGCCAAACTCAGGCTACACCCCCATCTCACTGCTGCCCGACCGTTGGTCGCTGTCGTACCCAGGCGCGGATTTCAGTTTGGCATCGGTGGCCATGCTCAAGGACGGCGTCTCTGTGCCTCTGAGCGTCATCAGTCGTACAGATAATGGCCGTGGAGATAACACCATTGTGTGGGAACCCGCCAACCTACCGACCTCAGTCAGCGCCGACACGACTTACACGGTCACCGTTTCTGGGATTGCCGGCTCGGGCGTGCCCATGAGTAAGACGTACTCAGTCGTTCTTTTTGATCCCTCAAGCTTGGGGGAATCTGTCACCATTTCCGGGAG
>CAIWVL010000243.1 GCA_903916085.1 uncultured Spartobacteria bacterium
CTCTTGCTGTAACGCTGCGACAGTTTCTGCAATTAGTAATCTATCAGCCGCAGAGGCGTTGGCTCCAATGAAGATGGCAATTTTTTCATAATCAAACACCAATGGACCGGATTGGCCAAATTCAAGCACTTCGCTCTCGACCCTAGAATGCACTAGAGCCCATCGCCTAGTCATCTCGGTCTGGCGCTTATAAAGCACCCATCCGGGACCTTGAGAGCGATCGTACCCGTCTATCTCACCGGCGTCGTGCGGAGTGAGTATAAATCGGCACTTCTTGGTGCGTGGTTCTTCAAGAATTCTGATGTATGCAGATCGATCCGGCACCGGCCCGTCAATGATTAAGTCACCGAAGGGCCGCCCCTCCATCCAATAATGGATCGCGGAGTCCCATGCCTCGTTGTGAGAAACATAACTGTAGGCGGGTACAGTTACCTTCAAAGCGCGCCGTGGTTCATGACCAGTCAAATTTGCCCTGCGTCGTTGTTCGGTAGCCACCATCCTGAAAATACTGTGGTCGCCATGGGCTGCGAGATCGCAATAAGCAACAGACGCAAGCTCTGGATCCCGAAGTAGGCTATCCAGGCGTGAGTAGAATTCACGAGTATGGTTGTTATGTTCGGGTCTATACTTCCGGCACAGCTTGATTGCCTCGGATCTTTCTTTGAAGCAGTAGGAGTGTTTGCCTGCCTTGAATTGTAAATAAACATGTCTCAAAAGAACATCGTGATCGTTGAGGCCTGCTTGGGCGGCTTGTACAAGTGCAAATAGTTGCCTCGCATAGTTTATCATCTCAGACGAATAACGATTTCGACACCAAGCCTCGTCTTCGTCGTCCCCACCATCTACACAATCAGTGTAAAACAATTGGTGGAATATGTTGATAGGGATTTGTCCTAAAGGCCAGGGATGTTCTTTGGATCTACGGCGCGGGGCGTTTTCCCTCGCTTGCTCAACACGTTCAACAACACTCGGAGGCAATTCTTGAAGGATGACCCAAACGTAGTCCCAAATATCCCCGGGTTGTTGGATTAGGAGTAATTCATGGGTTCTGTATGCGCGTTGGGCCTCGAAAATGAGCTCTATCAAGGGTGCGGCGGTGAGTTGAACACTGAAGGACGGATTGTCGTCGCTGTAACGGCGGCCAATTTTACCAAAGTCAACGTTCAGAATGGGGGTGATGGTGTGCATTTAAGAAAAGTTCAGTTGCTGCGGATGCGGGCTCGAGAATCGCACATAGGGTGGGACAAATACGGGGGCTACCCCTCAAAATAATCCACTTAATCTCCGCACCAACCGTAGCGGCAAAACCTATGCTCACAAATTCTTCCACGAGCGCGCGATTTTGCTCTGCGACCTGAGGCCGCACACAACGAGGCATTGACGCTGTAATTGACGGATCTTGAATAGATTGAGAGAGCCACAGATCCCTGAAAATTTTCGTATTCTGTGCTGTCTTTGCTCACTCCTGTTAAAAATCAGCGTTCTCTCCGCGCAGGGATGGGTTTGCGGAGCGATTGCCCATCTCCTCATTCTTTCTTGCGCGTCTCCGCGTGACCCTCTGGCAACCATGGGTTATGGTGAGAGACGCTCATGTTCCCCAAGATCTTTAATTCCGCGCTCATTGTCCTTGAGGTCCTGCTGATCTTTAACCTGCTCATTGTTGTGCATGAACTCGGGCACTTCCTGGCCGCTCGCTGGCGGGGATTGGTCATCGACGAATTCGGGATTTGGTTTGGGAAGCCGTTGTGGCGCAGAAAACTAGGTGGCGTATGGTATTCTTTGGGAAGCATCCCGGCTGGAGGCTATGTCAAGTTGCCTCAACTCGCTCCGATGGAGGCTATTGAAGGCTCCACCGAGGAGCGCGGCACGCCACTTCCACCAATCCGTCCGCTAGATAAAATCATCGTCGCTTTTGCGGGGCCTGTTTTCTCGTTTTTACTGGCGCTTGTGATGGCCAGTCTTGTGTGGGCTGTGGGCAAGCCTGTGCACGAGTTTGATCAGACCACGGTCATCGGTTTTGTGAAACCCGGCGGCCCAGCCGACCGCGCCGGTCTTCTCGCCGGAGACCGGATTCTTGAAGTGGACGGCAGCCCTGTAGACCGCTTCACCGGACCGCTGCATTCGGTCACTTGGCGGGTAGTGCGCTCTGAGGGCGAGACCATTGCGTTCAAAGTAGAACGTGACGGACAAATCCTGACGATCGATTCCGGGTGGGAGCGGGAGTCTAGCCCTGGTTGGAAGCGCAAGAGCCTACGCAAAGTCTACATAGGCCAGCGCTTAACGCCCTCCGTAGGTAAAGTGGACGCAGGTTCTCCCGCCGATTCAGCGGGTCTACGTGCTGGGGACGTCATTACGGAGGTGGATGGCGTGTCTGTTTTGGATCTCGCAAAATTTTACGAGTTTTTAGATAAGAAGGGGACCAGCCCCATGCAGCTCAGTGTGCGCAGGGGCGAAACGAGCGTACTGCTCACGCTCACTCCAGGGACACCCCCTGAGGGCTCGAAGTCCGCGCTTTTGGGGATTGCTTGGGGGCGGCTAACGCTTACGCATCCATCTCCCGTCGAGCAAGTCACAGACGCTGTACTGACGATCCGCAACATGCTGGACGCTCTCTTCTCACCCAAGAGCGACGTCAAGGCTCAGCACTTCAGTGGTCCTGTGGGGATTCTCAAAGCTTATTACAATCTGTTTGAATCCGAACAGGGTTGGCGCCTGGCACTCGCCTTTTCAGTGTTTTTCAACGTGAACCTTGCCCTCTTTAACATGCTCCCGTTTCCAGTTTTAGATGGCGGCCACATCACCTTGGCTCTCATTGAGGCGATTCGCCGCAAACCCATGGGCGGTAGATTTTTGGAAGGTATTCAAACAGCCTGCGCCATTGCCGTGATGGCGTTTCTCGCGTACGTCACTTTCTTTGATGTGAGCGATTTTTTCTCAGGAAAGAAAGCCGCGCCAGCCGCTCCCGCGCCAGCCACCGAAAAGGCGAAGTAAGCGTCC
>CAIWVL010000244.1 GCA_903916085.1 uncultured Spartobacteria bacterium
CGGAGTCGATCCCACCGAGCAGATCTCCCAGTCGGTCTAGCAAATTTGCTGCAAATGCGCTGCGGTCTTCGAGTCGTCCGGTGAGCATGCGTAGCGACCCGGCGCTCTCGGCGAGCGGTTCTGGAAAGGCGGTCTGGTTCACGTTCACCCCAATGCCAAGTACCACAAATTGCCCCTGCACCGGATGGGTCCCGGTTTCCGCTAACATCCCGGCCAGTTTGCGGCCTTCGCACACGACGTCGTTGGGCCATTTGATTTGGGGGCGCAGTGAGGTAAGCGTCTCAACAGCTTGCGCGACTGCCAGCGCGGCAAGCGTGGTGATACGTGGCCAATGCAGTAGGGGGACGGCTGGTCTCAAGAGTAGCGACATCCAAAGGCCTTCGCCGGCGCCTGATTCCCAACTGCGCCCAAAGCGGCCGCGCCCTGCCGTTTGATGTTCGGCAAACACCGCGATCGGTCCAGGTTCGCCGTTGTGGCCCCATTCCATCGCGGTGGTGTTGGTGGAAGCCGTGGATTCCAGTGCGATGATCCGGGTTATCCATGAGTTTTTGAGCCGGGAGAGGATGTCGTCCGCCAGGAGGTGCTCTGGAACAGCCTGAAGGGAATAGCCGAGTAGTGGGTGGAGTGGCACATCAAAGCCGCTCTCGCGCAGGGTGTTGATGTGGGCGTGGACCTCAGCTAGAGCGATGCCCAGCGCGGTGGCGAGCTCACTCGGAGGCGTGGCCCCCTCGCGCAGGTGGCGGAGCAGGCGCGCGGTCGGAGTGCTCATTTTTCTGGGAACAATCTGAGTTCGCGCCAGTTGAAGACTTGCACTCTGCGTGAATCTGTTTTGCGGGCGCGCATTTTGAACAGATCCCGCTCAATGCCGGGCATGTGTGCGACGCCCCAAGGTATTGCGATGTGTTCAAAAAGGGGTAACGCCTTTTCGACACCCGCGCTTACGCGCTGGTTACGTTTCTCTAAAATGTCCTCGATGAGTTCGTTAGAGTGGGCATTTTCGAGGCCAGTAAGAGCCTGGATGGCACCGAGTGCGTCCCCATCGCTCGCAGCGTGCATGGCAAAGGTCACCGCGTTGAGTAGGCGGATCGTGGACTCTGAAAAATCGCTAATGTCAGCATCGCAATGCAGCACGTTCGGCTCCTGTTTGCGCTTCGTGAGATCGGGCTGTGCGCTCAGGCCCACGGAATCCGCTGCTATGGAGTAGTCCAGAGTCGATCGCATCAGTTTTTTGTCGTCGGTGACGCCTTCGGGAAGAATAACTGAGCGTTCTGCGGGGAGCGATTCCATGAGCATCTCGTAAAAATTGGGAGAAGCGATGTGCACGGTGGGGAGCAGGTAGATTTTATGGCCGTCTTTTTCGTAGGTACGTGCTTCTGTGAAAAGTCCGTTTGTATCGAGTTGTAGAAAGCCGGAACTTGCCTTTTTGAGCATCACCTGAGCGCTCCACCCGATGTAGGCGAGTAGCAGCGGGGTGAGGATGAAGAGTTTGAGCACCCCGGCGAGAAAGGTGCGCGAGAGCGAGAACGGGCAGTGGACGAGTTGTCCCGTGCGCAGAAGCATAGATCGCCCCGAGGAAGCCCGATGGAGGGCCATTAGGGTGCCCCCACCGATAAGCAACTGTAGGCAGGCCGCACTCAGAACGAGCGGCCTCCAATCGACAAAAGCGGGTAGCGGCAGGTAGATGCAGCCTTCCCAGATGCTGAAGGCTAAAGCGGGGGCGAAAGCACGCCAAGGCAGGCTGCGGAAGCTGCCGATGACCAGGATCACCAGCAGGGCGAATGTCATCGAAGCCATCCCCGCTAACGAGAGCGGGAAGCCTCCGGCGAATTTGCCGACTGGCCCCGGAATCGCCGCCAACACGGTGAGTGCTCCCTCAGCCAGGAAGCTCAGTAGGTAGGCGTTAAAGGTAAACGCCTTCCAGTCACCTTTGGCGGGTTGCTGTTCCGGTGGCAGCGAGGGGAGAGCAGGGGGCTGCATAGGTGTACAAAAGTGCTCTGGGTTGCACGAATGTCCACCCTGAAGGTGACCTTCCGCAGCAGTCGCCTACTTGGTCGCCGTAGGAGCGAACTGCAAGTACGTGTAGCCTTTGAGTGCCTTCTCGTAGCTGGAAAGAAGGCGCATGGCCTCGTTGGGCTTGAGTCGATCTCCCTTGATCGCAGCGTCCACTTGGGACTTCATCTGGCGCATGAGCTCGGACTGGTCCCACTGTACCATCTTAAGCACTTCGCCAATGGTCGAACCTTCCAAGGTTTCCTCGATGTACCAACCGCTTTCTTCGTCCTCGTCTAGGAACACATGGGCCTCGTTCACCCGGCCGAACAGATTGTGCAAATCACCCATGATGTCCTGATAGGCACCCATCAGGAAAAACCCGATCAAATAGGGTTCACCGGGAACGAGCTGATGCAGGGGCAGGGTGTCCTTCACATCGTGTAGATCCACGAACTTAGATATCTTTCCGTCGGAGTCGCAGGTGATGTCCACAAGGGTCGCATTGCGGTCAGGCATGCGGTCCAGGTGATCAATCGGCATGACAGGGAAGAGCTGTCCCAGCGCCCAGTGATCCAGCAGGGACTGGAACACTGAGAAATTACACACATACTGGTCACCCAGAGAAATTTCGAGTTCGCGAACTTCGTCTGGGACGTACTTCATGCCTTTGGAGAAATTGACGACCTGTTGGGCAATTTTCCAGTAGACCTGTTCGATCTTGGCCTTGCTCTCGAGCTCCAGCAAGCCGAGTTCGAACATGGACTGCGCCTGTTCCTTGAGTTGTTGGGCGTCATGGAGGGACTCCATCCAGTTTTGGCTGGTGATCGCTTTTTGTAGATCCAAAATATCCGACACCTGTTTGGGATCCTTCGGACCGAGTTCCACCGTAAGCCGCGCCTTGTCTTTTTCAATGGCACCAAACGCCTCAACCACCAGAATGGAGTGGTGGGCCACGATGGCTCGACCGCTCTCGGAGACGAGGATAGGATGCGCCACCTTCTCGGAATCACAGATGTCCATGATGTTCCAAACGATGTCTCGGGCGTACTCCGCGAGACTGTAGTTCATGGAGCTTTCAAACGCCGTCCCCGAACCGTCGTAATCCACGCCCAGCCCGCCGCCGACGTCTACATAACCCATGGTGTGGCCCATCTTCACGATCTTCGCGTAAAACCGAGCCGCCTCCCGCACCGCCCGCTTGATGGTCCCAATGTCGGGCACCTGCGAGCCCACATGGAAGTGTACCAACCTGAGGCAATGGGCGAGTCCCGCGTTCTTTAGTGTCTCCGAGGCAGACACGAGATCTGCCGTGCTGAGCCCAAACTTAGCGTTCTCGCCGCCGCTCGTAGCCCATTTGCCAGCTCCTTTGGCTGCGAGGCGCACACGGACGCCAATCATCGGCTCCACGCCCACTTCCTGCGAAACTTGGATGATTTGGTGCAGTTCCTCGAGCTTCTCCACCACCAAGATCACTTTCTTGCCTAGCTTGCTGCCCATCAACGCGTTCTGGATGAAAAGCGCATCCTTGTACCCGTTGCAGATAATCAGACTCTCAGGATCCTTGTGAATCGCCAACGCCGCGAGTAACTCTGGCTTTGAGCCCGCTTCAATTCCGAAATGGAACGCCTTCCCGGCGTCCATGATTTCCTCCACCACTTCGCGTAACTGGTTCACCTTGATGGGGAAAACCCCGCGATACACCGACTTATAGCCCATCTCAGCAATGGCTTCCGCGAAAGACACATTGATTCTCTCCACTCTGTGGCGAAGCAAATCCTGAAACCGCACCACCATCGGAAACGTCAATCCGCGCTGCTGTGCTTCTTCCAACAACTCCGTGAGATCAATGGGAGTCGCCGGATTTTGCGTGGGTAGGGCCGTGATGTGACCCTTGTCATTGACTGTAAAGTAGCCGGAGCCCCAGCGGTCGATGTTGTAGAGCGAGATGGCGGAAGGAATGTCCCAGGACGTGTTCATTAATGGTTTTTACTAGAAAAGGCGACGGAGTTTAGGACAGGGCCGCCGCTTTGCAACGCGACTTGCCTTTTGATGCACAATTTTTACACAACTATGCCAGCGCTGCTCGCAGTACAGATTCACGATCCATGCCGTGCAGTTCGAACAGCCTCACTATTGTCTCCTCAATGAGATTGTTTGGACAACTAGCGCCAGCCGTAACTCCCACCACAAAAGGTCTCGGCGGCAACCACCCCGACTGCTGTACCTCCTCTTTGAGGTGCAGGTTGTAGTGGGTAATCCTCTCCGTGGATTCTAGGCGCTCTGCATTCCGAATAAAATAGGTAGGCAATTTCTCCTGCCCCATTTCCGCTAGATGCGACGTGTTAGATGAGTTGTACCCGCCCACAACCAGAAGGAAATCCATTCGACTAGTGAACATCTCCTTCAGGGCATCCTGACGCTCCTGCGTTGCTCCACAAATGGTGTCAAAAAAACGAAAATTATCCCCCGGCACGGTTCCCCCGTCCCGGCGTTGGATGGCGGCGGCGATACGGCGTTGCACCTCCTCGGTTTCCCCTCGAAGCATGGTGGTTTGGTTGGCGACCCCCACTCTCTTGAGGTGTAAATCTGGGTCAAATCCCTCGCTGTAAGCTCCTTCAAAGCGCTTCAAAAACTCTGCAGCATCTCCTCCGCGCTCAATGTAAGCGCACACGTAATCGGTTTCCTCAAGGGTCAGCACAACCAGATAGTGCCCTTTGCCTTGCGAGGTGGCGCGTGAGGCTGTGGCCTTGGTTTCCTCATGCGCTGCCTTGCCATGGATGATTGAAGTCATTTCGTCCGAAGCGTACTGGCGTACCCGTTTCCACACGCTCATCACATCTCCGCACGTCGTGTCCACAATCTGGCAGCCGCGCTCTTTGATGCGCCCGAGAGTGCTCACATCCGTGCCAAAGGCTGGCACGATCACCACATCCTCGGCCGCAAGTGTTTCCATGGGGACCTCCTCCCCCTTGGCGAGGAGGTTAATGATGCCCATCTCCCCAATCTGGCGGTTGACCTCGGGGTTATGGATAATTTCCCCCAAAATGAACAGCCGCCTGTCCGCAAACACTTTGCGCGCCGCGTAGGCTAGATCAATCGCTCGCTCTACACCGTAACAAAACCCAAACTGCTTCGCCAATCGCACGGTGATGTCGCCCACAGTCAACTCCCCGCCTCGGCGCCGTAATCCGTCCACAATGTCGCTCCGATAATGCCCCTCCACCTGCGCCTGTACGGCAGCCATGACATCTGGGGTTCGCAAATTGACGCGCTTTGACGCTGGCGCAGAGACGTTATCGGAGGCAGGTGTGGAACTCATTAAAAGGGAGCGGTGGGGTGAAGAAAAATACGGCGCACACTGTGGGCAGCGGTCGGGCACGAACGCCCGAACCGTTCCACGAGGGTGTTGAACCGCCTGAAACTGTAGAAAGGCTATTGGTCGTTCAAAAGTGGTCCCGCCGGCTTTTCAAAGGCCTTTGGAGAAATCATCCATTCAGCGGGTGGATCCGGATCCTTGTAATCGGTCGGCCTGAGAACTCGGCTTGCGAACTTAGCATCCTCAGGCTGGTCTGGAGCGATGCTCACCGGCGTGCCTTCCTTCACAAGCGCGAAGAACTTCGGCGCCACTGTTTTGTGCAGACGCAGGCAACCGTGAGTCCGCGGCACTGGATGCACGTAGCCCGAATGGAAACCGTATCCGGGAGCGAACTCGCACCAATAGCCCATCGGATAGCCCACAAAACGGCCTGACTTGGGGTGCGCAGACTCCCCGGGCTCAATGCCGTTCGCGTTCACAAAGAAGCCGTACGAATTTGAACGCTTTTCAGCGTTCTTTCCCGTGATCCGGAACTGTCCCTTGGGTGTTGGCTTCTCAGGCAAACCGATGCAGGTGGCGGCGGACATTAAAAGACGCTCGCCTTCCATGACATACACGGCTTGTTGATTCAGAGAGACTTTTACCTTTACCGCCTCAGGCACTTGAGGGCGCAGGGCAGTAACTGAGTAAGAAGAAACTTCATGCTTCGGCGCGGCGCAGCCTCCCAGCAGCAGCGTCGGAAGCAATGCGACCGCTGTACGCAGGCCGATGGTTCGAATTGGTTTCATAAACATCCCTTCCGTTGCTCAAGTCTGTCGCGTTGTCAAATGTCCTTCCGAAATTGATGTCTGCTACGTCTTAAAACTTCTCGTCCCGCATCGCCTCGAATCCCGAATTGGACTTCGAATAAAACGGATAAGGCCTTGTCGCCCCCTTCGGGTTATATCGAAAGTGTTTGTAAGCCCAGAGCCACAGATCAGGCCGCTCGAGGATGAACGCCTCAAACACGTCCCACGTTCTTTGCGAAAGCAGCCGCTCCCCAGCTGACTCCACATTCACAGGGGGTTGCGCCATCACCCGGCAGCGCCCGCCTGGCAGAGGCAATGTCAACACCGGCACGAGCAGCGCGTTCCCGCGCTTAGCCAGCACCGCATGTAGTCGCGTCGTGCACATCTCAAGCGCGTCTTTCCCAGTTCCAAACGCCTCAATCACAACAGCCGCCCCGCTCGGGTCCAAGTTCAAGTCTCCAAGCATGCCCGCGTTCTCTCCGCGCAACACCGCCCGGAGCATCCGTAAAATCGACTTGTCCTGGGGAATGACCCTGTGGCGGTTCCGGCCGCGTAACTGTACAAACACATTTGTGAGGGCCGGGTTCTTGAAATCCTCCGCCACAATGCTCGCCCAACCTCCCAACAGCGAAAATGCCACCGCGCCCCACTCCCAGTTTCCCTGGTGAGCGCACACAAAAACCACGCCCCGCTTCTCCTCCTTCGCCTGGTGCAACGCCTCCTCAAACCCGCTCATCTCCAAATACTCGTGCGCATTCTCCTGAGTAATTCGCGACGACCAAAACAACGAAAGCATCGTCACCGCAAAGTTCTGGTAGGACATTCGCACCGTAAGCTTGCGCTCACTCGGACTGAGGCGCTCCCCTAGAGCGGCTTCGATGTTGGACAACGCTATCCCGCGTCCCCTCGAATCAAAAGTGTACGCGAGCGCTCCGGCAAGTTGCCCTAATCCCACGCACCCCTGACGGGAAAGGCGGGGAATTGCCTTCGCTAAAAACCGACAGCCCCAAGCCTCCAGCTTGTACCGAAATGCCTTCCAAGTTCTCTTCACTCTCAACGGTGATGCCGCATCTAACACACGCCTGCAAACTCCAACCTCCCGGAATCTAGTGCAAACAGATCAAATTCTCTCCATCGTACAGGCCTTGATGGCCCAACCCACCGCCCCTTTCCATGAGGAGGCCGTTCGTTCCGAGATACTCTCCCACCTGTCCCGGATGCCTCATGTCACCGCTTCTCTGGACCCTTTCGGTAATGTTCACGCCACTTATAAGCGGGGCGATCACCCAATGCGCTGGGTGTTCTGCGCACACATGGATCATCCAGCTTACGTCGGCTCTGAATTTAAGGGCGGCGTCCCCCAGTCCTACCTCGACACTCAGTTCCCTCTCAAAAACTTCGGTGCCTTTTCCATGTGGGATCTTCCCGCCTTCGAACTCGCCGATGGCTGCATTCGCTCTAGGGCGTGCGATGACCTCATCGGCTGCGCCTCCATTCTTGCTGCCCTCCAAACCTTAACAGAGCAGGGGGTCGAGACCACCGTAGGAGCCGTCTTCACAAGGGCCGAGGAAGTTGGTCTCCTCGGTGCCGCCTACATTGCACGGGCGGGCCTACTCCCGGCTGGAGCTGCAATACTCTCTCTTGAAACAAGTTCTGAGCGACCACCAGCGCAAATGCACCAGGGCGTCATCGTTCGCGTGGGCGATAAGTTTTCTGTGTTTACTCCGTCCCTGACCGCCGAACTGTGCGCTCTTGCTCTGCGAGAAGGCATCCCGATGCAGCGCTGCCTGATGAGCGGAGGTACCTGTGAGGCGACCGCCTTTCAGGCTTTTGGACAACCCTCAGCCGGCATCTGTGTAGCGCTGGGCAATTATCACAACTGCGGGCCCGGGGGCCGGATCGATTCCGAGTTCGTATCGGTGTCCGATGTGGAGTCGATGGTCCGTCTGTGTGTGGCTGCAGCCCTGCAATCCACGCCGTTAGCGGCTCAAGCTGACCTCCGCACACGCTTGGAGGCTGAGCTTGATGCGGTTTTCGCGAAAAATTAACTCACTTGTCACAAGTGGTTTGCAGCTTTTCGCAAACAAATGTGCGTCGAGTCGCTTGACCAGCTCAGAATCCCCTGTACTGTCTACCACCCCGACGGAAACGACGGCTGAGTTTGTTAGCTTCCGCTAGATGCGGTTTGAGTCGCCTCAAAAGCGACGAAGATCAAAAAAAGCGAAAGAAAGTTAATAACCCAGTTGACGACCTAAGGAAATGAGCTAGATTGCTCAACCCGCCGCGAA
>CAIWVL010000245.1 GCA_903916085.1 uncultured Spartobacteria bacterium
AGAGCGCCGTGATCATGGCGACCTCACCCGGTGGACTCGGCGGTCTGCGTGGACTCGTTAAGCTTCGTATGCTCCTTGGTAACCTCGGCATCACCCTACTCCCCGACCAGATTGCGATCCCTTCCGCGTATCAGGCCTTCGGCCCGGATGGCCACCTCGTCGATCCCAAGCAGGAGGCTAAGGTTAAGGCACTCGGCTCAGCGTTGGCGAAACAGTTAAGGAAACTATCGTGCTAAGTGTGGCTTTGTATTTCAGCGCCGCGAGCTCTTTGTAACTTTAAATCACTATGATGAACGATCCAATTATCGAATGCGGACTCGATGTTAAGTTTGCGTTCCGGTGCCCAAAAACTTGGGAAAGCCTCCGTCCAAGTCACGATCAGGACATGCGTTTTTGTCATGAATGTCAAAAAAACGTTTATCTCTGTCGCTCTGAAAACGACCTTGCGAAGCACCTACTACAAAATCACTGCATTGCTGCTGATGTACCTCAATTTAAGGTGAAAGACAGGCTAAAGACTCATAAACAGCGGCGACCTTCCTCACGCAGGCTTCTGGGGTATCCCACGGTTATCAAAAGTTCGGATAATAATACTCCCGAGCAACGTGCTTAATCCCTCTAAACAGTGTAGCGAGTGAAATGCTGCTTTGTGATCTTATCGCTGAAGGTCCCTGTCTTCCGAATTCTCCAAACCACCGAGTTTATCTTGAGGTAAGCTTTGGAAAGTGATTTTTCCATTTTGTAGCTCTACTCATCCGGAGGTTTATCACCCCGTAGAAAAAAGAAGTCGATTTCACTAGTACTGATGCAAACAATCAAAAATTGATTAAAACTCCTAGCTTTATGACATCAACATCAATTGCCGAAGCTTTAAGGCTTCATAAGCTAGCTAAGAGCTTGGGAAATGAAAAAGTGGCTTTGTCATTCTTTAACCAAGCAGTAGACCTGTCTTTTGGCATAGTGAAAGCAGGCATACTTGCTGACCGTGCATTTGTATTGATTCAGTTGGGGCGCTTTCAAGAGGCGTTAGACGACTTCACAGAATCTATTGCACTAGACTCTTCCGATTGTAATTGCTTCTACGGACAGGCTCTTGCTTTAGCATCTATCGGTAAATACACAGAGGCCAAAGAGTCTCAGCAACAAGCGATCTCCGTTGCGAAATTACATTCAGAGAGGAATCAGAGATATGATGAAAGCGCTCGCTCGCAAGGATATAGGAACGTTGCTGAATTGTATTCCTCTTCAACCACGGACTTTGTATTGAGCACTAGCGCTGCGAGATGGAGACGACTAAATGGTCTAGATGATAATTAATAGATATGCCCATTATAGTCTGGAGTCATTCCGCTAGGCGGTGCGACAACAACAGGACTTGAACTTCTTGCCGCTCCCACACGGACACAACGCCGAGTGCTGGGAAGCACGGAGTAGCCTACGCCTTGGCGTAGCCCGGAGGGCGCTGCTCGCGGGTGCGAGAGCGGCAAATCATTCCGGCATTTTTCCCGTCAAGCTGTCCGGCCGCAGCAACTCTTAAACTTTTTACCACTGCCGCAGGGGCAGGGATCATTCCTCCCAGCAGTAACCGGAGCTTTTCTAACAGGGGCTTTCTGCATCGCCTGATCAAATGCTGACTGGGCGGCGGTCGGTGCGGGTGCCTGGGTAGTGTCAGCCGTTCCCTCATTCGCGCCGAGATGCCCCTCGGAACCGAGCAGATCTTTCTGCATGAGGTGCCGTGGGAGAGAGGCGAGGAGTTGCTCGAAGGCCTGGAGGTTGGTGGTACTACGGAAGAGGTTGTTCAGGACCTCGTTTTTGATGCTCTCCATGAGCTCCACGAACATGGCGTAGGCCTCGGTCTTGTACTCGGTGAGCGGGTCCTTCTGACCGTAGGCGCGTAGGTAGACGGCCTCGCGGAGTCCATCCATGGCGTATAGGTGCTCCTGCCAGAGGCGATCGACTGCATTCAGGATGACATACTTCTCAAGACCCGAGCGAGCGGCAGCATCCTCGATCTCGGCCTTGCGGTCGTAGGCCTCGACGAGTGTCTTCGCCAGCCACTCGCCATTCTCCTCGATGTCGCGGGTCTCGAAGGCGCACTTTTCCTTGGTGAGTCCCACGGGGAAGGTGGAGTTGACCCACTGGAGAAGGCCGGCAACATCGGGCTCTGAGTCGTTCTCGCTGGTGAGGAAGTCGGTGACCTTTTTGGGAACGACTTCGTTGATGACCTCGTGGATGAGAACGCGTGGATTCTCGGCATCCATGACCTCGTTGCGGTAGCCGTAGACGACTTCGCGCTGCTGGTTCATGACGTCGTCGAACTCGAGGGTTCTGCGGCGCATGAG
>CAIWVL010000246.1 GCA_903916085.1 uncultured Spartobacteria bacterium
GCAGCCCCGATGATAGTGCTTCTATAGGTTGCGCGAAAGTAGGACGTCGCCAGTATCCCCGCCCCGCATGGCTAACCCCATGCGGGGCGTCCTTGTTTCTAGGGGGAGGTTTCACGCGGAGGCGCGGAGTGCGCGGAGGGGGAAGGGAAATAAAAGGAATGGTAGGAAATGGGCAGACCTAAACCACCGGTCCCTTCAAAACCTTAAATATCCGTCCCCCCTCCGCGTACCCCGCGCCTCCGCGTGAGATTTCTTCCTGCCCGTCAGCTTTACGTGATGACTGAGGGGATGCCTAGTGGTCCCATCGGGAGTATTGCGACAGGTAGCTCCCCGCCGGACTTCTCAGCGAGCGCCTTGAGGGTCTCGTTCAAATTGTCCGTGTGGCCAGTGCGCGTGTGGGCCCTGTCTGAGGCGTTAAGCTCTGAATGGAGAACAACCGTCGCCTTTTCCAAACACTGTAGAAGTGTCTGCACCTGCCACTGATCGTGCCGGGTTTTCTTGGCGCACTGGATTGCCATGTGCAAGTCGGCGTCTGAGCGAGGATCGGCTAGGATGTTGGCGAATTCTCCTTCACCTGGAAGGCCCAGATTACACCGACTCGCTACCAGAATAATTCCACCGCGTTCAACAATACGCGAGGCGGCGGAAATGCCTTTCACCGTCTGATAAAAATTCTGGTCCAGCGGAAACCCCGAGTTTGTGGTGACCACGACAGGGTAACGTCTCGGAACTCGGATGGTAGCCTCCTGTTCCACTACGCGTCCGCCCGCGTCGTGGGCGGCCGCGACATCCCCGGCAAAGAACCCCGTGATTTCTTTGGCGCGATTCAAGGTGACGTTGACGATGAAATGCGGTGGACAGAACCCTGTCATTTCACGAGTGAGCCGTTGCAGTGGGTTTCCTTCCAGCTTTGCCCAGGTTGCCTCAGGTTGAGCGATCAGGGTCGCTCTGTGGAAATGACGCACTGTTTCCAGGCCGGCGATTCCCGGGATGACCGCTTTCGAACCGCCTGAGAAGCCCGCATAGAAATGGGGCTCGATGAATCCCGTCGCGATTCTCAAGTCGGCTTCGACCCAGTGTCGATTCATCCAGCACTCACCGCCGCAACCAGATTTTCCTAAAAAAATGAGGTCGCTGGTTTGGTTGCAGTCGTGGTTGATCACCCGAAAGCGTGTGGCGGCTTCGCCAAGCATTTTTTCAAGTTCCTCAGGCGTCGAGCCACGGTGGGTTCCAGTTCCTACAAGAATCGTGATGCAGTGATCGGGGACGCCGATCTCCGCTGCCAGCCACGGTAGCAGTAGGTGATCCGGAACGGGGCGCGTGTGGTCGGCAATGACGATGGTCACCTGGGGGAGGCGTCCGCGTTTCCTCGCCGCTGCGAGCGCCTGTTGCGTGACACTCCAGAGGGGTTTACTCCTGATCGGCTGCCGCACCGCCTCTAAGAAGGCGGCGTGCGGATCTGCGATCGCTGCAGGATCACTGGGGAGGAAGACCTCGGGCTGGATCCCTCGAATGTCTAAGGAAAGATCCAACCCTTTGTCCCCATAAGCGAGCCGTACGGATTTCATGGCCGCCAATGTGGTGTCTCTATTTGCCCGCTGTCCAGTTTGCGGCATTCCGTAGGAGCGTTTGATAGGCGGCGTTGGTGTGCGCCTCGTCTCCGTGGCCCAGAGCGATCCCTACGATGCGGGCTTTAGGGTCTTTCACCACCCACACTGAAGGGTAGGGGAGTTGGGTCTGCTTTTCTGGCTCTGTCTCGGCCAGCACCTCCACCGGTGCTCCCTGATCCAGGATGACGCGGTAATGCTCATCCTTGATTTTGAACTCCGGTTGGACTCCGGCCATGACTGGATGCGAGGGCTGTTTGTTGAATACGGCAAACTCCCCGTTTCCATGTCCTTTGGCCCCACCTCCTACAAAGCGCCGATTGTAGCCTGAAATGGGTGCCCAATTGTACCAACTCCCAGCGTGCACCACGACGATACCGTGCCCGGCATCGGCGAAGAGGTTGAGGGGTTGCTGGAACTCGAGCGTGCCAAAAGACGGATGGTTGGCGCTAATGACAATGACATCGGCGTTGGGCATCAGGGCAACCGCTTCCTCGGCATTGGACGTATAGGCAGTGATGTGTTTGCCGTCGGCCTTTAGGGTTTCGGCGTCTGCCTTGTGGAAAAACCGCTCGAAATCGTGCGAACCTCCGCCGCCTATGAGCAGCGCTCGGATGACTCCCGGTTGGACCTGAGCTGGTAAGGTTTCGCCGGATTTGGGCAGCGCCACCGGCTTTGGAGGCGTATTGTCGAACTTGGCGCGCGGTTTGGGCGGCTCAGAGTCAGTCGTAATCGCTAACGTCGTGGGCGAGATGCCGTTGCCGTAGCTTTCTAAAACCAGCTTTGTGACGGGCGCGCGGTTGTTCACGGGCAACCAGAAGTATCGGACGTGGTGCTTTTTGACGATGCCAAGAGCGCGCTTTGAACCGGGTACGTCGTTGCTCTGGTTGTAGTCGAGGAACACATCTCCAGTGAACAGTTCCTCCACCTGAGTTTTGCCGTCCGCGTGCTCAATCGTGACCTTCATCGCTTCCTTATGCGAATCCGGTCCCTGTCCCCAGCCGGCGACCCCTCCCAAGAAATGGATGTTGCCAGCGGCAAAACCCACCGGGATTTCCACGCGCTGGGGCAAGCTCGCTGCAAATGCCGAGCCATTGTTGTTTTTGAGTACAATCACATTTCCTCCGTTGGGAGTTGTACTCGGGTCGGGTAGCGAGAACGGGACGCTTTCCACATTCACAACGCCATACTTCACCGGCTGAACCGTATCCTCTTTGTTTTCGCGGCTTTGGTAGAGCCCACCTCCAGCCGTGTCCGTTGTAAACGCGCGGCCCAA
Organism: uncultured Spartobacteria bacterium; assembly: GCA_903916085.1. Taxonomy (GTDB): domain Bacteria; phylum Verrucomicrobiota; class Verrucomicrobiia; order Chthoniobacterales; family Chthoniobacteraceae; genus Chth-196. Next base: position 2,884 of record CAIWVL010000246.1, read on the forward strand.
GTTTAGGGCGCGGTATTTGGAATTGCCTCCGCTTAGATACGCGAACACGTTGCGCAGGCCGTCTGCGCCAAGGGCCTCAAAGCCCTCTGGCATGAGGGATTGCGGCACCTCTTGGCGACTCTTGATGTCCGCAATCGCGATTTCCTGCGTCACGCCGCCAGCTTGTTTGAGGAGCAGCGAGCGGTCGTTTTCGCGGGAAATGATCCCCACGGCGAAGTTGCCGTTTCGGAGCGTCACGTTCCAGGTACGATGTTCGTTGTCGACGACCCGGCTGGGGTCAATCACGTGAACAAGCAACTCGTGCGTGCCGTGTACCCCGATGCCGTCTAGGACAGGGCCCACTTCATGACCTTGCCCTTCAAACTTATGGCAAGTGGCGCAGGCCGCTGCGAAGAGTTCCTTGCCCTTCACGATGTCGCCCGCCTTTGCAGAAACCTCCGGCTCAAGCTTGGCAATGATGTCGTCCTTGGCGGGGTTTGTGCCGCCACCGAGACCCTCGATGATTTGCACTGCGCGTTTTGCTGTCGCTTGATCCGGGTGGAGGCGCAGTTTACTCAGTCGGACTGGGCCAAGAAGCGTCACGGCGATTTGCTTAGATTCTAGAGCGTCCAACACTGTATTGGCCCACGGAGCGCGTGCTGCTAGCGCATCAAAAAGAGCGCTTTGTCCGAGCATGGAGAGCTTGGGCAAAAGGGCGGTGAGCTTCGCGCCTAGGGCGGGATCGCCATCTGCAGTTAGCGAACGGATGATTTCGAGCGCCAGAGCATCACTGGATTTTGGTCCGAGCAAACCGATCATGGTGTCCACAATTCTGCCATCCGCCGCGCGGGCCCCAAGCAGACCAGCCACAACGGCGCTTCGGATCGCTTCCGGTTGCTTCTCGTCTTGCGCAATGCGAAGAAATGCGTCGATACGGTCCACAATGAGAGGTTGAAGTGGCTGCTTAACCCACGCGACGGCAAGAGGCAGAGCGCTTGCCGACAGCGCAGGATCCTTTGAGCCGAGAAGTTGTTTTAGAGATGCCTGGACCTCGCCCAATTCCTGTGGAGCCGTGGGTTTGGCAAGGGAGAACGCCTCTAAGACAGTGCGCGCAAGCGGAGTTGCCGCTTCAGGCGCTTTGGCCGCCGCGTTGATAACGCTCACAAGCGCGCTCGGATTGTGCGCGGCTGAGAGACTCCGTGCCAACGATCCAGCAAGATCTAGGAGCGCTGCACCGCTCACTTCGTTTCGAGAAAGTGCGGCTTCCAGCACAGGTTGTGGATTTGAAGAAGCAGCTGCGATGGCGGCGCTCCGTGACCATGGATCCTCCAAGTTTGGGAGCGCTGCCAGCAACACTCGGGCGGTGTCACCAGTGAGCGGGCTAGAGCACATCGCGCGCAATGCCGTCAGCCGCACGCGCGGATCCGGGTCCGAAAGCAACGCCCCAATGTTCGCGGTATTCTTGGAGCCAAGCGCTTCGACGGCCAAGAGGGC
>CAIWVL010000247.1 GCA_903916085.1 uncultured Spartobacteria bacterium
CTCGTCTTCTTGAAAAAGCATTTGGGTTGAATCACTGGCCATATCAAAGGGCATGAAAAAAGAACTGGTTGTTCAACAAAGAAACATGAGCACAGACATAACCCTTGTCGTCATCACCACCAACAGAAGCACCTGGACCCGCAAGAACGCGGCGACTGGCTCAAGTACTTGGCCATCAGCGTGCGTATCGCAAGAGCCGTGCGCCGAATGCATGCGGCTGGTCTCGCGCACTCGGATCTCTCCTACAAAAATGTGCTCGTGGATCCCTGCACCGGCTCCGCCTGTCTGATCGATATCGACGGCCTCGTTGTGCCAGGAAAATACCCGCCCGATGTCGTCGGCACGCCCGACTTTATCGCTCCAGAGGTCATGGCGACTCTGAAGCTGCCGCTCACTGATCCCAACCGGAAGCTGCCTCGGCGCGAGACCGATCAGCATGCGATGGCCGTGCTTACTTACATGTACCTGCTCTACCGGCATCCTTTGCGGGGCGGTAAAGTGCACGACCTTAACGATCCCCAGCGGGACGACGAACTGATGATGGGGGAACGCGCTCTCTTTATTGAGCATCCCGCCGACAGAAGCAATCGCGCTAACCTCCGCGACATCAAGCCCAGTTTCCTTCCCTTTGCGGACGCTGCCAAACTCCCCTACACGCTGACCGGCCCTTATCTGAGCCGTCTGTTTGAGCGTGCCTTCATCGAGGGCCTGCACGCCCCCGACCGCCGACCCACCGCCGACGAGTGGGAGCAGGGGCTCATTCGCACCGTCGATTTAGTGCAACCATGCTCTAACTCCAATTGCGACCAGAAATGGTTCGTCTTCGACAACACCACGCGTCCCGCCTGTCCCTTCTGCGGTACGGCTTTTCATGGTACGCTCCCCGTTCTCAATCTGTATTCCTCGGATGGGAAGGGGAACTTTCGCGCCGATGGACACCGGCTGATGGTCTACACCAATCAGTACCTCTACCCCTGGCATACCTCGCGCCGCGTGGTTCCGAACGAACGTCTCACCGCAGAACAGCGCAAGCCCGTGGCTTACTTCGTGTTCCACCAAGGCAAATGGCTTCTCATCAATCAAACCCTCACCAATCTCAAGGACATTGGCGCCCGGAAATCTATCCCGCCCGGTTCCAGCCTTGAATTGGTCGATGGCCAGCAGATTCTGCTTTCCCCGGAGGAAGGCGGTCGTTTGGTGCATGTCCAAATGGTGCGGGCATAGGCTTTTTACCTTGGTTACCCTGAAATAAAATGAGGCGTTTACCCGTCTATCTTCTTCTGGACTGTTCGGAATCCATGATTGGAGAGCCGCTGGATGGTCTTCAACAGGGGCTTGAGATGATGCTCCGTACACTGCGTGCCGATCCTCACGCGCTCGATGTCGTGTGGCTAAGTTGCATCACCTTTGACCGAGAGGCGCGCCTTGTGTTTCCCTTGCGTGAACTTGTCGAGGTTCAGCCCCCGCCCTTAAGGGTGCGTCCCGGTACGGCTCTCGGCTCGGCGCTCAATCTCTGCGCGGATCGTATCGAAACCGAGGTGCGCAAAACCACCTACGAGCAAAAGGGGGACTGGCGTCCGATCATTATCTTGCTCACGGACGGGCAGCCCACAGACGATTGGGACAGCGCCCTGCGTCGCCTCGGTCACGACGTCAACCCGCGTCCCGCAAAAATCTACGCCATTGGTTGCGGCGACGATGTGGATGTGAATGGACTTCAGGCTTTGACAGATACCGTCTTGCACATGCGCGAAATGACGGAAGATCGCTTCAAGCGCTTATTCACATGGCTAACCGCCTCCGTTACAGAGGGCAGCCGGAGCATTCACAGGGAGAGCGGTCCCGGCGGTTTTGATCTCACGGCCTTGCCCAAGGATGTCGTGCGGGTGGAGCATGGTTACTCGCACGCCCGTTCCGGTCGACAAAACCAGGTCCTCCTCTTTGCCAAGTGTTGCAAAACGACAGGCGCCTATCTCACGCGTTTTCGCTGGAGCGCGCACGAGCGCAAGTACGCTCCCGTTTCGGTCTTCCCGATTGAACTGGACCCCGCCGATGATCGGGGGGCGTTTGAGTTGCCCACCGTGAATTCGGACGAATTGGTGGACGTGTTGCCTTGCCCCTACTGCGAGAATCCTGGGATTTTGTTGTGCAATTGTGGGGTGATCATTTGCTTTGCGGACCTTGCTGCGAAATGTCCAAACTGCCATGCAGTGATCGATCAGTTCGAGGGTGGTACGTTGAACTTGGGGCAATCCCTAGGATAAGACGAGGTACTGCATCACTGTAAATCTTCGTTATCTGATTGTATGACACTTCCACCGCTCAGTGAAATACTCGATGCGTTACCTGTGATTTTTTCACTAGTCCTGATTGAGTCCTTGTTGAGTGTGGATAACGCCATTGCGATCGCCGCGATGGCGCGTCATTTACCGGAGCACCAGCAAAAGCTGGCTCTCAAGTTTGGGATGTTGGGGGCTTATTTGTTTCGTGGTATCTGTATGTGGGCTGCGGCTTGGATTATCGCCAATCCCGGCCTCAAAATGGCGGGGGCGGTTTTTCTAGTACATTTGATGGCTAGTCACTTTTGTACATTGGAAGCACCTGAGGAAGAGGTGTCTGTCGATCTCAGTCAACGCGGTTTTATTGCGACCGTGCTAGCCATCGAACTCATGGATCTGAGTCTTTCGGTAGATAATGTGGTTGCCGCAGTTGCCATTAGTCCTAAGCTTTGGGTGGTGTGTGCTGGGGTATTTCTAGGAATCTTGGCATTACGATTTGTCGCGGGTTACTGCTTGAAACTCATGGAGCAGTTTCCGATTCTTGAGCATGCGGCTTTTTTACTGATTGGTTATGTCGGATTGATTCTCGCGGCGGAACTCACTTGGCATGTGGAAGTGAGTTCTCTGGAGAAGTTTGGGGGAATCGTCGTTATTCTGGGATTAGCGCTACTGTATGAGCGCTCGAAACCCGTCCAGACAGCTTTGACGCCCGTGTTTCATCTCTTGCACTGGCCATTCAAAATTTATGCAACGGTTACCGGCTTTCTGCTGAGCGTCGTGAGTGCACCCTTTCGTGGCATTGGATGGGTGTGGCGTAAATGGCGTTCAAAGGCCACTGGTGGATAAGTCACCTCAGTTGTTTGGGTGATGAACCAGAATCTTCAGGTCTCCGTTTTCTCTGCTCCCTGCGGTTTATCCCTTCCAGACTTCCAAGGAGTAACCCGAGGCCCAGCGTTGTAAAGGAGGGAACAGAGAGAACAGAGGGGAGGAAGTTTTTAAGATTTTTGTTCTCGGGAAAGCCGTTTTAGGCCCGGCTTTCTTTTCCGCACTCAGTGTTTGGGAGTTCAGGGAGCGTTTTTTACTCTAGGGGATTGCAATTTAAGCACGGTGCTGATTGTGTAATTTTAGGTGACGTCCTCCGAGTGGTCGGGGGTATCGGCACCGCTGATCCCCCACTGAACCTTGACAAATCCCATGTACCAGTCTCCCCAAGTCCCTGTGTGGAGCCGTCACATTCCCCGAGAAAGTCTGAGTGAACCGATGGGCGTATTGCGTGTGTGCACTCAGGACGATCGGTGCGAAGTCGTGGCTAGCATTTTTTTTGAGCCAGACACAAGCGGCTGCCAAACGGGCGTCGCCTTGGATGGCTCGGAGTCGATGCGCTCGCCGTTAGGGCAGGGATGGTCTTTTTCGATGAGTTACAGCGAGAGTGTGAGCGAGCGTCTTGTACAACAGGGGTGTGCCACGAGAGTCGTGCAGGACGGAGTACAGCGGGTAGAGTTTAACCAAAAAGGCTGGGACGAGTTGCTGGAGGCAGGTTTACTTGTGCGTGACCCAAATCTCATGGAACCCATCGCTCGTGAGGTCATTCCTTATCTCACGGAACAAATCGCAGGGGAGGGAACGACGGCGGTTCTTTACTGGGGTTGTGGCGCGGGAGGCGACGAGATTGAAGTGCTTGGCGAATACCGTTCGGCAGAAGCACGAGCGGCGAAGTACGAGGGGCCCAAGGTGTGGGGGGAAGGGGCCTGTTTATTGCCTGCTCTCCGTTATTTTGTGGACCGTTTTGCAGAAGCCGCATTTGGCTTTTACGTGTTTATCGCAGATGGAAAGATTGAGGATTTTGAGGCGCTCAAGGAGTACACGGCGTTCTTAGCGGGGCGGATTGCGTCGGAACAGGCGAATCCGCTCAAATGCGTGCTCATCGGAGTGGGCGCTTTGGTGGACAAGCGGCAGTTGTTTGAACTGGATCAGCTTTCAAGAGCGCAGGGGGCCGAGTTCAGGATCTGGAGCACTAAGATGGCGGCTACGATGAGAGATTTGCAACAGGTCTTTGAAGAGGCTGTGGACGATCACATGCGGGTCGCGCCCTGTGGACGGGTCAGGGATGAGGAAGGTTACGGGCTCAGAGGCCGGGAAAACGGCTTACCTGCAAAGCTGGTATTTACGCTGCCCAAAGACGCTGTGAGTATTACCTTGGAGGTAGACGGTCGCGTGATAGGGCAACCACTGCAATAAGGCGCAGGCCATGGGAGCCCCCCCGTCCGCTAAACCACGCGTTGTCCGCTCACGAAGGTCATAGCCACCGCGAGGGTGTCGTCCAGCACGACCAAGTCTGCTTGCAGGCCTGTTTCCAAAGCGCCTATCTGCTCCTCGAGGCCTAGGGCGCGCGCCGGGTTGAGGGTCGCCATTCGCACGGCCTCGCACAAGGCCACGTCCACTTTGTCGACCATCACTCTCACCAAATCGTTCATGCGAGCGGTGCTGGCACACAGCGATTGTTTGTCGGCCGTTAAGGCGACGCCACCGCACACCACACCCGAAATGGGCCCCAAATTAAAAGTCTCTCCCTCAGCTAAGCCCGCACCGGCACCAGCATCGGTCACGAGGGCAATGCCGTCCGGTCCCTTGGCTCGATACAGTGCACGCATCAGCGTCGGGCTGACGTGATAGCCGTCCGCGATGAGTTCGCACAAAATTTCCGGCTCGCTCATCGCAAATTCTAGCAAGCCGGCAATGCGGAATGCCCCACGCCTGCGGGCACTCGCCATACAGTTAAACGTATGGGTGACTTGCCGCATGCCGTGAGCGAACCCAGCCGCCGCCTCCTCGTCCCAAGCGTCGCTATGGCCGCCGCTGGCTCGAATGCCGTGCGTTTGTAGGGCCTCAATCAAGGTAAGTGCGCCGGGAAGCTCCGGGGCAACTGTCATTTGCGTAATCCGGTCGTGGAACTTCAACCACTCCGAGTATTCCGCAGGCACCGGAACTCGCAGGAGCTCAAGAGGATGCGCGCCCGCTTTGGCTTTGGAAAAATAAGGGCCTTCAATGTGAATGCCCAAGACACGTGCGCCGCCGGTGGCGTTTGGGTCAATTTTGCCCACCGCCTCGAGCACACCCGTGATGGCCTCGGTGGGAGCACTCACTGTTGTGAGCGCGAGAGCGGTGGTGCCGCCTGTCGCGTGGAACTGGCAAATGGCCGCAAAAGCTTCGGGGGTGGCTTCCATGGTGTCCCGGCGCAGAGCCCCATGGACGTGCATGTCGATAAAGCCGGGTGCGAGGAAGCGGTCTTGGAGGTCCATGACGGCTTCCCCGGCCTCGGGAAGGAGATTCGTCCCTAAAGCGACGATGCGTCCGTCCCTGACCCGTAGCGAGGCGCCAGACTGGATGCGTTCAGGTAAAAGGAGCCGTGCATTGCGGAAAAGCATGGCCTCCTTTCTATCCCAATTTTCCGACGGCCGTAAACAAATCCAACACGCCCCTTTCGCTTATTTATCGGGAAGCGGAGGGTAAGAGTGAGCGCAGGAATCGTTCAAAAAAGAGAGCCCCCTTTTCCAGATCATCCAGCGCAATCCACTCGTCGCAGGTGTGCGCTTGGGCGATCGATCCCGGTCCCATGGCAATCGCCGGGCTGCCACGCTGGGCAAAGACTGCGGCATCGCAAAACCAGGGTGCCCCCACGGCCCGAGAGCCTTGATCTGTCAGCTTTTCGAGTAGGGGATGCCGCAGTTCGGTGAATAAGGGCAGGGATCGGTGTACTTGGATTTCCAGTTCTGGACAGAGAGCGCGCAGTTTGGCAAAGAGGGCCTCCTCAAACTCAGCGCCCTGAGACGGTACCAGGCGGATGTCGACCGTAGCGTGACAGAGATCGGGCACGACGTTGGTTTTACTGCCGCCGCGAATCGTGCCGACGCTGATCGTGGAGTGTCCCAGCAACGGGTGGGTGAAAGTCTGGAGCCAAGGGGCGATCTCATCGCGCATGAATCGCAGCACGTCCGCCATAGGATAAATAGCGTTGCGTCCCGCTTCGGGCTTGGCGCTATGCACGGCAACACCTCGCGTGGTGAGGCTTAAAAACATACTGCCTTTGTGGGTATGTACAAAGTCCAACCCGGTGGGTTCGCCGGCAATGACTAGATCAAAGGATTCTGCCGCAGCCAATGCATGAGCACCATGCTGCCCGGCTTCTTCTCCCGCAAGTCCGGCAAACCAGATCTCATGCGAGAGTTGCGGCAACAGGTCTCGCACATTGTGAATAGCCGCGAGCATGGACGCCATGGGGCCTTTGGTGTCGCTCGCGCCGCGTCCGTAAATGCGGCCGTCCCGGATTTCGCCACCGAAAGGGTCTACGGTCATGCCGACGATGGAGACGGTGTCTGTGTGCGGGGCGAACAGCAGCTTGGGTTTGTGCGGGGCATTGCTTGGGAACTTGGCCACGACGTTGGGACGCCCGGGAAGGACCTCTGGTGTACTCACTTGGACGCCAGAAAATTCCTTTGCGAGCCATTCGGTAAGCCATTGGGCGCACCGGGCCTCGCCTGTTTCAGCGGTGCCGGGATTGTCGTCCGGGTTGACGCTCGGAATGCGGATGAGTTCGCGGCAGAGGTGGGCGGCTAAGGGGAGTGAGGAGGGTGCTTCCATGGGGGATCACGGGCGGGATAAAGAGTGGAGAAACCAGTCCACAAAGCGAGGGATGCCTTCGTGGATCTTGGTGTGGGGTTGGTAGGCCAGCAGGGCGCGGGCTTTGGAGATGTCCGCGTAAGTGAGGGGCACGTCGCCGGGTTGCTCAGGGAGCACCTCAATCTGTGCCTTGCGCTGAAGCGCGGTTTCGATGCTGGTAATCAGTGTGCCGAGGGTGGTTGTTTCGTTTTCGCCCAGGTTAAACACATCGCAAAGAGGACCTTCATAGCCAAGGCATGCTTCCATCCCCTGCACAATGTCGTCAATGTAGGTGTAGTCGCGGCGGGTTGAGCCATCTCCAAATTGGCGTATGGAACGGCCTTCGTAGATGGCCTTTGTAAAGGAGTGTATGGCCAGATCGGGGCGCTGGCGCGGGCCGTAGACGGTGAAAAAGCGGAGGCTGATACAGCGCAAGCCGTACAGGTAGGAGTAATTGGAGCAGAGTTGTTCGGCTGCGAGCTTAGTGGCGGCGTAGGGGGAGATGGTCTGGTTCAGACACATGTCCTCGCGGAAGGGGGCCGTTTTGAGGACGCCGTACACGGACGAACTCGAGGCGGAGATGAAGCGGGGCACTTGTGCTAGTCGGGCTGCCTCCAACAGGTTGAACGTACCCTTGATGTTCGTGTCAATGTAGAGCTCGGGCTGCTGAATAGAAGGGCGCACCCCAGCGCGCGCGGCAAGATGCACGATGGCGTCGGGTTTTGTCTCCGCGACGACCGTTTTGACCCGCTCGGCGTCGCGGATGTCCAGCTCCACAATGCGAACTGCATCTTGAAGCGGGACAATGTTGGCACGCTTGATAGCTGGGTCGTAGAAGTCGTTAAAATCGTCCAGAATCGTGACCTCATGGCCGGAGGCCACGGCCTTTTCGACAAAATGAGACCCGATGAACCCGGCGCCCCCTGTGACAATCAACTTCATTGCGACAGGTTAGTGGCTTGTGAAAGAGAGGGGCAAGGGGGAACTGTCTTCGCTTATGGACGTAACTGTGGGTGTCCGGTTCGGTATTTGGGGCTAAATAACCTCCCAGAAGGCGATTTAGGGGGCTGCTCGGGAGGAACCGGTTGACAACGGACGGGTAGGGGTGCGAAACAAGAGTTCATTAGAACGTTCCCCCACGTGTATGTCTGAGATTCCCACACCAGCACTTGCTCCGGGCGGTCCTTCGCCTGAGACAATCAGGATCACCCTTCCGCCCAAACCGGCTGCGATCCCTACTGCGCTGCCTCAGCCCATCAAGGCACCAGTTCGGTTGACTGCGGCGCAAGTTGTTCAACCCGGGGCGCAACCGGGAGTTGTGTCGGCTAGGCAGGAAACCGTACGTCTTGTTGCAAATCCCGTGGGCGTCGCCGTCGCGAAGGCGGTGCGGACTGTACCCCAGCCAGAACCTGTCTCTCCGCAAGAGCCTCTTGTTCAAGCTGCTCCCCCGAGCGTCCCCACGCCTCTTTCTGCTCCCCAAGTTCAGGCTCCGAAACCGATTTCTGCACCGCCCGTTGCTGCGTCTCCAGAGGCCGCTCCCGTTCCTGCTAGCGCCCCCCTCGGCGCGGTTGCTCGGGCTCCCCAAATCCCCTCGGCACCCGGATCAAGGTCTTTGGTACCCGCTGCCCCGACCTCTGCCCCTGCGCC
>CAIWVL010000248.1 GCA_903916085.1 uncultured Spartobacteria bacterium
CGGTGCATTAGAGCCACGTGCCGAGGGCGCTTCGGAAATTGATAAGAAGGTGTTGAACACGGATCGAATCGAAGCGAATTTTGGGGGGAGTTGGATTGAGGATGTGTGCGCGAACATACTAAACACTAGGAATTTGCGCGAGGCCGTGACTCTTTCGGCGTCTTACCTATCCGAGTTAATAGATTTTGTTACTGATGCTGATCCTGAAGAAAGTTGTGATGAAGCGTCAGAGGTCTATTTAGATTACACAACGGACAAATTTTTCGAGGTTTTGAACACTTCAGGATGTCTCGATGAAGTAATAAATTGGGCGATGTCTGGTTTAATTTTCAGCACTTACGCGTGCCTTGGCGAAACCAGTGACTGGGAGTTGTTTGAAGAACTTTGCAATAGTGAACTTATCGCTGACGATTTGGAGGGACAGGAGCCGGAGGCCTACATCAAGCATCTTTTTTCGTGCAGTGTACGAGGGATCCTCGGCACGCTCTGCAAGGGTGTGGTTAAACGGGAGTAGGCAGGTCGTCAGTGTTTTGCGTGGGTGCACCGAGTTGCAAAGATCGGGGAACTCGGTGCGTGGACTGAGTGGGTTACCCACCCGATGGGGATGTCATTCTGCCTACCGTCATTAGGCGACAAGTCCCTTGGCGCGCTATGTCCTTCTGTGCTTTATTGCATTTCACTTGCAATAACAGCACCCGATCTCGGACAATTTCTAACTTCATGAAGCGCGTACTCTTGTTCCTTTTCTGCCTCGCACTGGGCGGTATGGCCCAGGCCGAGGAGGCGCTCAAGATCTCGGTGTTCTCCACCGTGCTCGCTGAAATGGCCGAGCGCATTGGCGGCGAGGAGGCCAAGGTCACTTCCCACATTCCGGTGGGGGCGGATCCTCACGAGTTTGAGCCCAAACCATCGGATCTTAAGGCCGTGTCTGGGGCGAATTTGATTTTCCTCTCGGCAAAGCACTTGGAGGGGTACGTGGGGAAACTCAGGGAGGCTACCGGCGGCAAGGTGCGTGTCGTGGAGGTGGGGGCCGCCCTACCGTCTCTCTGGACGCGGCCTGAGGCGGGGAACAAGGCGGAGGATCCTCATTGGTGGCACAGCATTGACAATGTGCAAAGGGCGGTGCGCGTGGTGCGAGAGGCGCTCATTGAGGCGCGTCCCGAAAAGAGGATGATATTTGTACAGAACGCTGAAGTTTATACGGCTGAACTGGGGACGCTCAAAAGCTGGGCGCGCACGAAAATGGCGGAGCTCCCTAGGGATAAACGGAAACTAGTCACTTCCCACGACGCCCTTCAGTACCTAGCTATAGACTACGGTTTTACGATCTATCCTGTCTCTGGGTTGAGTGCCTCTGAGCAGCCTTCCTCGAAGGCGGTGTCGGATTTGCTTAAAGTTATCCGTGAACAAAAAGTGAAGGCTGTGTTCGCTGAAGATACAGCGAATCCAAAGGTGTTACAGCAGATCACGGCCGAGACGGGCGCTGTATTGGGCGGACAGCTTTGGGTGGACGGGTTAGGAACGGGCGAGGCTGCGACTTACTCGGGTATGTTTCGGCACAACTTGAGTACGATCGTGGACGCGCTTAAATAGCATGAAGGGCTCTCCATTGGTGCGGGCGGTGGTGCTTTTGGGCGTGATTATTGCGCTCGGTTGGCCGCTGCATTGGCTGACGCGGCAAGGCTCGCCTGTGGCTGTTAACGAATCTTTGCCTTCAGGCAGCTTGGCAGATCCGCTTGTGGCGCTCCCAGTAGATCTCATGTTTTCCAAACCTGCTCTTCGTTTGGAGTTGAGTCATTTGGGGAAAATAATTTGGGCCAAGGATGCTCCGTCCGTGCATGAAGAAATCGAGTTGAAGCTGCCCATTCCTAAGGAGGGGGTTGAGCTTGTGGCTAATGTTCAATGGCCTGGGCAGGAGTGGGCCGCCCTCCGTGTGAAAGCGACGCTTCCTGGAGCTTCAGAGCTTGAGCGCACCGTGTGGGGCGCGGGATCTGTGGAGGCAGTGGTTCCCTTGCCATGAGTACGCACTCTCTGCAAGTCGAGGATCTCACCGTGAGCTACCGCCGGATTCCGGCGTTGCATCACGTTGGGTTTACGGTGGGGTGCGGGAATTGCGTGGCGGTGCTCGGGCCGAATGGGGCTGGTAAGTCTACGCTGCTCAAAGCGCTTTCGGGGTTGCTCGAGAGCGAAACGGGCAAAGTACGTTTCCACGGACGCGAGATGCGGGGGGCCAACAAGGAGTTCGCGTACTTGCCACAGCGCGAAATGGTGGACTGGGATTTTCCGACCACTGTTCGGGGCGTGGTGGAGATGGGACGCTATTTGCGGGTGCGTTGGTGGCGGCGTTTTTCGAAGGAAGATCGGGCCGCAGTGGATGCCGCTCTTGAAGCGGTGCAGTTGAGTCCGCTGCAAGACCGGCAGATTTCTGCGCTTTCGGGTGGGCAACAGCAGCGCGTGTTCTTGGCCCGGGCTCTGGCGCAAGAGGCGCATGTGTTGTTGTTGGATGAACCCTTTACGGGGTTGGATCAGCCCAGCCAGGAGGCGTTGCGCGCGGTTTTTAGGCAATTACGCGATCAAGGCAAGTTGCTGCTTATTTCTCATCACGACCTGCAAAGTGTGCCTGAGCTATTTGATCGGGTGCTTTTACTTAATGGCGAACTTATCGCTGAGGGCACTGTGGCCGAGGCTTTTACGAAGGGAAATTTGGAGCGCACTTATGGGACGCGCGTTTTTTCGGGACTAGATCATGGACTGGCTGTTTGAACCCTTTGAACACGTGTTTATGCAGCGGGCCTTGGCAGCCTGCGTGCTGATTGGCTTTCTAAACGGCTTTATCGGTGGCTTTGTGATGCTGCGTCGGATGGCGCTGATGGCTGATTCTTTGTCACACTCGCTTTTGCCTGGTTTGGCGGTGGGCGTTCTTTTGTTCGGGCTCGCGCCTGCGGGGCTGTTTTTTGGGGCGCTTTCGGCCGCGTTGCTAGTGGCGTTGGGTGCTCAGCTTCTCGCGCGAGGATCTCGTGTGAAGGAGGACAGTGCACTGGCGATTTTGTACACGGTGGCGTTTTCAGCCGGGGTTATTCTGTTGAGCTTCGTAAAAGTGCGTGTGTCGTTGCTGCACTATTTGTTTGGAAACATTCTGGGGGTTTCAAATCAGGATTTATGGGTAGCGTATGGAGTCGCCGCGTTGGTGCTGCCTCTGTTGGTGGCGGCGGAACGTCCCCTGCAATTGTTGCTTTTTGAGCCTTCCGTCGCCCGCAGCCAAGGGATCCCCACGGGATTGCTGAGTGTGGGATTAGTGGTAGCCCTAGTGCTCACCATGGTGAGTTCTCTCCAAGCCGTGGGTGTTGTTTTGTTGCTGGGCCTTCTTATTGCCCCGGCGGCCACGGTGTATTTGTTGTGCGACTCTTATACCGCTCTTTTGTGGGGCGGGGGGGCGCTGGGAGTTGTTGGTTCGGTGATCGGACTATGGCTTAGCTACTGGCTAGGGCTGCCCTCAGGTGCCTCTATCGTGCTGGTGTTGGGGGCTATGTTCTGTGTGGCTTACCTTTTTAGTCCCCGTTACGGGCTCGTCCCTAAGCTCTGGCGGAGTCGTCATTTTCATCAGGAAAGCCTCGCTAGGTGGAAGCCCGAGGGCCAAAGCGAAGGGTAAGTTTGGGGGGGAGTGTGCGAGAGGGAGATTCCTCCTTCGCTTGGCCTGTGTGCGCCAGGATGCGTCGCTGGCACCCCTGCCGGGGTGCGTTCATTTATTGACGTGTGTTCCGGTGGTGTCGCTTCGCTCAAACACCGGCTACCCGCTGTGAACCCTTCGGGTTCAACGGGTTTAGTGATTCAAAAGTGGTTTAATGTCCGTGGCGCTCTTGACCTCGATTCGCGGAGTTAGGAACCGGCAGGTTATCGCTGCAAAAACCTTAATTTTTCGAAAATGAATAATCCTAATTGCGCATTGAACTCACCTGATCTTCATGTGATTGTCACCAAATGGGCCCAAATCCAGCCCAAATCAACAGCAACGGTTGATGCCCTTGAAGCGGCGGTCCGTGCTCAATAGAAAAGCGTTGGCTCGGGGATTGGTGTTAGGCGGACAGGTACACTCTGCCACCACCACCGCGCGTTCGCGCTCAATGGCCGCCTGACCCGAGAGTTCCTGTACCATTGCCACGCCTAGTCCAACTAACCCGGCCACGGGCACTCCCGATTTTTGGGCGTCTAATTGCTTTAGCCACATTGGTTCTGTTTCTGAGAGTTCCGCTTGTTTCTTGCCGGTAAGGAGAGCCACGGCCTCTGCGAGGGTGATCACTAAAAGCACCCCTACCAGTGCCAAAAATCCTGCGGTCACGGCAGCATCTGTGCGCATGTTGAGCTGTACGCGGGCTGCTGCATCGCGCTTTTTCTGAAGCGCGGGCAGAGCCTCGGGCGGAGCTTCGAGCGCCTCTTTTTCAAGAGTCTCCACGTCGTTGCCTGCCTTGCGTGCTGCGGCAAGGAAGCCGATGCGGGGATCGGAGTGGCTGATTTTTTCTACGGCAGCCGTCACGGTAACACTCAATAGCCAGAGTAGGGGGATGACTGTCACCAGCGCGAGAGCGGGACGGCCGTAAGGTTTACGGAGTTGCTGCTTGAGCAAAATGATGGTTCCCAGAGACAGCGCGATGCTTGCCAGTAATTGGTTGGCGATCCCGAAAATCGGCCACAGCGCCTTGGTGCCGCCTTCGGGGTCGGCGACGCCGTTCAGAAGAAAGAAGCCCCAGCCAGCCACAATCAGGCCGCTGCAAAGAAAATTGGAGGCCTGGTTGGACGGGTCACCCAGGGGCTTCCAAACGTGGCCGAGCGCGTCTTGGAGCAGGTAACGGCCCACTCGGGTGCCTGCGTCGAGGGTGGTGAGGATGAAGAGGGCCTCGAACATCAGCGCAAAATGATACCAAAGTCCGAGCATTTTATCTCCAAAGGCGGAGGCAAACAGTTTCGCCATGCCCACTGCGAGCGTGGCTGCACCGCCGGTGCGTCCAAACAGACTTTCTTCCTGAACGGTTTGGGCGAGATGCTCCATTTGTTCTAGGGTGACGCTGAAAATCGGGCCGAATGCGTTGACCTTGGCGATTGCGGCTTCTGCTCCGGCGGCTTTCACGTTGATGGCCAGATACACGCCAGGTTCCATAGTACAGGCGGCGATGAGTGCGAGAATAGCTACAAGCGATTCCAGGCACATCGCGCCGTAACCGACCGGGCGGATGAAGCGTTCGCGGGTGATAATTTTTGGCGTGATCCCACTGGAAATGAGTGCGTGGAAACCGCTGATCGCCCCGCACGCAATGGTGATGAAGCAGAAGGGGAACAGTTTGCCCGGAATCACAGGGCCGCTGCCGTCCACAAACTGAGTGAGGGCGGGCATGTGTAAATCCGGGAGCACGACCACCACTCCGATGGCTAGCGCGCCGATGGTTCCGAGCTTCAAAAACGTGCTCAAATAATCGCGAGGTGCCAGCAGTAGCCACACTGGAAGGACGGAAGCCGCCATTCCGTAGAGGATGACGCTCCAGGCCAGTGTGCTGGCCTTCAAGCGAAAGGCCGTCGCCCATTCCGGGTTGGAATGTACGAACTGTCCGCCCCACACCGCGCCCAAGAGTAAAACCGCGCCAATCAGGGATGCTTCCAAAACTTTCCCCGGCCGCAGGTAGCGCATGTATCCGCCCATGAACATGGCTGCCGGAATGGTCGCTGCCACGGTGAATACGCCCCAGGGGCTCTCTGCCAGGGCGTTCACCACTACCAGGGCGAGTACTGCCAGCAGGATGACCATGATTGACAGAACCGCTGCCGTTCCCACGACTCCCGCTGTCTTTCCAATTTCTTCCCGCACCATTTGCGCAAGTGAACGTCCATCGCGACGTGTGGAGGCGGCGAGAATCACCATGTCCTGCACGGCTCCGCCCAAGACCACCCCGAGGAGGATCCAGAGGGTGCCGGGGAGGTAGCCAAATTGTGCTGCTAGAACCGGGCCCACGAGGGGGCCGGGGCCTGAGATGGCTGCGAAATGGTGGCCAAAAACGACCCAAGGATTTGTGCGCACAAAGTCTCGTCCATCTTCGTGTTGTTCGCAGGGGGTGGCACGCAGATCATTGAGGGCGAGCGCCTTGGCGGCAATCCATTTGGAGTAGAAGCGGTACCCGATAGCATAGGTGCAGACCGCTGCAGTCAAAAGGTAGACGGAGTTTACGGGCTCGGTTCGGCGCAGGGCGATGACGGCGTAGGCTCCGGCCCCCAGGAGGGCCAGGGCGAACCAGATGAGGAATTGCAGGGCTTTTTTCATGAGGGGAGGGGCACACCTTAGGCGCAACCTGGGGCTAATGGCGATGCCATGTTAAGGAGTCTTGCTTACTGCCTAGCGCTTGAGAACTCGCTTCCCAGAGCGTATGTTCTACAAATGAACAAGCCCGTGGTGCCTGTGGAAGTGAAGTCCGTGTTACCGCTTAACGCGGGGCGAGCCATTTTTTTGGGAAACGCTGAGAAGGTCTTTGTGATCTATGTGGATGAGTCCGTGGGCGTGGCGATTTCCATGTTGATGAAGGGGGTGGCTCGCGAGCGGCCGATGACGCATGACTTAATGGTTCATCTAATGACTGCCTTTGGTGCCAAGGTGGAGCGGGTGGTCATTAACGATGTGAAAAGCGAAACGTATTTTGCGCGGATCATCATTAGCTGTCAGAACGAGCTGTTTGAGCGCAAGATCATTGAGCTTGATTCTCGCCCGAGCGATGGCATTGCCTTGGCCATAGCGCACAAGGCTCCCATTTACGTCGCCAGCGAGGTTTGGGAGGAGGTTGAGGACCGCTCGGAAGTGTTGCGACAGATCGAAGAGAACGAGCCCGCCGAGGGCGGTGGGCCACAGGAGTAGGAGGGGAAGACTCTTTCCTCACGCTGCCTGTACTCGCCTTGGTCCGTTGCTGGCACCCCTGTCGGGGTGCGTCGGGCTTTCACGTATTTATCCCGGTGGTATCGCTTGAGCTCAACCACCGGCTACCCGCTGTGAACCCCTCGGGTTCAGGGAGGTGTGTCGATTCTCGGGGGAAGGAAGTTGCGTGGGATGGGCGTGGCTCAACCTTCGGGGTTCGGAATTTGTTCGAAATCGGCGCAACATTTTCGTGGTACCGCCTAAAATGGCCAATCCTCAGAATGAACCCGGAGGGTTCCTCGCGGGAAGCCGGTGGTTGAGCGTAAGCGACACCACCGGGACAAGATCCCAGTTACCGAAGCATCCTGTAGGGATGCCAGCAACGGATCATCGGGAACAGAGCGGGTAGGCGGAGGCAAACCTCCGCTCTGCTGCCCCACACTGTTTGCTTCTCAAGCGCGCTTTTTTAGTGCCGAGGTGCCTCTCCCGAAAGAAACGGTTTGAACCGGTTCTTATCGGTGCCTTTTACGTAGGCTTCTTCGGCTGTGACGATCCCTGCCTTGAGAGCGTCCAAAATGGCGTCATCCATGAACTGCATCCCTTCGTTCTTGCCGCCCACGATCACGTCCTGAAGCTTTTGTGTTGCACCCTCGCGGATGATGGAGCTGGCGGCGGGATTGACCACGAGGATTTCGTTGATCGCCTTTCGCCCTTTGCCCTCCGCCTTTTTCATGAGCACCTGCGCAACGACCCCACGAAGTGAGTTCGCCAGCATCGTGCGCACCTGTGATTGCTGGTCAGCGGGAAACACGTCAATCAGGCGATCTACCGTCTTGCGCGCGTTGTTGGTGTGCAGTGTTCCGAATACGAGCAGGCCTGTTTCGGCAGCAGTAAGGGCCAGGCTGATCGTTTCCAAATCCCGCATTTCCCCTACGAGAATGATGTCTGCGTCTTCGCGTAACGCTGCCTTGAGCGCGACAGGAAAGTTGGGGGAATGTTCGGGCACCTCGCGCTGGGTAATGACAGAGCGTTTATTGGGATGCACAAATTCAATTGGCTCCTCGATCGTGACAATGTGCCGAGCATAGTTGGTGTTGATGTGGTCAATCAAGGCCGCCAGCGTTGTGGATTTGCCTGAACCTGTGGGGCCTGTCACCAGCACAATGCCGCCGCGTAGCTTGCCGAACTCCTTAACCACTTCAGGAATTCCCAGCTGATCTAGGGTCATGATCTTGGTGGGAATGATACGGAAAACGCAGCCATATCCGTTTGCCTGTTTCAAGTAATTGCAACGGAACCAGGTCATTCCCATCAACTTGCGCTGGATCGCCATAAAAAAGTTTAGGAAAATAAATGAAATGTATTATACAAATAGATGAAACCGGAAATACAGTAAATCATCCAATAACAATTGATAATTTTTTATTTGCTTTTCCGGATACAGATATTTCTGGTGATAATGCTCCAGAAGGTTTCGCTTGGTTTACCAGAAAAGAAAAATATTCCGTTTTAGGTGAAACACAAATATCAGAAAATCAAAAAGTTGAATTGACATATTCTAAAATCTCTGATAGTAATGAATTTGAAGACAATTTTATTGTTCGTGATTTAACAATAGATGAAATCAATGAAAAAATTAACGATTTAAAGAATAATCCACCAGAACATATCAAATCTTGGACATTAGAAACGGATACATATTTCTGGTTACCACCTAAACCCAGACCAAAAGGTGTTTATCGTTGGGACGAAACATCCTCATCTTGGTTAGAATGTGCTGATGGCGAAAAAGCGATGGCTGCAAAGATTCCTTCATATTTAACACCAGAAAGTGCTTTACCAAAACCAAAATTTTCTTTATTAGATTTAATAACAAGTAACACAGCATGAAGTATGTAAAACATTTACCTGATTTGAATTGGCAGCTCGTCACTCCTGATAGTGAAGACGATAACTATTTGCGTGAACATGGTATTTTCAAATTAATTGAACATGAAGAACCACACGATTCATGGGACTTAACAAAATGGAAAATAATTGAGCATTGTGAATTACAAACAAGTTTGAGAATGGTACATAGATTTTATCGTATGGTTCCTATTGATGCATATGAAACTGATAGATCCGTTGTCATAGATTCAACAATGGATTCCACAAACACTTGATTTGAATCAATCTGATTTAAAATACCTTGATGACTTGACAACTATATAATCGTGTGATATAATTTGTTACTCAAAACTTTGGAGATATTATGACAGAAACCTCAGAAATTATTGGTGAAGTACCAACACAACCAGAACTAACAAAAGAACAATTAGCTAATAGATTGAATGTGGAATTTCATTTTCCATCTGGTGTATATTGGATTGCAAAACCAGAATTCTTAGAGACTGCTAAGTTTGTCTCTAAAGAATATTTGAACAAAGCTAAAAAAGATAAACCAAAAGACAAACTCATGGATAAGTTATTTCCTGTCGTTATGTCTGAGACTTTTGCTGGTGATGACCGTGTTAAAGACTTGGTCATGTACATAGCGCAAACATCATGGAATATTTTGGCTGAACAAGGTCATAATATGCAAAACCAAGAAGTCTTTATCATGGACTTTTGGGCTCAAGAACATCATATGAGATCCGCCAATGAAGAACATGTACACGGGTTTGGCGCTCAGATTACTGGTTTCTATATTCTAGATGCACCAGAAGATTGCTCTAGAATTTCTGTATTTGATCCGAGACCTGCTAAGAGACAAATCAATTTGCCTGAACGTGATATGTCACAGGTAACTTATGCTTCTACTGGTGTACATTATATTCCACAACCTGGTAATTTGTATTTTATGAATACGTGGATACCACATGGCTTTACTAGACACGGTTCAGAGAAACCATTGAAATTCATACATTTCAATTTAGGTACACGTTGGATTCCAACACCTCCACAACTTGATACTGATGCGCCAGTACAACCAACGGCAGAGATTATCTGATGAATCATTATACGATTAGATTCAATAAGAGTAGAGGACAACCAAATCGTGGTTCTGTGGATCACGTTTGGCGAATCTTTGAAAATAGAACCAAAGAATACTTAGTAAAACATTTCAAAGTAAATGTTCCTGTGTATGATGAAGTTACTGGCAATGGTATTGGCGGTGACGATTGGAATATGGCTTGTGATGGCTTTATCTCCTTTGATAAAGAAACATCTACAGCCACAATTAACGAATCAATATACGATGACATTCACATACTGCCCACCACTTGAATTACCAAACCTAGAGTCTAAAACATTTGAAGATGGAAAAAGATATTATGTAACACCTGAAGGTGAGAGATTGCCTTCTGTTACAACGGTCATTGGTGCCATGAAGAAACAAGAGATTATGGCATGGCGAAAGCGTGTAGGTGAAGCAGAAGCAAATCGTATTTCACGACAAGCTTCTGGTCGTGGCACCAATGTACATACTCTTTGTGAACGATATCTCAACAATGAGAAACTTGGCAACATCATGCCAGATGCCAGAGAGATGTTTAATGATTTGATTCCATATTTGGATAAAATTGATAACATCTGGTATCAAGAACAAGCACTATGGTCTCACCAACTCGGTCTTGCTGGTCGTGTTGATTGTATTGGTGAATATGAAGGTGAACTCTCTGTTATAGATTTTAAAACATCTAAGAGAATCAAGACTAAAGAGAGTATTCAAGATTACTTTTGGCAAACTTGTGCATATGCTTTGATGGCCGAAGAGTTGACTGGTCACCCTATAAATAATCTTACTATTATCATGGCTGTTGACAA
>CAIWVL010000249.1 GCA_903916085.1 uncultured Spartobacteria bacterium
AGCTTGTGAAGAGCGTGGATTCGACTCTGAAGGTGTTATCGCCTGGAGCCGTCACGGTCGGGCCTCCGATGGCCGGCTGGAACGATGAGTTCTTCCGCGCAGGCGGCGGGAAGTACATCGACGCGTTCTCTTTCCATGCGTATAACTGCGTCAACGGCGATCTCGGGCTGACCCGGATGTCGATGGACCAGGTGAACAACTGGCTCAAGACATACAACCTGACGGGCATCGAAAAGTGGCAGACTGAGCAGGGCTACCTGGCTCCCGTCTTCGGTGCATATCAGCCGCGTCTACAGGGGCGTTGGACCATGATGCAGATGATGGTCTATGAGCAGTACGGTATCCCGAAGGAGCACAACCACTTCTGGTACGATCGCAATGGCGGGTTCTGGGATGAGCCGCGTTGGGTGCAGAACGAAGACGGTTCACTCAATCCCGTGGGCGCTTTGTTGCGCGTATGGTCTGAGGAACTGTACGGAACGCACTTCGCGAGCGCGCTAGACTTCGGTAACCCTGGGAACAAATTGTTTGTCGGGAGCATCTTCAGCGGACCTGGAAAACAGGTCGCGGCTGTGATGACCTCGGGCGACACCCGAGGGCAAATGGAGTTCAACGTCACGGGGGCGACTTCGGTGAAGGTGATTTCGCCCTTTGGCAAGGAGCAGACGCTTCCGGTGGTGAACGGTAAGGTCGTAGTGGCCATGAGCGAACTGCCTACCTACGTGGAGTACACGGGTACTTTGACGGTGGCAGCGCCGGATTGGGGTGCCAACCTTGCGCTCCAAACCGGCGTGACTGCAGCTGCCTCGGGCTCTGCGGTGCATCCGATTGATTCGAGCATCAGCAACCCGCCCTCGAAGGTCATCAATGGCAAGTTAGACACCTGGTACTGGAATCAGACCAACAACGATCGCTTGTGGGAAAGCAATAACGCTTCCTATCCGGCGTGGTTTGAGGTCCGTCTGCCTGCGGCCACGGAGGTGGATCGCGTGGTCATTTATGCGGGCATTCCCTGGCAATGGGACGGCTCCATTTTGGACTACGAGCTCCAAGTCGACCAGAACGGCCAGTGGGTCTCCATCGAGCACATCAAGGAGCCGGTGAACACCATCCGGGCCTATACCCAGACCAATCGGACCACTGTAGATAGTTTCTACAGTGAACGTTGTGTGTTTACGCACAGCTTCGCACCGGTCACAACGGGCAAGATCCGCTTGCTGGTTAACGACGTAACCTACGGAGGCGCTTCCAACAAGGACCTCAAGGATGCCGGTGCCCAGGGGGGTGAGCATCAGTTGAACCTACGGGAAATCGAGGTGTACCATTCCGGTATTCCCATCGCGGCTAATACGGCGCCAGTGGCCAATCCTGATACAGCGAGTTGTTCGCGTGGAGGAAGCGTGACGATCCCAGTCCTAGCGAATGACACGGCATCCAATGGTGGATCCACCGGGTTGTCGCTAGTGAGCGTGAGTTCGCCAAGCTTGGGCAGTGTTTCGATCTCTGGGAGCCAACTTGTCTATAAGGCGTCTAGTACGCTGAGTGGGCTAGATCAGTTCACCTATACGGTGAGCGACGGGGTGAGTACCTCGGTTGGCACCGTTAATGTTACCGTTTCGAGCACCCTCGAAGTTCCAGGACCGGGAACGAACGGGTTGTTGGGTGAGTACTTCAACAATTCCGACTTCACGGCCCCCGTGTTCACACGAGTGGACCCGTACGTCGACAACAACTGGGGCACGAACGCACCGGATCCAGCAGTGGATGCAGGCTCGTTCTCAATCCGTTGGAGCGGCAAGGTGAGGGCCAAGTACAGCGAGCTCTATACATTCACAACGATCTCGGACGATGGCGCCCGGCTTTGGGTGAATGGCGTCCAGCTCGTCAACGACTGGTCCTCGCATCCCGCAACGGTGGACACTGGGAAGATTCAACTGGTTGCAGGTCAGCAGTATGACATCAAGCTTGAGTACTACCAGGGTGGTGGTGGTGCGCAGGTTTCCCTACAGTGGAGCAGCCCCAGCCAGGTCCAGGAAGTCGTTCCCTACGATGCCCTGACCCTCGGTGCTACCGTGGCCGTTCAGCCCGCGCCCAATAAGGCGCCGCTCGCCGGAAACGATACCGCTTGGACGACAGTCGGCGTTCCGACCCTCATCAACGTGCTGGCCAACGACAGCGACCCGGACAACGGGCCATCGCCGCTGAGCATCACTGCGGTGAGTGTCCCCGCGCATGGCTCTGCCACGCTCGCAGGCACCAGCGTTCAGTACACGCCGGCCGCCGGGTTTAGTGGAACCGACGCGTTCACCTACACCATTAGCGATGGCAACCTCACCGCCACGGCGACCGTTGCAGTGACTGTCGCCGCACCGGATCCGACCCGTTGGGTTGGCCTAAAAGCAGATTACTTCAGCAAACCGGACCTCACAGTTCCGGTGTTGAGTCGTCTGGATTCCACGGTGAACTTCGACTGGCTCCTTGGCTCGCCTGACCCCGCCCTTCCTGTGGACGGCTTCTCCGCACGCTGGACCGGCACGGTAACGCCTAGGTACACCGAAAACTACACCTTCTACGCCAACTCAGATGATGGCTCGCGGGTGTGGGTGAATGGGGTGCAGGTCATCAATAACTGGAGCGATCACGCCCCGGTTGAGGTGTCCGGTAACATCAGCCTTGTCGCAGGTAAGGCCTATGACATCAAGGTGGAGTACTATGAAAGCACGGGTGGTGCCTCGGCGAAGTTGAGTTGGTCGAGCCCCAGTCAGGTGAAGGAAATCATTCCGCCCGCCTTACTGAGCACGCCTCCGTTCACTATCACGGTGCCTGTCATTCCGGTGGTGCCGAATGTTGCGCCTTCCGCAGTGGATGACGTCGCAGTGACCAACGAGTCCACGGCAGTCACGGTAGCAGTCCTCGGCAATGACTCGGATACGGACAAGGGGCCTAAACCGCTGGCAATTACAGCCGTGGGCTTGCCTGCGCATGGAACGGCAGTGCTCGTTTCAGGCGGAGTGCAGTACACGCCTGAGGCTGGGTTCACGGGAACCGACCGCTTCGCCTATACTATTAGTGATAGTGTGGCGACGGCGACGGCCTCCGTGGTCGTTACGGTGAACAGCACCGCTCAGGCAAACAACCTCGTGTCCGGTGGGCTGAACGCCGCGACCATCGGTGGTGCAACGGGTTCCTCCAGAGTGCTGGCAGACGGCACGTGGGAGCTGAATGGTGCGGGCCTCGGCGCTTCAGGCGCTTCCGATGCCCTGCGTATGGAAACACAGACTGTCACGGGAGATTTCCGTGCAGTGCTGCGCGTACGCAGTGTGACGGGAACTGCAGCGGCGCGGGCCGGGTTAATGTTGCGCGAAGGCGTTCTGGCAGGCGATCGGTGCGTGATGGAGGCGGTGACACCGTCGGCCCAGTATCGCACGGGAGCTCGCACGAGCGTGGGCGGCACGTTTGCGGAAACCACCCCAGCCGGGGCGGATGCGCAGGCGGTAGAGCCGAACGCGTGGATGCAGCTTGAGCGCGTGGGCGATGTGGTGCGGGTTTCGGTTTCTGGTGATGGCGTAAGCTATCGGCAGGTATCGACCTACACACTGCCTAGTCTCACTGCCTCGGTGCAGATTGGAGCGTTTGCTTATAGCGGTTCGCCGACTACAAGCGCACGTGCCGTGGTGGATCAGTGGTCCTTGGTTCGTGCCAGCCTCGCCGGTGCAGTGGCCCAGCAGGGTTTATTGGGGGTGTATTTCGCCACCAACAGCCTCACCCAGCCAGTGGTGGCTCGGGTGGACGACTCGGTAAACTTCGATTGGACCACCAACTCACCGCATCCCGCTCTCGGAGCCGACGGCTTCTCCGTGCGCTGGACCGGGCAGTTGGTTCCGACGGCTTCCGGCACTTACACCATTTACACACAGGCTGACGACGGCGTCCGCCTCTGGGTGAATGGCAAGTTGCTGGTGGACGACTGGAACGGTCACGCCATCAAAGAAAACTCCGGCACCGTCGTCCTGGCAGCAGGCGTTCCTGTGGATGTGAAGCTTGAGTACTTCGAAGGAACGGGTCTGGCAGCCTGCAAGCTGCTGTGGGCTGGTCCTTCCATTACCAAGCAGATCATTCCCACGTCCGCTCTGCGGGTCGGGATTACTGCAACGCCGCTTGGCTCAACCGCAGCGCCCTCTGTCACTAGTCTGGCCGATGGCATCCGCGAACTGAGTGCAACAGGCGCAGGCCTCAAAGTGGGCACGCCCGAACAAGGCGGCTTCCTGAATCAGCCGCACTCCGGCGATTTCCAGGCCGCCATTCGGGTGCGCTCCCTCACTGGGGCACCGAGTACGGCAGTGATGTTGCGTGAAGGTTACGGTGCAGCCGATCGATTTGCAGCAGTGCAAATCGCAGCGAACGGTTCGCTGTCTGTCTGGAGTCGGACCACGGTGGGTGGAGCGGTGACAAGCACGGTAGCTCCGGGAACGTTGGCGTTCCCGAACTCCTGGCTGCTGGTGGAACGTCGGGGCGATCGGATCGCGCTCGCTGTTTCCCCGGATGACGTCACTTACACCAATGTGGGGACGGTCAAGCTGCTAGGGTTGCCACAGTTAGTCTATGCGGGGGCGTTCCTTGGTGGTGGTACGGGCACTGTGCCTGCAAAAGCCGTTCTCGGCGATTGCGAGCTTGGGGCCATTAGCACGCCGGGATTGACGGGCGAATACTTCGGTGACGCCACTTTGACAGCTTTACGGCTGTCGCGGGTGGATCCCACCGTGGACTTCAACTGGGGAACGGCTTCCCCAGACCCCGCCCTCCCTGTGGACTACTTCTCCACCCGTTGGACTGGCCGCCTCAAAACCCTAGCCGCAGGTCAGTACACCTTCTCCGTCCAATCGGACGACGGTGTGCGCCTCTGGCTCAACGGTCAGTTGCTGATCAACAGTTGGGTAGATCGCGCGCTAACCGAAAACACGGTTTCCCTGACTCTCGGAGCAGGAGCGACAGTCGATATCCGGATGGAGTACTACGAAAAGACGGGCAGCGCAGGCGCCCATCTTATGTGGACGCCCCCGGGTCAAGCGAAGCAGGCGATCCCTGCAACGCAGATGAAGACGCCGTAAGGAAAAAAGGCGAGTGTGTTAGATGGATAGAGCGCTCGTAAAAACGGCGTGAAAGTGGAGGGCCGGGAGCAATCCCGGTCCTCTTTTTTGTGGGGGGCTGGGAGGCGGGTTTACGCCTCACCTCATCCCTTGACCTGTAGCTTCTTTATGGCTGTGCGAAACTTATGCTTCAAGCCGACATGTTGACGGCTAAACTTTATCCCGGTCGGTTTATTGAGTAGGTGAAAGCTGGACAAGAAGTCATGCACTCAGGCCGTGATCAACCTGTCGCCGTCCTCGTGCCATTTCGAGAGGTTCTTGTCGGTGATCCTTGGACATCAAGAACCCCAGAATTGGCAAAGCGCGGGCAGTTGACGTTGCCGCGAGATGGAGGGAGCAATTCGGCCGCTTCCGTAAAAATACTCCAATCGTCAGTACGCCTGAAGCCGTGTTATCTGAGTGCATTTGTGAGGAACTATTTCAGGAGCGATGAAATTTTGGGACCGTTCTGCGCTCGTTGCTCTATTGGTACCCGAGGCGTCGTCTGGGATTATTGAAGAACTTTGGAGAACGGATACAGAGCGTGTGGTTTGGTGGGGTCCTGGAACCGAGTGTCTGTCTGCTTTTAGCCGTAGGGAACGCGAAAAAAGTTAGTTGGTTCGGAGGCTTCTGATGCCGCACCCATTGAGCGCTGGAAACGTATTACTATTAGCTGGAGCTCCTCTTTTTACGGGTGCCGAAATTAGAAATCCTCTGTTTGTTACTTTAGATAAAAATCTCGCTGATTGTGCCGAAGCGGTGGTTTTCTGTGGTGAATCTAGGGCAGTGAACTAGAGACTGTGCATGAATAGTGAATATTCGCTAGCACCTCACAAAAAAACTGTGTCCGTGAGATGTGCTGTTAGGCTTCCGTCTGCGGGTTATGTTAAATTAATCGCGCGCGAACCTTGATCGCTTTTAGCTGAAAAAACGAAAAAAATACTATGTTCTTGTATCAATGAAATCGAAGTGGGGCACTTTATCTAGTTGATAGGCTAAAAGAGATAGTTCGTCCAGCTTCTTGAAATTTCGGAGACGGTATGCAGACCTGATAGCGTCGCTTAGATTTTTTGAAAGTGATTCAAACTTAGGAACGCGAATTCTGCGCAAGTATTGAGCTTGGAATCGTAGGTACCCGCCCCGCATTTTCACGGCATAAGACCAAACGAAAAAGAGCGCTACACGCGAGCTCAGCAAGCCGCCAAGCACCTCCATGTCCCAGATGTCTGAAATAACATAATAAAGATTATGGTGCGGATAAAAGCAACCCTTTTCAAATACAACTTGATTACACCCTGCTATATCAGGAATGAGCAGTTTCGGCTTAGAAACCAATTCAGGGTAGACTCGGTCGATTGTCTTGAACCAACCAGCGCCACCATTCTTGGCAACGTGGCGTTTAGCCACTGCCGCCCGATGTGATTCGATATATTTTGCCAAAAGAGGATATTCTTCCAGATTGACCACGCCACCGCTCTGGCGATAAGTGTTAATTACAAAACGTCTGGAATCACGAATCGTTCCAAGATGAATGTCATCTCGCATGACCAAGGGAACTAATCGATCCACCTCGATTTCAGCACCTTCATTGACGATGTAAACTTGATCGCAGCCCGTAGCAACTCCAATTCGCACAGAAGCTTGGCCGACATCTTCAAGCAAGGGAAAGCGGTCTTCCAATGAACGAAGAGTTTTGAGCTGTTCTGGCGAAGAAAGCACCCAAGGTGCTTCTCCCGAAAACCAAACATTGTAATATGAAATGGAAATCTCCGCCGTCGAAATGTTAGTGCCAAGGATTGCAGAACTAGCCGCAACACACTCAGCAACCGACGCTGTGGGTAGAGCGACGAAAATGACCGGCTTTTTGGTGCGCTCCCGTCCGATAGAGAAAACAGAAGGGTAAGCAATAACATCTGTCTCGAAAGGGGAGGCCTGCCGCAAGTCAATGTAGGCGTGTGTCTGAAACTCCCTCGTAATGAGTGCTCTTAAACGGGCTCCGTAGCTATTGAGTGTCCATCGATCCGCACAGATAAAGGATACAATGCCTGTTGGTGCAAGAGTCTGTAAGCTCTTTTCGATAAAGGCTACGTAAAGGTCTGCGCGATCAAATAGAGTTGAAAAACGCCTCCGATACTCGGCTTGTAGTTCATTGGATAGGTGCTCAATCCGGATATAAGGGGGATTTCCGATGACGACATCAAAACGCGGTGTAAGATTAGCAAGTAAAAAATCTCCCTCCAAAACCCATCCGTTCGCCAGTTCTATAGCCGTATCGCGTGAAGCTTTAAACTCGAGCAGGAGTTCTACGATTGCCTGGCGGGTATAGGCCACGTGCTCCGGTTCAATGTCGTATGCTAAAATCGCTTCTTTCAGTGTGGATATGGGAATGTTTTCTCTGCTTGAAGAAATTATAAGGCGTTTAACTGCGGGTAGCAAAAACGCACCCTTTCCACAGGCCGGTTCGAGCAGTCTTAATGATGACAGGGATCGATCGACACGATATCCTGAGATATCCAAGATAAGCTCAACCACATGAGACTTCGTCAGCACTACTCCATGTGCACAGCCGTCAGCTCGCACGCCATAATTATAATGCTCTCTCGTAAAATGGGTTGATAAATCAAGCGTGAGTTGCATGGTCTGGTGCATCGTTTGCTAAATAAGCCGCAATGTGTCCCCCAAGACTGGCAAGGAATCGCTTGGCAGTTAAATCACATGCAGGCTCTCTAAATTCGCCTTTCGGCCCGCCCTCCGCCGTAGCCATTAGCAATGCCGTGCCGTCATATAGCTTTTCGAGGACCATTTTCCGAAGAAGCAGCTCGTATCGCAACGCATAGGAAGCACCGCGAAACTCTGGAAAAACTTTAAAGTGTGGCTCAGCAACTCCCACCGGTGCATTGGACTTAGTGCAGTCCTCCAAAAGCATCACCCACCCAAGCCAAGGACGAAGCGATGTTTTGCCAAAAGCGCCTTCGCGATACGCTGTCCACAGATCGTGGGCAGTTCCGAGTGCCTCCTCAGTGCGATTATTAAAGTTGTTTCCAAATGATGGCCCGCGTTGAGATTTAAATTCGATAGCAGCTAGCAAAGTCTTTTTATGAATCACTAGCATGTCCCAGTTCTTGGTGGGACGAAAATAGCCAGGCAGCTCCAGCTTTGTATCTAAGTAGATATGGCTTCCATGTAATCCGTTGTCCTCCAGAAGCTTTTTTACTACCCGAGCGAAGCCCTGCATTTGCTTTCCTCCAGTAACAGCCGCCCGCCCGCCTTTGTCGGGATCACCTTCACGCTGCTTAGCGCCTTGATTAAGCAAGGTCGTCCAGTAATGTGTAACCGCCTCGTGAGTAAGTTGATCGAGGCCTTCCAGAGTAATAGGCATGTGCTCAACTTTAGCAGCGTTTGGTTACACGGGAACTCAAAATCGGGGGTGGCTCAAAGTCGCAGTGAGTGTCATTAAAAAGCTGATCAGTAGTGAATCGCGAGGATTTGCTTTGTAGGGAGAAGAAGGCCCGACGGTTTAGGCTTCGTTCCTTGCTGCCTTGAGATCCTACATATTTGAAAATCCTATTCTTTCATTTAAATCAAAGCAGCCTACTTAGAGCGCCTAAAAAAGCTACCCTCACGCGGAGAACGCGGAGATGCGGAGAACGCGGAGATGCGGAGGGGCGGAATAGCAGTAGCAGGGGGAAAAGTGTCTGTCCCCTATTCCCACCGGAAGACAAAACCAGCGAGAGGTTTGCCTGTCCGGGCAAGGTTTTTTGCTGGCAAAGGAACTCCTGGTAACCGTGGATGGCTGCTCTTCGGAGCTTGGAGATTGAGCCCGAGCGATCCTAAATGTAGGCGGTTTCAGTGATTGTCTCCTTTACGCTGCCGCACAAAGGCTCTTAAAGTATCTCTAAGTTGGAGACATTGGCAGGAAGCCGTGGCCCGGTTATCGGCGAGTCTCCACAGAGGGGATCAATTGAAACAGCCAGTACCGCAGCAAGCGCTCCTTGTTCAGAGCCGAAGCGCCGAGCCCGCTCAATCCTCACTTGCCATTGAATGTTTCGGATGGGTGCTTAGAATCGATCAAAAGCGACAGGTATCCGGAGTTTCGCGTGTTTAAAATGACGCGGCCAAACGTCTGGCGATGGTAAGTGAAAGCCGAAACATGTCATGTGTCTTGGGTGCTGTAGGGAGAGCGGTTTGTGTGTCCGATGCACGCCTTAGGTTCAAACTAAATGGCCGTCAGATTCACATTCCTTGAAATATTCCTCATCGAATAGGTGAAAGCCTCCGTCAATAAACCATCCATAGCGGGGTGCCGTGAACAATTCTGCGACTACTTCCGGCGCGAGATTAGACAACTCAAATCCGAGGCCAATGCTGATAAATGAAGTGCCCTTCCTCACGGCGGTTACGAGCATCCTTGCGCATGCTAAATCGAGCGTTTTAAGCGATTCAAGTAGTATGTGATCTATGCCGTCGCACCGCAGAAAAACCATTAAAACTGCAGATGAAATTTGCTCAAGCGACGAAAGATCCAAAATAGAAATGCCATCCCTGACCGCTTCCTCAGTATACTTTGCAAGAGCGCTCAAGGTCTTCCCGTCACTCGCAATGTGCGTGAATGATTCAAGCTTAGAATGGTCAAAATCTTTAGCGACTTTTGGAACCTCTGGATTTTCCGAGTGCATCAAACTTTCTAGGGTTTTGTAATCGAGAATTTTCATGAAAAATGATTTGTGATAACGTTGGAAAAATGCAGTCCGAGAGAGTGCTTCTTAAGCCTAAACGCGGCAAGAAAAGACTGATCCGCGGCTCGTTAGTCGCGGAAAACCGAGGGGGGAAAGTGTCTGTCCCCTATTCCCCCTAGGGAAAGCCCCATTGAGGCCCATCACGAATGCGGCCGACGGCATGAAGAAAAGCGCCTACAGTTTGACTTCACACTCAAGTGACATTAATTTGTTGCAGTGGTCAGAACTCAAATTCAGCTGCCTGACGAACTCTTTGCTCGTGCTAAAAAGCTGTGTGCTGCTCGCGAGATTTCTCTGGCGGAATTGGCAAGGCGAGGGATTGAATATACACTGAATGTGTATTCCCAAGATGCGGATCCTGATTGGCAACTGCCAAAGCCTAGGAGGTTAGGATGGTGCGCACTAACCGAGGACGAACTCAAGGCGCAGGCGCAGATGACATCCTCCGAGGCGTCTCTTTCGTAGCCGTATGCTTTCGATTGATAACAACATTCTGTGGCATGGGTTCAATGCCGACTCTCCTCAACATGAGACGGCCTATGCGTGTTTTCCGTCCGAGAGTTTGCCGATGCACGAGAGTTTGTGGCGGGCGGCAAGCAAAGAAGGGTTTGCCTTCCGCCGCTTGTATGATGTGCGCACGGCGCTGAGTCTGCTGGCCCAAGGTGTGACAGAGTTTGCCACGGCGAACACCAAGGACTTTACCGGACTCGGCTTCCGGCGGGTGTGGAATCCGCTGATGAGTTGAGCTCCGCTACAGACGTTCTTGCATCCCGCGCATTGCGTCGAAAAGGCTCACCTGGACGCTTAGCGTCTTAGGTGCAAGTCAGTCAATGGATCATGGGTAATTGAAAGAATTGCTGGGCGATACGCCTGTCCTGGCAGTTCCAGGAGACGGCCAAAGTCCTTTGGTCAACCTACGTCTCGTGCTAGCGTTACTCAATGAGCGCCATCGAGTTTACCGCAGAACTGACTTCTGGGGAGTGGCTACACGTTCCTGTCGAAGTAGCTGCCCAGTTGCCCAAGGATGGCAAGTTTAAGGTAATCATCATGTCGAACATTGATGTCCAAGATGCACAGTGGCACCGGGCATCCTATCAGCAGTTTATGCGAGACGATGCTCCTGAGGATGCCATTTACGATGCACTCGCCCGAGTCATGAGTTCTGGCGGTAGCTGGGCCTGAATCACCGCTTTTTTCATGGCTTTACCCGAGTACCCCAAATCAGGCAAACCTTCGGATCATTTTTGGAGGTGCACACTGACGTCCGAAGTGGAGGGCAGCGCACGTCGTTCCTAGAGTTGCTTATGTTCGCCTTGATCCGCAGCTGGCACCCCTGCCGGGGTGCGTTGGTGTATACGCCTTAATCCGGTGGTATCGCTTACGCTC
>CAIWVL010000250.1 GCA_903916085.1 uncultured Spartobacteria bacterium
CAGACAGGAAACAGTTGGAGTCTTAGGAAGTTTTACAATAAATTTTAGAAATGGCTACGCTTTTCCCCCAGCACACCACCCTCTGCATCCTTGCAGCCCTCGCTTCCCTGGCTCCCCTTCCCGCTCGCGCTGCCGATCCCAGCCCAGCCAACGCGCTCACGCCCCCAGTGCCGCCCGCAGGCGAACCGATCAAGCGCCCCAAACTACCCGCTGCATGGTCCATTAGCTTCAAATACAACGGGACTGCCACCGCAGCCGAAACGGACGCACGCCCCGTAAGCATCAACGTGACCGTCATTGGCGAGGAATCTGTTCAAACAGTGGCATTTCCCTCCCGAGGAGCAGAGCTCTGGAAAATCAAGGGCCAATCTTTCTTATCCGCTCCAGGCAGCAGCGACATCACAATCCATGGCATCACGGCTGACAATTCCACGGCAAACTCCACCGCTTTCACTGACGATCAAAACCCAAAAACCGTGTTTAGCGGCCCAGCGAGCGTTCCTCCAGAAACCGACGACTGGGCGAGCTTGCGTGAGTTCGATTGGGTAAAATCTGACCTCTTCAAAGGAAAAATAGCCATTGCCGGCCAACCTCTTCTTATTTTCGCCGAGATCCCACCTGAGCCCGTATTCATCGGCAAAGGCAAACCCCCGGCCCCCCAGAAATGGCCTGCGGGTCCCCTGGGCGGGCTTCCGCTTCAACCCGGCATCCGCGTGGTCGCTGTGGATGAGGCCACGCGCCTCCCGAAGTACCTCCAGTTGGGGGACGAGATCCGGCAATACACCTTCAGCGTGCCCACGCAGGCAAAGCTCGAAATCCCTGCAAAGGTGCGCCAACTCATTGATGCGGTCACCCCTGCCGCAAAACCCGGACGAGCGGTGAATCTGGCACCCTAGCCCTCCAGAGGGTTCGAGCGGAGGCGCGGGGGACCGAAGAGAGGCCACAAGACAAAGCGCTAGAGGTTTTTAAGAAATTAGCCGGCGGTGATGCGAGGAACGAGCGGAACCACCGGACACACACACACAAACGTCACGCGCCGGAGGTGCGTAAGAAACGCCTCGCTAGAAGCCTCCGGCTCGGTGCCACCTCAGACATTCTAGTGATGCGCCATTTATGGCCGTACTGCCTACTAGCGACAGGCTACCATTTGGCAAGATCCCCACCTCCCCCCTCCACGTTCACCAACTTCGCCCGATGAGGAATTGCCGAATACCGAGAAAAACATGCAAAGGACGTACTTGAGAAAGCAATCCACAACCGTTTGCCTCCCTGGGCTATGGCGATCGATCGCGGCCTCCTCAGGGAGCGCTTATCGGCATAACAACCACATTATCGGCCAAAGAATAGGTCTGCGTCCCCGGATATAGAACGGTAAGTTGATCCAGCTTCAAATCCTGCATCGCGGTCCTCATTGAGGCAGTGAGCTTGGGGGCATCTGCGCGCTTGATTTCAACGCCGCACCGCCGTCCATCCTTGATTAATAGCAAATCCAATTCAGCCCCGCCGTGGGTGCCCCAAAAATACACTTCATCAGGGGCCTCCTTTCGAATTATCTCCTCAATGGCAAACCCTTCCCAAGATGCACCCAACTTTGGATTTGTGAGTAAGTCAGTCTTTGTGCGGATCCCACTCAGACAATGAAGCAATCCGCTGTCCCTAAAATAGATCTTTGGAGCTTTGACTTGCCGCTTTCCCAAGTTCTCGTGCCAGGGCTGAAGTTGACGAACCAGAAAGGCTCCGCTCAACGCGTCGAGATACCGTCGGCAAGTGGGAGGCGTCACGCCGAGGCTGCTAGCAATCTCCGAGGCGTTCCATGTCTGGGCGTGGTAATGGGCAAGCATCGTGGCAAACCTCATCATCGTCGCCGGGGCAACTCCTGGATGAAACTGCAGCAGGTCCCTTTCAAAAAAGCTGCGGATAAACTGTTGCCTCCAAACCACACTATCACGGTCCTTGATGGCAAGGTAACTCAAGGGGAATCCCCCGCGCAGCCATAGTTGCTCCAACTGCTCGTTCCCCACTTCAGAGAGGGAAAAACCACCCATCTCCACGACCTCAATCCTTCCGGCTAAAGATTCAGACGACTGCGACAAGAGCTCAGGACTCGCGCTACCCAGAATGAGAAATTGTGCGAGTTGGGGCTGCCGGTCAGCAAGAACTCGCAGGATTGGAAATAGCTCAGGTCTCCGTTGCACTTCGTCGATGACGACGAGGCCATGCAGACCTTCCAATGCTGTTTTGGGCTCCTCCAACCGCGCAAGGCTCACGGGATCCTCCAAGTCAAAGTAGTTGGCGGAATTTACCGGCACAAACTCGCGTGCAATGGTTGTCTTTCCGCACTGCCTTGGGCCGACGAGAGCAACAACCCGACTACGCAGGAGCGCCACTTGAACGGAGCCTTTAATCTGAGAACGCGGAATCACGCCTGACAGTACCACGAAAACTGAACATCTCGTGTTCGTTTTTCGTGAATATTGGGTTCTCAGCCCCACAGAATTTTGCTTTCAGCGATCGCCACGATTTCACGCGGAGTCGCGGAGGGCGCGGAGGCGGATTTTTTATGGGGTAACGTGTGCACCGAGTGCGCACGCTGCCCCAGGTTCGGAGCAACCAGTGCCAGGGAACCCAACATGGCCACAAACCAAAGAGCCGGAGGCTTTTAAGAAATTAGCCAGTGGTGATGCGAGGAACGAGCGGAACCAACGGACACACACACACACAAACATCACGCGCCGGAGGTGCGTGAGAAACGCCGCGCTAGATAACCACGCTTCTGGCGCTCCCGCCGGAGCGCAATCCGAGTGGTGGGTTATCCCGACGGTTCCGGTCGCTGCGCTCCCATCACCACCGGCTAATCTTTTAAGAACCTCCGACTCTTTTGGTTATCTTCCCGCGTTCTCCGTGCCTCCGCGTGAATAAAACCTTCCCTCTAAAAAGTAGTCTGAAAGTTGACCGACTTAGCTCGATGGGAATGGCGCAGTACTGAAGGAAACACTCCAAGGACGCGCTCAAAAATTCAATCCACGCTCCATTTTCCAAAGAACCCCAATTTTTACTGGCGAGTAAAAATCACTGAATTCAGTAACATTCTTGCATTCTTCTTGCTGAACCCTTTTCTTACGCACCAGTGAAACTGCAGGATTCCAGTACACGTGGGATTATCCGCCACGCGTGTGAGCTCGCGGCCCACTTTCGCGAACTTATCCAGACTTTCCCTGACCTTCACTGGACTTTCGAGGCTGAAAGTCAGCCGCAAGCCAGCGGTGAATCAGACCGATTGGCACTCGAGTTTGACGGCAGCCGATTTGAGTTCCGTCTCATCTACGCCCTAAAACCCAGCGTCCCTTGGCTCGAAAAACTTGAGTTTTCGTCCTCGCCGCCCCGTCCCTTGCTAGTCACGCCCGAAATGTCCCCACGCGTCCTTGCGGCGTGTAAAGAGCACGGCATCGCTGCCATCGACTTAAATGGGCGAGCCTGGCTTCGTGCGCCCGGACTGCTTGTCGACCGCGGTCCACTGCAAGGCCGCTCGTTCAGCTACGAATTGGAACCGCGTAACATTTTTGTCGGCAAGAGCGCGCGCATTGTACGCAGCATGCTCACTGATCGCGAGCGTGTCTGGACTCAGGCGGAGATAGTACGGCGCACAGGCGCAAGTTCTGGCCTTGTCTCGCGTATCATTCAGCATCTCACCAGTCAGGGGTTTGTCGAAAAAATGACTGCTCGCGAGTTCCGCCTCCGTGATTGGCTCGGCCTGCTTGATTTCTGGGCAGATTCCGATCGCTTACCAAAGCGAGTCCGCTCCACGCTCTACGCGGGTTTCCTTGGCTCGCCGCAAGAACTCGCCCAGCGGCTTCAGAAATGGGCAGCGTCTGAGAAAGTGCGACTGGCGTTCACCCAGTGGAGTGCTGCTTGGACGCGGCATCCCTATACAGAACCGGCGGTCTGTTCAGCGTACATGGATCGTCCCCTTGGGAGTGTCGCACTGGATGCACTCGGCCTCCGCCCAGTAACTGACGGCGGAAAGCTGCGGCTTCACACCCCAGACGACGAGGGGCTTTTTATGGAAACCCAAGAACACGGCGGCCTGACGCTTGTAAGCGACGCCCAAATTTACTTGGACCTTCTAAAGATGGGTCTGCGAGGCCCAGACGCAGCGTCTGCATTGCGGGATTGGGAAGGCTTTTGCCGACCATGAAATACGAAACTTACAGCGAATACGACCCGCGCCACACTGCTCTTGCTGAGAGAGCATTCATCACACTTTGGTCCGCACTAGGCGCATGGCAGCCCGACCTTGTACTCGTCGGTGCTCTCATTCCCAGATACCTTTGTCACGCTCCAATCCAGCAGAGCAGCCTGCCGCTTCCTGCCACTCTTGATGTTGATCTTGGGATCGCCTTGGCTGCCGATTCAGGCCAATTCGGAAATCTCCGCTGGGCACTCGGAGTACAGGGATTCAAAGCCAGCGCGCAACATCCGAACCGGCTCGAAAAAACCATAGGGGCGGTTCCGATGTATGTGGACTTTCTGGTCGAACACACTCCACGCACCAGCGGTTCCGCTCAGGTGGAAGGTGTTGTCGCAAGTATCATTCCGGGGGTAAATCGGGCATTGGAGACCGCCCGAATCATCGAAGTAACGGGCGTCGATCTATACGAAGCTGAACAGAAATTGACCGCCAGAATTTGCGAAGTAGGCCCCTTCCTTGCGCTCAAGTTACGCGCTTTCTGTGACCGCCAGCAGCCCAAAGACGTATTCGATGTTCTCTACACGCTTCGCCATTACGATAGAGGAACAACCGCTGCGGTGAGCGCATTTGCGGAAGAAGTCCGCGTCGGTAATCCCGCCTGTCCCGATGCCTTGCGTAGCTTGAAGGTGCACTTCCTTCACGAGTCATCGCCCGGCCCAGTCAAGGCGAGTCATTTCGTATTTGGTCCCATAAATCCGAACGAATCTCAAGACGTGCAGTTTCGTCGTGTCGTACTCCGCCAGGAAATGGTGGATGCAGCCGCTCAACTGCTCAAAGCCGTGGCGACAACAGGCGCATAAACATAAGCGGCGCAGCAATTATTCTTAAATACGGCGATGAAAGAATGCTGGATTAGACGTAAGGCTTTATTGTAAAGCGGGATACAGCTTGAAAGTCCGTCACTTCAGACTCACCCAGTGGGTGAGTTCAATTTTCCTTTAGAGCCACTCACATCCGCATGGCCAGTACCGACCTGCTGTGAGTTTTTCTACTGCCGTTTTTTAGGTTGGACCGAAGGACGTTGAGGAAAATGTCAGAGACTGCGCGCCTCAACACGCAGAGCCGGAGGCTCTTTTGGTTAGCTCTCCGCGTTCTCCGTACCTGCGTCTGAAAAATCCGTCCCCTAAAAACACAAAAGCCGCAGCGTTTGCTGCGGCTTTTGAGGTGGCGACCCTAACGGGATTCGAACCCGTGTTACTCCCGTGAAAGGGGAGTGTCCTAGGCCACTGGACGATAGGGTCACTTGCGAAGGGAGAACAATCTAACACACCCTCATCAGGCTGCAAGAGGTTTCTCCACTTTTTTTCACTAAGGCATGTAATCTAGCAGCGAAAGCTTCATTACCTGCGCACCTGACTGCAACGCAGCCTGATACGCCGTACGCACGCGCGTCAGATCAACCATGGTCTGGGAAACATCCACGTCGGCGTCCTTAGAAATAAGGGCCTGCATGTTCGTGAAACGCGCTTCAGCCTGGGACTTGAGCGATTCCATACGAGTCTGAAGAGCTGAGTTGTCAGCAATGATCGACACCAAGTCATCTTCGGAGGTCAGCAAACTCGCACGGGCCGTTGTGATTGCACTAGTTCCACCGTCAGATGCTCCAGTGGTGTTGTTCAATCCGTTACGCAGCGCCATCAGATTTGTGATGAAGGTCGCAATCTTGGCGTTACTTGCGCCCGAGGTGAAAGGCGACACCGTGACGGTCCCAGCAAGCTGAATCGCTAGACCATCCAACCCATCCGTCGTGGCGGTTAAATTGACGGCACCTGTGGAGGTTGCGCCGCTACTGAGCACGAAGTGCGTTGAATCCGTGATGGAAGCAACGGTTGTGCCAGCTGGAATGCCCGAGCCTGTGACGACCATGCCGACGGCGAGAGTACTCGTGCTGGCGGCTGTTACATCTGTGCGGCCAGACGTGAGCACGGCACCGGAGAGGCTCACGGGCGCTGCGGGCTGGGAAAGGAGCGAAGACGGCGTGGCCGTGCCGTCATCCGTGAAAGGCTTATTCGCGGTGTTAGTGCCGTTGAAGAGATACTCGCCCTGGAAGGTCGTGTTACCCACGTCCACGGCCTGCTTGATGAGCTCATTCAACTCCACCGCATACGCCTGCCGTTCCTTCGCAGAGACGGTGCTATTGTTGGACAGAGTGGCGAGTTCGCTGGCACGATCCGAGATGGATTTAAGCTGATCCAACGCGGCGAAAGACGCCTGCGAAACGCCCAAAGCACGATCGCCGTTCTTTGCATACACCTGGATCGCAGACTTTTCCGAACGGAGTGCCAAGATGCGATTGGCGGCCTGAGGATCTTCGCTCGGATCGGTGATGCGCTGGCCGCTGGAGAGCTGGTCGTTGTACTGATTCTGCTGAATGTTCAGCGTGTTCAGCCGAGCCACAAGCGCGTTAGAAATGGTGATGTTTGGGATGCGCATAAGTTTTTGTAAGTTAGCTTTTTAGTTCACCCAATTAGCGCAGCATCGAGAGCAGCGAGGAAAGCATGTCGTCAATCACAGTAATCACCTTGGCATTAGCCTGATACGCCTTCTGAAAGCGCATGAGGTCAGAGGTTTCTTCATCGAGAGAAACACCACTCACAGAGTCTCGCTGTGCCTTGATCGCAGTGCCCACGACTCCAGCCTCGTCGGAACGTGTGGTCACAGTCTGGATCGTCTGCGCGAGGCTAGTGACCATTCCCCGGCTGTAATCGCCCAACTTCGCACTAAAAGCCGCGCCACCTGCCACAGGGGAACTCCACGCCTGCGAGACGTCCCGCAGAGCCGCGATCTTAGTTGCGTAAGTATTTGCGCCCGCGTTGGATCCAGTAGGTGCAGTAAGCAGGCTCGACGCGGTGAGGTTTGGCTCAAGGTCCAACAGATTACGAGCCGCTTTCAGCGCTGAACCCGATCCCGACGTGGCTGTTGCAGGAACGTTGAGAGCGAACGTCGTGCCGTTAAGAATAGACGCCACGGTGGCTCCCGATGGAATTCCAGTGCCGTAAACGTGCATCCCGACAACCAACCCTGCGGTATCGGCTACGGTCACATTTCGACTACCAGCCGTCGTGGTGTTGTCCGAGCCATTGCCCGTCATTGCGACTTCGGAGGACAAGAACATGTCGCTCCCTGTGCCGGTCGGGTTGTAAATCGAATTGACCTGCGTGCGAATCGTCGAGGCGAGATCAGCCAACTGGCTGCGCACGCCCTTAGCGGTCATGTAAGTCGCCGTTGGGTTCCCGAAAGTAGCTTGATAACGCCCTTGAGCTGAACCGCCTGCAGGCACCACTTGGTAGCCTGGGGTGTTGCTGAGGATAACAACCTTGCTACCAGCGGTGGCGTAACCCACACGCGCATTGGGAACTCCGTTGATCGTCAAACCAAAGTAGCCTGTCGCTGTCGCGGCGGCACTCAACTGAATGGTCGAGTCATCCAGCTTCGCGATGATCGTGGTCGAGGCAGGAATTGCCGAACCAGCAACGGCATCTGAGGTGCGCAACATGGCTGCACCACCGTTGGAGATCACCGTGGGAGTGAACGCTCCGGTAAGATCGTAGTCACCGATTTCAAAACCCTGCGAACGAGCCCCAAGAGAACCTGCCGCACTCAAATCAGCAGCTGCCTTCTCTGAAAGGTACCCGACCTGGTGCACAAGCTGGGCCTGAGCCACAAGAGTGACGCCACCGAGACTGATGTTGATCTCGCTCGAATTAGCCGGGTCCTTGGTGATGTCCACCTTCAGCACGGAAGCCAACTGCTCAAGCTTGGCTTGACGCTGATCCACAAGATCAATGGCACCGCCAGTTTCGGAGTCCGAAGCCTGGCGGATCTGGAAATTGAGTTGGGCGATGTCCGCGAGCAGACCGTTTGCGGTCTTCACGTCAGACTCGATCTGACCTTCCTGATCTGCTTGGGCGGCCCCCACCCGCTGGTCGGCGAGGTTCAGGCGGTCTGCGAGGGTGTTCGCAGCTGCCAGTGCGGCGCTGCGGGACGGCAAATCGGCCGGATTGGAAGCGAGTGCTGAGAAGGCGTTGAAAAAGTCGTCCAAAGCGGCACCGACACCAGTGGTGGAGTTAGAGGCGTCCGTGATCGCGGCAGGATCAGCTGCGGAATTCAGCTGGTTACCCAAAACGAGCTCCAAGTTAGACAGGATCGTTTTCTGAGCGTCCAGGGAGCCTGTGTCCGAGGCTTGGCGCACGACCTGAGAATCTAGGAATGCGTCCCGCATTTGCTGAACTTGCAGCACTTCCACGCCACTACCCTCGGGACCGTGGACCGTTTGGGAAACATAGCGATCCCCAAACTTCACACGCTGCCGGGAGTAATCGGGGTTATTAACGTTGGCTAAGTTTCGACCCGTGACTTGAATAGCCACCTGATTGGCCATGAGGGCCTTGCTCGCCTGAACTAGATTTCCAAAAAGTCCGCCCATAAATTACTCCTAAGTCTTATAAACTGCAGCCGTGCCAGACAAAGAAATTCTGACACGCCCATCATTCTCGTAAGTGCGCGCAGGGTTAGCAGGAGTCAGCTCTTCGAGCAAATCCCGGATCACCTCAATCGAACGCGCCAACAAAACCTGATTCTGATTCGCCTTTCTGCGCACCTGATCTGAAATGCGCAATAACTCCTCTACCAAGGCCCTCAACAGCGGCTGCATCGCCGGCGGAAACCGCTTCACCAGTTCTGAAAGCGGCGTGGCACGTGTCACCCGCGAACGCGGCACCATCTGGGACATCACCATCTCCCGCCGAGTCCGCACCTTATCCACCATGTCCACCTGCCTCTGAATACCGTCCACCAGAAGCATGACCCGATCGGACTCCCGGTGCATGATTGCCTTTTGTTGGTCTGAGAAAAGCCCTAGCAAAACGGCGTGCTCCTGAATCTCCAACCGCAAGCAGGATACCACTTGGTCCTGTAAGGAACCTGGACCGCGCTGGCCCATAGGGCGGCGAATGGGAGGAGGGGGTGGCATGTATAAAGTGAGAAGTTTTCCTAAAACTGAAGTCTCAAAAAGCTAAGGCTTGAGAGCAGCTGCCTTGGCAAAGGCCTCGGCCGCAAGTTGTGTATTGCTAGGCTGAGTGGCTGTCTGCTGCCGCAGCTGGGACTCTAGTATAGGTCGGAGTCCGAGGCCTCCCCCTTTAGTAATTCCGTCAGCAAGTGCTTCGGAGATGTAGTAACCATACACCTGCCCGTCTTTGCCATGCTCCAGGACGGACTTCATGCTTTCTGAAAGCATCTGACGCACAAGAATCGCCTCGAATTGCCGCGCCACCTCAGCGGGATCCGACGCCTTCTTGATCACGCCCGAGGTGCTCGCGGGACGAAACTCATTCGGCGCAGCTTCGAGCGCGGGAGAAATCCCCTCAGCGATGGGGCGTGTGGTTACAGGTCCAATGCTCATGTGTTTTAGTTTTGAAACCAGCGATTCACAATGCCGGCTAGTTTAAAATCAACTCCGCTTGCAAGGCACCCGCACGCTTCATGCTCTGGAAAATCGCCATCATTTCACGCGTAGTCAGCCCCAAGGCGTTCAACGCAGAGGCCACCTGTTGAATGGTCGGATTTTCCTCGATAACCCCAAATTTACCCGCCTGCTCCTTCACGTCAACCTGAGTGGTGTTGGTGACGGTCGTCACCCCTTGGGAAAAGGGGCCTGGCTGTGTGACCTTGGGCGTCTTTGCCACCGTAATCGTCAGCGTACCATGGCTCACCGCGACCGTCGACACGCGTACATTGGAAGTCGCAATGATCGTCCCTGTGCGTTCGTTAATCACAACCCGCGCAGGC
Source organism: uncultured Spartobacteria bacterium (assembly GCA_903916085.1). GTDB lineage: Bacteria > Verrucomicrobiota > Verrucomicrobiia > Chthoniobacterales > Chthoniobacteraceae > Chth-196. The sequence goes on from CAIWVL010000250.1 coordinate 10,037, forward strand.
ACGTCGGGATCAACTTCAATCGCTCCAATGCGAGCGATGAAATTCACTTCGTATCCCTTAAAATCGTCTGGGACCGAGATGTTCACCGTAGCGGCATTCTTTGCCATGGCACTTTGCGGGAACTCTTGGTTGATGGCCTGCGCCATACGTGCAGCTGATGTGTAGTCCGGGTTCAGGAGCATCAGTTCTACATTGTTATCGCGTACGAACGTGGACGGAATTTCGCGTTCCACGAGCGCACCACTGCTAATGATGCCCACGGTGGGATGATTTTTTTGAACCGTTGCGCCCCCTACTCCGCCTTCACCACCGAGGAACCCACCCACAGCAATAGCACCCTGAGCCACAGCGTATACGGTTTCGTCCGCGCCTAGGAGAGGCGTCTGTAAGAGAACCCCGCCCTGAATGGTTTTGGCGTCTGCGACCGAAGAAACAGTAACGTCAATACGCGTGCCAGCGCGAGCATAGGCAGGGATGTCAGCGGTGACCATGACAGCCGCGACGTTGTCAGACTTGAGCTGAGCGCCCTGAAGGTTGATACCAAATCGCTGGAGCGCGTTGGCTACCGTGCGGACAACTTGGTCGGACTTACTATCGCCCTTATTCGCGAGACCAACGACCAAACCGTAGCCCACAAGCTGGTTGTCGCGACCACCTTCGATGAGGGTGACGTCTTTGACGCGAGCGGCCTGAGAGGCAACAGGGGAAGCTGCTAAGAGCAAAATGCCCAGAAAAGTGTAGAGGAAGTGACGCATGTCAAATGAGTGAATGTTTCTGAACAGCAAAGAGCTCAATAGGGACTGATCTTCTCGTCCAAACGCATCAGCCAGCCCTTCTTTTGGCTGTTGGTCAACGTCCCTTCGGACACCACATCAATGCGGGCGTCAGCAATCGCCGTGGAAGCCACCGTATTGGTTGCACTCACATCGGCCGGGCGGATGATCCCGCGTAACGACGCAAACTGGCGTTCCTTGGAAAAGGAAACTTCGCGGATCCCCTCAATCACAAGGTTTCCATTGGGGAGCACGTCGATCACCTGCACCGCCATGGAGGAAACCAAGGTTTGAGTGTTCGTGATCGAACCGCCCCCAGTAAAGCCGGCAGTGCCGGTGGTGGACAGGATCTTGGGAGCTTGGCCGGCGGGCTTGGGCAACAGGTTCTGGGGAAACTGGCGCCGATCGCTGGCGGCAATCGCAACTCCATTGCTCTGGGCAGCGTTGATGAACTGATTAATCAAACCTGTGCCCAGACCATTAGCATCGCCCGTAGCGTCCCTGGCACTTGTCAGTTTGGAGGCGTTTGTCGCAACGGCGGACTCCGAAATCACGACCGTCACAATGTCGCCAAGCCTGTGCGCCCGCTTGTCAGCGAACATTCCACGCTCATCCGTCACGGCTTCACGCCACAAGGAACCTGCCAGCCCCGAAGACGGAGCCACAACAGTTAACAAAATCACGGGCAATGCCGGACGGCACGCTGCCTCAAAAACGGACCTGAACTTGGTTTTCATTGATGACCTGAGCAAAAAATTCCTTCCGACTATCCAAATTGCGCACCCGAATCACTGCACCCGCCGGGCCGCCTTCCATCGCCATGGCTCGCATCCGAACACTAAACGCCCCTTCGGTCCCCACGGCATCCACAAACTGCCCCTTTTTCACGAGGGTACGCTCGACCAAATCGCGTCGGGTCACCGGCTTCCCCTGCTGCACAGCTTGGGCCAGTTCGAACCCTGAAAGGTCCTGATCTTCGCCAACGACAGGGTTTGTTTCCCGAAGCGTATCGATTTTCTGAACGGTCAGCATTCCGGGATTGAGCACCTGCCCTTTCTCCAGTCGCTGCGGTGCCACCCAAGCGTCCTGCCAGACCTGCACCTTGAGCTGTAAGGGCCATTCGCCCACGATCTTGCCGCCGCTCACACCACGCACGACCACAGGCATGTTACTGGCTAGTCCAGTAGGAGGAAGCTGAACACACTCGGCAAAAAAGTCCGATGCGGGCAACTGAAGGGCAACCCATGGCCGGGCCAGACTAATCCGGAGTTCACCCTGAATCGCAAACCGCTTGGGAAAATCCTTCTCGAGAGCAGCAACCAGTTCACCTTCCGTCAAAAGAAGAGGTGCCTGAGATTTGACGGCAACGCCTTCTCCGACAGAAGTTCCTGTGGGTTCGGCCGCTGTGACGGGAGCCACTGGCAACGCCTTGCGCGGCACTCCCGTAACGGGCACGAGAAGCTTGTCAAAATCGGCAAAAGCCCGCGGCGCCGTTTCCCAAAGGGAAAAAGCAGCCAAAAGCAGTAGCCGACCGAGACGGATCATCGTTTGAGCTGAGCGAGCTGCCCTAGCATTTCATCAGAGGTGGTAATTGCCTTGGAGTTGATCTCGTAGGCGCGCTGAGCCTGAATCATATTCACCATCTCCTCCACAATATTGACGTTAGAAGACTCCAAAAAACCCTGCGCAATCGTCGTACCGCCGGTCTGACCAAACGTCACCGTGAGAGGAGCGCCGCTGGAAGGCGTTTCTTCGTAAAGATTACCGCCCATGCTGCGCAGGCCGCTCGCATTTGGAAAGCGCACCAACTGAAGGATTTCAGCCTTGCTGGAAGCGCCGTCCTTGCCGGTGTATGTCAAGGAACCGTCGCGGGAAATGTTGATGTTACGAGCGTCTAGCAAGTTCGGGAGTCCAAGCACCTGCAACCCGTCACTAGTCACCACCTTGCCTTGGGAGTCGATCTTGAGAGCACCGTCACGGGTGTAGGCCTCGGTGCCGTCTACGCGTTGAACCTTGAAAAAGCCGTCCCCATCGATGGCCACGTCGAGTTCGTTACCCGTCTGCTTGAGTTGACCTTGTGTGAAGATCTTGGCTGTGGCGGCAACGCGTGTCCCGTTCCCGAGTTCAGAGCCAGTGGGCAAAACATTCCCATTTCCCGCATCCGCACCTGCCGTGCGGGGCTTCTGGTAGAGCAAATCCTGAAACTCAATCTTGCTGCGCTTGAACCCCGTCGTGTTCGCGTTCGCCAAATTGTTTGAGATGACGTTCAGATTGAGCTGCTGAGCTTCCATGCCGGTCGCGCCGGCGTACAGAGACTGGATCATAGGTGGAGAATGTTATTCTAGGTTTTGAAAGAATCGGCCATGCTTGGCACTGTTCAGCAGGCTTAAATGTAAATCTTTAGATTAGCTTTGGCCGCCCAAATACTGAATCGCTTTACCCGCGATGTCGTCGCTCACATCGAGGATCTTTTTAGCAGAGTCGTACGCGCGCCCAAGGGTGATCAAGTTGACCATTTCCTCTGTGGGCTTTACGTTGCTGGCTTCGATTGACTTGTGAATGAGACTCGGACGCTCCACCGCCGTTGCCGGGTTGTCGTCACCCGGGCTCATCAGACCCCCCGGAATGCGGTGCAATTCCCCGGGCTTCGCGAACTGGAATAACGCCATTTTGCCAACCTGTTGCTGTCCCTGACTCAGCAATCCCTCACCGTTTACGTAAATAATACCTCCCTCTTGACGGAAAGTAATAGGGCCATTATCGCCCTCTACGAGAAGACCGTCCTGAGTGACTAAATTGTAATCCTGGTTCAGACGAAAATCACCATTGCGCGTGTAGCCCACAGAGCCATCGGGCTTACGGATCCTGAAGAAGCCCTCGCCCTCTGCCGCGAAATTAGTGTCCACCCCTGTGTAAGTGTACGAACCGGGAGTCATGTTCAGGGTGCGCTTCGCTTCGGGCATGACACCCTTGGCAGTTTGAGTCACTTTATCGCCCGCCTTGAGTTGGGTGACATCCGCAATCACGCCCGAGAAGCTCGTTTCGTTCCGGCGATAACCGTTAACGGTAACGGAAGCCAAGTTTTGAGTGATGGTATCCTGCCAGCGTTCATACGCGGCGAGTGCTGCCGCTCCTTTGTACATTCCGACATTCATGTGAGGTTATCACAGAGCAGGGGGCGTGCCAGAAGCAGCAAAGCTCATTTTGCAGATTTAGCACTCCACTCCCACCGCGTCCCTGCTGTAGCGTCAACACGTCCACTCATTGAACGCCTCTGCACCCATGGAGCCCATCCTTATCGTGGACGATGACGTCGATCTCCTGCGCGCCCTCAGCACCGGGCTCGAAAACTCCTTTCGCGTAAACACCGCCCCAAACACCGAGGCCGCACTCGCGCTGTTGCGTCACTCACCCCCATTCGCCGCGCTGATCGCCGACATGCGAATGCCTGGGGCCAACGGCATCGATTTACTCAAGCAAGCACGCCGCATCTCCCCAACCACGGCTAGGCTCATGCTTACCTGTGCCGATGACGCCGCCACGGCCATTGAGGCCATCAACGAGGGCAATGTGTTCCGCTTCCTCAAAAAGCCTTGCCCTCTCCCCGCTCTCAACCAAGCCATACACGCCGCCATCCTTCAGCAAAAAGGCGTCAACGATCTCTTGGAGGCCCAGCTCCAAACCCTCCGCGGTGCCACCGATGTTCTCGTGAAAGTCATCCAAATGGTCGCCCCCGAGACACACGCCCTGGCGGAGCGTCTGCGTCAGCGTATGCGCGATTTGGCCCTCGAAATGATGCCCTCCCAACTTTGGGAACTCGAAGTCACCGCGCTGCTGGCTCCCCTCGGCCGCTTGGCCAGTCCCGGTGCCGCCGACCATGCCGATCCCGTGGACGCCCTAATGGGGCACTTCCCGCAAGCCGCAGCTGCGCTCCTCAAACAAATCCCGCGCTTGGACGCCGTCGCACGTGCAGTCGGCTATCTTTCTAAAAACTTTGACGGCTCAGGCCTTCCCGCAGACCCTCTCGCAGGTCAGGACATCCCTCTGGGCGCAAGAATGTTGCGCATTGTGCGAGACCTTGAGGCAGGACTCACCGAGGGGCTCTCCGCAGCACACACGCTGCAACGCATGCAGAAGGCCCAAGGCGTCTACGACCCGGATGTGCTCGCCGCCGCAGTCTGTTGCTTTGCCGAAGTGGACGATCCCGCCCATACACAGCTCGTCTCCATCGGGTTCATGGAAATCACCGAAGGACAGATTCTTGCGAGCGACATCCCCACCTCCAGCGGCATCTTACTTCTAACCGAGGGCTGCCGCGTGACGGAACATCTGCTACGAAACATCCAACGGCTCGGAAGTGCGGGGCAGATCCCAGCCAAAATTCCCGTGCGGCTGCAAGGCCCCAGTGGCGCCCATTCATTGGTGAAGTACGGGAACTGACGGCTCCGCCCGAGTCCAACGAACGCCTACAGCGCCAATTCCAACTGGTCGTTCTCTGAAAGCGCCCAAGCTTCGATACCACGAGCCCGCAAATCGGCGGCAAACGCTGCGGCAAATCCATGCAAAGTGAGAACTTTCCGAGGCTGTACCAATTCCACATACCGGATTAAGTCGGGGTAGTCTGCGTGGTCACTCAGCGCAAAAGCGGCGTCGCATTTGTACTGGAAGCGAGCCCCGGGATTCATCGCCCAACCAGTCAAGACCGCCGTGCGTTGGGGCTGCACAGAGCGCAGAAGCTCCTTCGACTTTCGCCCGGGCGGAACCACGAGGACATGTCCCGCTGCATCGGCGACATTGAGCGGCAGAAACCCTTGGGGAAATCCCGACTGCAACTCTGCGCAAATCTCCGTCAAGCGGTGAGCCGCGGGCGGCAACATTGGAACCAGACCATTTTCCAAAAGGGCCCACACTATTTCTTGCGCCTTTCCCAGCGAATAAGCGTGAAGAACGGGAACAGCACCCGACTCCAAGCTTTCCCTACAAAAAGTGAGCACGCCCTGAATGACTTCTTCGGTGGGAGGCAGTTGGTACTGCGGCAGCCCGAAGGTGGTTTCCATGATTAGCGTATCGGCCTGCCGCCACGCACAGGCCTCTGTAGAACGGCACCCCCGCAATTTGAAGTCGCCCGTATAAAGGAGGGAGCCTGCTTCAGACTCGATATACAGCTGGGAGGAGCCACAAATGTGTCCCGCCGAGAGGGCCGTGAGCCGGGCCTCACCCAGCTCCAGGGTTTGCCCGTAAGGAAGCAGGCGCTCCACCCGCTTTCCGCTGATGCGCGCACACATCAAACGCGCTGTAGCAGGTGTCAGCACCACCTCCGCATGAGCCGCCAGATGATCGCTGTGCGCGTGAGACACAAACGCCAAAGGCTTTGCCTTGTGCGGATCCAACCACAGACCGTGGCTCGGCAATTCCACGCCATTTTGAAAACGCACATCAACCATGGGCTCACCATGCGGGTGGCTACGCCCCAAATCCAAGGAAACCTTCGCCGCCCTGCGTCATTGCGCCCGTGTGGCCTTCTCACGCACACTACAAGCCGCCCGTTGCCTGATGGTGCGCTGCCCCCTTTTTACCATGACTCACTACCCCTTCACTGCCGTCGTCGGGATGGAGCACGCCAAACGCTCCCTCCTCCTGCACGCCGTGGATCCTCGCATCGGAGGAACGCTGCTTATGGGCCATCGGGGATGCGCCAAAAGCACCTTAGCCCGAGGCTTCGCCGCCTTGCTGCACGCAAATGAGGGCACCCAGCCCGCCTTCGTCGAGGTGCCCCTAGGCGTGACCGAAGACCGCCTTCTCGGCTCACTCCACGCTGAAACCCTTGTCCACACTGGCAAATGGCGACCTCAGCCCGGACTACTTGAAGCAGCTCATGGCGGGGTCCTCTACATCGACGAAATCAACCTCCTGCCCGACGCACTCGCCGATCTCCTTTTGGACTCAGCCGCCTCAGGTGTGCACCGCCAGGAAAGAGACGGCATCTCGCAAACGCTGCTATCCCGCTACATTCTGATCGGCACCATGAACCCGGAGGAAGGCGATTTGCGCCCCCAACTCTCAGACCGGTTCGCCCACGGCGTCCTCATCCAGGACGACTTCAGTGCCACTGACCGCGTGGAAATCGGCCGCCGCCGCATCGCTTTCGACGATTCGCCCGCCGCTTTCCAGACACACTGGGCACCCGCCACCGAGCGCCTCCTCAACCAGTTACAGGCCGCCCGCAAACTCCTCCAAAGCGTACTCATCCCGGACGCGCTCCGACTCGACTTAGCCCAACGCGCCCGAGACGTCGGCCTGGAGGGAATGCGCGCCGAGCTGGCCATCCTTCGCACCGCTCGAGCGGCAGCCGCTTTCCGAGGCGTGCCCATCGTCGATGAATCCGATTTGAAAGAAGCTTGGGACCTCTGCCTGGGCCACCGCACAACATCCACGCCGCGTTCAGACCAGCCCACACGTAATCCACCACAAGCGCAACAACACCAGGGCCCAAGCTCCTCCACCCCAAACTCGCCTACGCAGTCGGCTTCAACCGCCACCCAAACGTCTTCCACCACCGCCCAACCCCTCACTCCAAAGGACGCTCAACCCAACCCCATTCTCCTGCGCCCCATGCAAAAACCCCGGATCCTCGCCCTTCCACAGCCCCTTTTCCCCAACCGCCACCTAACCGCTCCGCTCGCGGGCGCAGCCACCGCGCGCCTTTCTACGGTACGCCTCCAAACCGGACCGGTGCGTTGGCAAGCCTCAGTGCTCGCCTCCCTACGCAATGGCTGGACCCCAAGCTCCCCAGGATGGCAGTGGATCCGGGCCACGGCGGCACCCCTCCGCCGCTTCTGGGCACTCTTAGACGCAAGCCGTTCCACAGGCGCCGCCCAGTTCTTGGCGGACGCACGCGAAACACTCGCCGAAGCCCTGCGCACCTCCAAACGCGTAAACCTGCTTCTTCTGCGGGAAAATCAAATGACCTGGATCGCACGCAACGCCCTCTCCAGCAAAGCTAAACAGCGACTCGAATCTCTCCGATCCGCAGCCGGTAAAAGTCCCCTCGTGCAGGCCATCAACACCCTTCACCGGGCAGTCTCCGCAAGCCGCCCCACCCAGCTCGACACCGTTTGCTTGTGCTCCGACGGCCTGCCCACTCTCGATCGGGGAGAATCCGCCACCGAGGCCGGGCGCCGCGTGCGCTTAGCCGTGTCACGGCTGGCGCGAAACCTGCCCACCGCGCCGGTCTGGCTGAGCCCTGGCTCGCACTCAGGGCGTGGATTATCAGCGTGGCTGGAGAAAACTATTCAGGGGAGCGGAGCATTACTGGTGAAGCTACCAGGAAGATAGATCACTATTTTTCTTTTTGAATAAATTCAATCCCGGTGGAGTCTTACAGCTGAAGGGCTTTGTTATGAAAAACCGAATCACCACAGCAGTCCGCCTGTTGCTCAGTTCATTCACCGGGCTCGTCGGCCTGCACGCGCTCGCGGCCACGGCTGTCGCCGAGCCAGACGCCTCCGCGTCTGAATGGGTTCCCATCAAACAAAATGTCACCCACGGCTCGCCCCGCGCCTCCCAGGCATCTCACGCACGCCTTGAACCGGCCCATGCCGGACGCCCCGTTCATGCCTCCCATGCTTCTCGGCAACGCTACCGCGCGCGGCCAAGTTCCGGGGTTGGCATCTCCATTTACAGCGGCTACGGCCCGGGCTATGGCCCCTACTACCCACGATACCGCGACCGTTACTACTACGGCCCGCCCGTATACAGTGGCCCGGTGTACGTCACGCCGCCTCCCGTTTACTATGGAGCCCCTGTAGTTCCGCAATACCCCCCCAGCCCCAGCCCCAGCCCCAACCCTCAAGTCGTGCAAGTACAAGAGAATCTCCGCCGCTTGGGCTACTATAAAAGCACCGTAGACGGCCTCATCGGACCGGGCACCCGAACCGCAATTCGCGCCTATCAAGTGGACCGCGGCCTTCCTGTTACCGGACGCATGGACCGAGAGCTCCTGCTGGATTTAGGGCTGTGAATCGAGCCGTTGGAGGAGCACACGGGCCGGGTGCTGCGGAAAGACTCCGACAGAGTGCGTTGAAGTCCACAAAGTGCCACCCACGTCCACAGCATCTGTCTCAGAACGAGTTACAGCCGCTTTTAGCATCTGTTTCCCGCTCCTTTAACCTGTCCCTGCGTTTCCTGCCTAGCACCGTCCGGGAACCCTTGGGCCTCGCGTATTTACTCGCACGCCTAAGTGATACGATCGCCGACGCCTCAGATGCTCCCCTCCATCTACGACTCGAGGCCCTAGAGACTTTTGTCCATGCTCTGGGAGCTGAATGCGCAGACGAGGACCGCTGCCTCACACCAATCCTCAGCACGCTACATTGTCCAAATCCCGCAGAAGCAGCTCTTCTCCAAAAAGGCGATGCACTGCTTCACTGTTACGCCTCTCTCTCCGCAGATCTTCAGGAAGAAGTCCGCTCGGTGCTCAAAACCATTACAGCGGGCCAGCGCAGCGACCTCTTGCGGTTTGGCTATGCCTCCCTCTCCGCCCCGCAAGCCCTTCCTCGCTCCGCTGATACGGAAAACTACACCTATGCTGTTGCAGGCTGCGTCGGCGAGTTTTGGACACGCGTCTGCGCCCTACAAATGCCCAACTTCGCACGCACGCCTCTCCCCGAACTCCTGCGACTCGGCCGCAATCTCGGTCAGGGCCTGCAACTCGTGAACATTCTGCGAGATCTCCCGGCCGACTTACGTGCCGGCCGTTGCTACCTACCCGCTGATCAACTCGCCGCTGACGGACTGTCCCCAGCGGACCTCCTTACCAACCCCAAACGAGCTCGCCCCATCTTTGAACGCTGGTTGTTCCAGGCCCAGACTTGGCTCAACGATGGCGAAGCCTATGTGAGTGGCATCCGGGGCCGCCGTTTGCGTTTCAGCGTGACCCTGCCGAGGCTTTTGGGTTTGGAAACACTCGCTCTTCTGCAATCCAATCCGCCCCTGGAAACACCGAACCGCGTGAAAATCACGCGCAGCACAGTGTTACGTTGCGCGCTCTCATCCTTGCGCGCCCCAGAGTGAGCAGTAACGCGAAGACGGACTAGGCTACCCCTCTGTAGCCCCCAAAACCGCGTGGGCTCCGTTCCAAAGCAACGACAAACCACGCCCGCAAATAAAGGAACGCTACCCGTCGGCGCCTCAGCATTCCACGCACAGAAGAATCAAGCCGCGCTCCCACTCCGCCAAAACCGCGGAGGCAACAGCGCGAAACCAATCAGCGCAGCCTGACTTCCAACAAACAACATCAGCCACGTAAAAGCAGCCGACATAAATCCATAAGAGTGAAGCCCGATTCCCAGCATGTTCACCCCAAACCAAGACCATGCAGTCACGATGTTCCCCGCGATGGCTAACCCCATCAGACCACGCTCCCGAACAATCCCTCCCCAACGCGCATGCAAGAACAGAGCGTTCCACAAAACAATCATCAACGCCCCGTTTTCTTTAGCGTCCCAGCCCCAAAACCGCCCCCAAGATTGATCCGCCCAAATCCCCCCAAGGACAGTCCCAATGAAACTAAAAAGCGCGGCGAAGCACACGATTCCATAAACCATTTTCACAAGAGACTTCGACATTTCCTGAGTCAAAACCCGAGTAAACACTCCCAAAACCACGTAAAGCACAGCCAATAACCCAGCGACAAACGTCGCAGAATACCCCAACGTCACCACCACCACGTGCGTCGCCAACCAGAAGTTCGTATCTAACACAGCTCGCATCATCTCCATAGTGTCGCCGCTTTGCGCCAGATTATGGGCAATAATCAGCGTCATAAAACCCGCCGAGGAAGATACCAAAATTCCAATCCCGTTTTTCCAAACCCGCTCCAATAACAACCCAAGGACACAAGCGCCCCACCCAATAAATACGGCAGAGGAATACAAGTTTGTCACCGGGGGACGCCCCTCCAGCACCATTCGGTAGATCAGTCCTGCGGAGTGAATCCCCAGGGTAACCAAGGTCACAAGCCGACCCGTCTCACGCAGCCACGCCAACCGCTCGGGTGCCAGCGTGTACACCAACACGCAAAGTCCCGCGAATACATACAACACGATCGCCTTATAGAACGGTTCCAAGTGATTAAACACCTGCTCCCGCTCTCCCTTCTTGAGTATCTCATGGCCGTTCGGCGCCAACTGCTCCCGGTACCGCTCCACTGCCGCTCCAAACCCCACAACGTCCCCCGCCCTGAATGCCGTTCCCATCGAGGCGTATGCACGCAACGCACCCGGCACCTCTTCGCCCCGTGCAATCTGAAACAACGCCTCATCCGTGCGCGTCCATCCCGCCACACCCGCCCCCGGATGTGCCGGCGGAATGACCAGTGGCGGGTTGATTTCCTTCATCACCGAGGCCCGTTGCAATTCTGTAATGAGCTTCTCCAGCGCCTGCCCGTCATGCGGTTGACCTGCTTGCTGCGCCTTCGCCGCCTCCCGTCCTGCCGGAACCGCTTCTACAAAAACCTGTAAGTCGCGCTCCCAATTTTTGGCATTCTGCGGCTGAACCGTGTTTTGCAAGCGCATATACTGGCCCACAGAGTTCCAGAGCTGAAGAATCGCCCGGTCGTAGGGTGAACGCGCGGACTCCTCGACACCACTGGCACGCCGAGCCTCATCCCGTACCTCGCCCAACTTAGGGCTAATCTGATTCCAAGAGAAATGCTTACCGTCTGTCTGATGAGCCTCGTCTGCATCCAGGGGAAGGCCCAGCAACCCTTTCACATCGGTATGCAGAATCCGAAAAACAGGCCGCGTATCCGCTAACTCCTGCTGAAAAAACATCTCCAAGAGCCACTCCGCCGCCGACAAGGTCCGCGCCCCACCTTGCCAAGGGGCCGTGTTGACCGTTTGTTTTTCGCGAATCTGAAGCAACGTATTGCGGGCGAGCGAATCCAACGGCTGCACCCGACCATTGGCAATCAACGGCAACCGTGCAAAGGCGTTGGCAGCGAGGATACCGGGTTTATCAGAGGGCGTGCGCCACGCGGAAAAAATCCACGCCACACAGGCGAGGGCGATGAGCAAGGGGAGATGCTTTTTCATAACTCAAGCTTTTACAGGATTGCCGCCACCGATTTTTGGAGTGCGCGGCTTGGAAAGGAAGCCCACTAAGTGAAAAAGGAACTGCCAGAGCATCCCCAAACTCACTACTGCGCAGCCCAGATAAGGCGTCAACCAGCCCGGGTTTCGTACAACCTGGAGCACACTCGTGCCCTTGCCTCCAGTGGGTTCGGTGCGTCCCATCTGGTGCTGATAAAACGTCAACCCGCCGTAGCGCAACGGGTTGTTCATAGAGATGTCCACTTCCCGAGTCTCTCCCTTCGCCACGTTTTCTAGTAACATCCGGCTCTGGAAGTTCTTGGGAATGTCCGTGCCGGGATACACCTCGTGGGTAGTCTTCACCAGTTTCAAGGAAAACGGCTGATAATATCGCTCATTACGCATCCCGATCTTAAAAACATGCCCATCCACCGACACGTCCTGCATGTTTAACCAAGGCGAGACCACCCACACACCCAGGCTCACCCCTTTCTGCAACAATTCTACTTTAGCAAAAGGTGTGTTCTGCTGGTCCATCCCGCGTACCTCCGGCTGCGCGGTCACGATGGCCTTTTGCCCCGAACCCTGCGGCGCCGCGGCCGGCAACGCGTCAGGCTGAATCGTGCGCCCTTCCGAAATTTCACGCCCCACGTAACGCATCGCTCGCATCCGCTCGTTGGCGAGCTGCATTGGGGGAATACGCTGGAACGCACCAAGCATCTGCGCCTTGAAGCGCGTCTTGAGCTCGGCTCGCAGCTTGCCCTCGCGCGCTGAATCCGCCGCCACCCGCTTCGCAGCGGCGACGATATCCTTGTCCAACTCACCAACCGCCTTCAAAGCCTCTGCCCAAATCGCAGCGCGGCCTTCGTTTTCCATGGCCCGCTGCGCCTCAATGGGCAGCGCCTCTGCACTGCCGTACTTGGATTCTAAGGTGCCCAGCGCTGTCAAAAGTTGGGTAGCCGCCTCCTTCACCGAGGCATGCGAAAGAACCTCGCAGTTCTCAGCAAAATCCGAAACGCGGATCTCAAAGGGCAGGTCGCTCCCCTGAAGTAACAACTTGCGTTTGACAGCCTTTCCCGCAAATGAAACGACCTTTTCACGCCCATCAGCCCCAGGCTCCGCGGCCACAACCAATTCCACGTCTCTATGAGCTTCGGAGTAAGCAAGCGTCTGCCCCTCACCGAGGTCAAACCGCATGAAGCTTTCCCGCGAAAACATGTCCGTCACAAGCTGCCCCACCAGCAGGAGCACAATCCCAGCGTGAGTCAGATGGATACCCACCTTTTTCCACGTAAACTGGAAACGCTTGATGTGGGCGGCAAGCAGGTTGATCAGTAGGGAAAATCCAAGGGTGTAGCCTCCCGTAAACACAGGCGGCACCCACCAAGCATCGCCCGCGCGGCGAAAGACGAGATAACTCTTAAACCAACGCTCCTGCGCCTCCCAGAGCCCTTCGTGCACTTGAGCCAGTGTCCCAAGAAACACCAGCAAAGTGCTCAGCAGTAGCAGCACTACGGTAAGCTTGAGGGAGGTGAGAAACTTCCAAAGTCGTTGGCTCATAGCTGGGAGGAGAAAAACGGCGGGTGCCCAACAAAGGCACCTTTTGCCAACAGTGCCACTATAGGACAATCTCCGAAAGCAAATAGGGATCTGGCGCGGAAGCAACTCAGGGTAGATGGTCTTTTGACGTTGCCCCTGCAACGGACGTTGCCCCTGCAACGCGGCACCCGGAACGCATGCACACCCTCGTATCCGCTAAAATTCAGGTCGTTCTCCCAGAAAAACTTACCGCTGCCACTGCGGAAGCCTAGGGATTAACAGTAGGCACTCAAGATACCCAAGACTTTAAAAATACAGGGGCACTATCTTGAACCCAGTCCTGCTACGCGACTATTGCGGCACACCTCCCTCCACCCGAGCAAGTTGCCCCGCTAAATCCTCCAAAACATTCAGCGACATCAATCGCCCCAAGCTGTCCACGAGCCAAGCTGTTGGCAGCGCATTGATCCCACACTGCCGGGCCGATGGACTTTCCCAGCCCAACCCGTCCCAACTGAGTATCCAGCCCTCCCCATGGCTTTTGCGCACCCGTTCCAGAGCAGCGCGGTCTTTGTCCAAGCTCACCCCGATGCGTTGGACCTCAGGGTGCGACTTCAGTCCCTCATTCAAAACATCCCAAGCAACAAGCGATGGCGTAGAGTTTTCGCTGAAATAAAATAAAACCACCGGTCGACCTCGCAGTTTTTCAAACTGCACCCCCCCTTCACCCAGCACCGGTAGTCTCATCTCAAGCCGTTTTCCGACCAGGTCCACCTTCCTGAGGTCGTCTCGAATCCGCATCACAAGCTGCGGCTCTTTCACAATACGTTCCGCCTCCTGCAACACCGAGCGCTTCACCCCTGGGTCACGGTCAAACTGCGTCGCCACCTCCACCAAAAGCCGACCCGCGCGCGGATCTGTGGGAAACCGTGTCCGAAAATCGCGAGCCGCCGTCAAAAGTTCCACGCGCTGCTCTTGGTTAGGCAACCGATTCTTGCGCATCAAACGCACCACTCGGGTAAAGGCAATGTGCGCTTTTTGCTCTGGCGACGCACGCAAATCGAGCGCCTCAAGCAGCGCTTCCGCTTGTACCTGCAATTCAACCTTCCCCTCGACCTCTGCTCTCAGAGAAAGCACCCGAGCCAGTCGGAATTTCGCCTCAAACCCCCGAGCTTCACCGCCGGGTAACTCCAAAAAAATGCGCAGCGCCTTCTCCTGCGCGACCAAATGAGCCGCCTCCGCTTCACGCGTTCGAGGCCCCGCAGCCCCACCCACAGAAGCGCCCCCACCCACCTGAGGCCCTGCATCCAGTCGCAGCACCTCACTCCAAGCCACCTCAGCAGAGGGCGATGCCCCCAGAATGCGCCACGGAATCGACGCCAACGCCATCCCACAAGCCGCAACACCAATGACCAAAATGCGCGGTCCCGATTTCAATTGCCCTGGATAGGTCGCATCTTCCGTTCAAAAACCCACTCCAAGCCGCGCGCCAAACGCTCTTCAATGTGATCAGCATGCCCACCAGGCGATTCGTAAAAATGCACCCGCGTGTATGGCTTAATCAAATCCCGCAGCACCCGAGCGCCTTTCTGCGCTCCAAACTCGTCGTGCTCAGCCCCATCCAAATAAATCCTGTGATAAGAACTAAACAGGTGCGGATTGCGGCGAGCAATGACCACAGGATCTTCCTCCAACCAGTTCTGCCACACTTCGCTCTGCCACTGCCCCGCCTCATCATACAACCAGTGAAACGTCCCAGGCTCGTTCGGCCCCTTCGGCGCGTACGCAGCGGAAAGCCCGAGCATGATCTGCACAAGATTGCTCCCAGGACGGATCATCTCTTCCGCAGGCGCGACGTAAGATGCCATCTGTTTGGGCGTTACGCTTTTGACCACGTGCTCCTCAGCCAACGGCTTGTGCGTCACCTCAAAGTCCGTGTCCGGAGACAACGCAACCACCGCTCCAAAACGCTCAGGCGCCATCATCGCCAACCGCAGCGCCCCAAATCCGCCGCTAGAATGCCCCGCAAGAATCCTGTCCCGCGGCGTGGCTGGGGTGCCAAAATGCTTTTCTAATTGCGGAATGATCTCGTCTAAAACGTAGTCCGCATAGTTACCCTGCGCTGAAGAATTTAGATACTGACTGCCCCCCCAACGATTACGACAGTCCGGCACCACCATTCGCAAAGGCATCCCTTGATCGGCTAACTGCTGAAATACGATCGCAAACTCGTCTCCGTTTGGGCCCAGAAAATCCTCCGACGAGCCCCCATACCCGGGAAGATAATACACAGTCAGAAGCTTCGACGTAAACCGAGGCAACTTTGGCGTAAACACCGCTACACGACGCTGTACTGGATCTCCCAAGGGGTTGTCTTCCAATACTTTTCCAGGAATAATGATCGCTTCAAAATGCGGAGATGCAAACGCCTGCACGACGGCCCCCATCCCAAAGACGCACGCCAGCAAAAGCCCCCGATAAAGATTAAGACTGCGCAAAAAAGCCATTTCTACCCCCCTTCGTTTCATCAAATTACACCTCAACCTTAACGCAGAACCCACCAAAACTCCACCCACTAAGCTTAAAGATTTCTGGCCTGTACCCCATACAGGCCAGAGCGTCGGACCTGAAACCACATCCCCGAGAACAAAATCTCAAAAATTTTCCTCTTCTCTGCTCTCTCTGTTCCCTCCTGTTGAAAAATCAGCCTCACCCTTCCCTCGGGAAACGCTAAAATGATTCTGAATCCACCCTAATGCCCGATTTCTCGATCAAAAAAGCTTCGGAATAAACCCAAACACCCGCCGTAACCACCCGCCGCCGCCCTTTTTCAAAGCAGACACCTCCTGTGCCACATTCTCTCTCGGTACCACTTTCGTGCGCCGTACCGTCACTCTTTCCACCGGAGAATCGTTCGTGTCGGTCGCCACTTTAGCCAACTCAGCAAACACCTCTTCACCCTGCACTACACGCCCAAACACCGTGTCGCTTCCGTCTAATTCAGGCAAAGGCTTAACCGCCACATAAAACTGACTCCCATTAGAGCGCCGAGTTGGGTTGATCTGATTCGGCAAACGCCCCATAGCCACGGTGCCCGCACTGTGCTTTCGCTTAATTTCCGCTGGCAACGTGTACCCAGGACCTCCAGTCCCTAAATCCGTCGTATCCTTCCGGCGACTCAAGGGATCGCCCATCTGAACGAGTGCCCCGTTTAAAACCCGGTGTACCGCCGTACGTCTATAAAACCCCTCGGCCATCAGCTTTTTGAAATTAGCTGCGTGCTTGGGCGCATCTGCCTCAAAAACCTCAATCACAACAGGTTCCAAAGGGATTCCCTTTTTTTCCAATTGCAGGATCACCACATCCTCCGCGTTCGCCCACTGGAGGGTGACGGCAAGAAAAACAATCGGGATTGAAAAACGCATCTTCATAAAAGTCGCCGGCAAGCCTGAGCGCAATCCGCCCCAAGAGCCAGATCTCCCTTCAATGCCCTTCACAAGATCCGGGTGAGTTCGATCCCCTGCTCCGTCACAAACTTCTCAGATTCGTGCCCTCGCTTGAGATAACCTAAAGCGAAAAAGCATTCAGCATCGGCTACGACACTTGTAAGTGTACCCGCAGCCTGCGGCGATCCGGCTTTTTCCTTGAAAAAAGAATTCCCAGCCTGTGGTGCCACTGACCCCTCCCCACGAAAACGACACAACGTACGATTGACATGGCCCACACTTTTAAGCCGAGAAATGACCTCCTGGCCGATGTAACATCCCTTGTGATAGTCGATGTGAGTCCGCTCCAAGCCAGCTTCCGGGGGGAGCGTGTCTTCTCCGAGCTCCGCCCCCCAAGTCGGCACACCCAACGCCACACGCGCCACTTCCCAATCCTTCGCGTCCGCCAGCAATCCACCCAACGCAAGCTTGACGTCTGCAAGTCGCTCCAAGGGCACCAAAACGTCCCAGCCCTCCATGCCCAGGCGAGTAGAGCGCGTACACATAAAATCCTTCAAAACAGGATGTTCCGCGGGAGATACACCCACACAATGCAGCAACCCGCTCTTGCCCGTAAGGTCCTCCAAAACGACGTCGTCTGCCACAATGTAGCGCTCCAGCCGACCCGCAAGCACTTCTTGTAACTCCGCAACAGCATCCACAACAATGGTTTCACCGAGCACACTCACCCAAACATCCGCCTGCATCCTGCCCTTGGCCGTAGTCACGCACGCCGGAAGCGCGCGCTCAGGGCTGAGCTTTTTCAAATCCTGAGTCAGTTGCCCGTTCAAATAACGCAACCGGTCAGCCCCCGTAAAACCCAACCGCGTCCGGTGGGAGAGATCAAACACGACGGCCGGTAGCGCGTCCCCAGAAAGCATGGAGTGAACGGAAAGCATTGTCTGTAAAGACTGCCCCAACGCCACCCCTGGGTGCAACCCTCCGAACCCAATAGGGGTCCAGGCAAACCGCCACTGTGGCTCCTCGACGTGACTACGAGGAAACTGGCGTAGAAGCTTTTACCTTGAGAATGACTCGTCCCGGTTCTACGCGAATTGCCTCAAGCCGATTGAGCAGTACCTGCTCTTTTCTAAGCTGCGGCAACAGCTTTCTGAGCACGTCCTCTTCCAGTTTGCGGGTCCAATACGGCCCCAAACTTACGCGCCCAAGGCTAGCCGATAATGCCCTCGCCTGAAACTTCCCGCTCTGTAGCGAAACCCCATAGTTGACATGCAAATGCAAATCCAAGCCCCTCCAACGATACACGGTTTGGACCCGGCAACGCTCTGCCTCAAGACGCAATGCTAGTCTTTGAAAACTCCAGCCTGGCCCCTCTTTCTTTGGAAGAAGAACCTGAGCAAGGTGCGTGTTAATCTCATCCAAACTGAACTCAAAAGCACTCGCTTGCGGATTCGCTAGTGCCCCCGCAAGCAACGGTGCCAACGCCCTTGGCCTTACGACAGAAACCGCCGCAGGCACAATCTCAGGCGCTCGCACCAACTGAACGCACAGCGCCAGAATGGGTGAGAGCACAAGAGCAATAATGATAGACACTTGGAGTCCACGAGTCCACACGCGCACCCCGCCTCGCACGACCCCGCGAGGGGGCGCAGCTTGCCGCCCTCCACTCGTCCGAGTCCCGGCACCTTTAGCCGCAACTTCCCGAGGCAGCGGCATCTTGGCCGTCACCGGTTTCGCCCCTGAACGGGCACTGCGCGAAGGGCGCTCAGCCATTCAAACAGCCTTAATTACGCAGCCGAGGATCCGCCCCCAGACGGCGCTGCCGGCGTGCTCTTGGCCGGAGAGGACTCGGCCTTGGGGGCCTCAGTCTTGGCTGCGGGACTGCTCCCAGCACTTCCCGTATCGCTCTTTGCCCCGGACTTATAGTTCTCAGAACGGTAATCGGTAATGTAAAAGCCTGAGCCCTTGAAAATTAGGCCAGCTCCCGTGCCAATCTGCCGTTTGACCTCACCCTGCCCCCAAGGCTTCTGGCAGCAAGCGGATTCGGGACAAGTTTTGAATGCGTCGTCCTTCATGGACTGAAAGCACTCAAAAGTCTGCTGGCACTTTTCGCAAAAATAATCGTAGTTCGGCATAGACCTAGAAAGGAGGAAAGAAGTCTCAAACCGTAATCTAAC
>CAIWVL010000251.1 GCA_903916085.1 uncultured Spartobacteria bacterium
CACGCGGCGACTTGCCCGGCAACCTGCCCTATCCGCCGATCTCTCGCACGGTCAACCCCGCCGATGCTCCCATCATGATCCTGGCACTAACCTCAGAGTTGGTGCAGATGAACCGGCTTGTTGAGTACGCCGATTCGCTGAGTGGCCAGCGGCTAAGCCAAGTGGATGGAGTCAGTCAGGCCAACATCAACGGCTCCGCTAAACCCGCTATCCGCATCCGCATTAACCCGGCGGCGCTCGCCCTCAGTGGGCTTGGGATGGAGGACATTCGCCAAGCCATTGCGCAATCCAGCGCTCGACTGCCCAAGGGCAGCTTAGAGGGCGACACCATCCGGTTCACCATCGACAACAACGATCAACGCACCGAGGCGAGCGACTACGGCGACATCGTCGTCTCCAACCGCAATGGCATGCCGTTACTCCTACGCCAGTTAGGGGAAGTGGTCGAGAGCGTCGAAAACACCAAGGTCGCTGGTTGGGCGGGTACGAATCGCGCGGTTCTGATCTCCGTCTACAAACAGGCCGATGCCAACGTCATTGAAACCGTGGATGGTGTTAAAAAGCTCATTCCCCAGCTCCAAAGCTGGCTCCCGCCCACCGTAAAGCTCGAAGTCCTCAGCGATCGCACTCTGACCATCCGCGCAGCTGTGAACGAGGTGCAGTTTTCCCTGCTGCTGAGCATCGGGCTGGTGACGCTTGTGATCTTCGTTTTCCTACGCCAGATCCGCCCTACGCTGATTGCTAGCATCACGGTACCACTTGCGCTGGCCGGGACTTTTGGTGGGATGTATCTGTTCGGATATAGTTTGGATAACCTTTCTCTCATGGCACTCACCATTTCGGTGGGGTTCGTGGTCGACGATGCGATCGTGGTGATTGAGAACATTTTCCGTTACTTGGAAGCAGGCGATTCGCCGATGATAGCTGCCCTTAAGGGTGCGAAACAAATCGGGTTTACGGTGGTGTCTATCACCATTTCGCTCATTGCGGTGTTCATCCCGCTGCTGTTCATGGGCGGTTTGATCGGACGGCTCTTTCATGAGTTTGCCGTGACGCTGAGTTTGGCGGTGGTTGTTTCCGCCGCAATTTCGCTGACCCTTACTCCTTGTTTGTGCGCTCGCATGCTCGGCTCTCACGCACATGCGCCCCGGCCCAACTTCCTCCAACGCGGAATTGAATGGGTAATCGACTTAGTGGCGCACCTCTACGGACGCACTCTCCGCTGGGTATTGCGCCATGCCTTCCTCATGGTGCTCGTCACCGCCGGAACCATTGCCGCCACAGTCTGGATGTACGGTAGGGTGCCGAAGGGATTTTTCCCCCAACAAGATACCGGCATGCTGACCGGTGTGGTCGAAGGCGCCCAGGACATCTCCTTTAGTGCCATGGTTCAACTTCAGGACCGCGCCATGCGCCTTGTGTTGGAGGATCCTGCGGTAGACACGGTGAGCAGTTTCCTGGGCGGCTCGGCCAATTCGGGCCGCATGTTTCTCTCCCTCAAACCGCTGGAATCAGGCAGGGCCAGCGCCGAAGAAGTCATCGCACGGTTACGCAAAAAAACAGGCCAACTCGAAGGAGCCCGGGTGTTCATGCAGGCTATGCAGGACATCCGCGTGGGAGGGCGTCAGTCCAAAGCACAGTATCAGTACACTCTACAATCTCCTGATTTAGAGGAACTCAACGCTGCTGCTCCCAAAGTGCTGGCGGCTCTGCGGGCCCTTCCCGAACTACGCGATGTCACAAGCGATCAGCAAACCGGCGGCTTGCGCATGAGCATCCGCGTGAACCGCGACACGGCTGCGAGCCTGGGCGTGTCCATGGCAGAGGTAGACGCCGCCCTTTACGACGCCTTCGGCCAGCGCCAAGTCGCCACAATGTACAAGCGCTACAATCAGAATAAGGTAGTCCTTGAGTTAGATGCCGACTCCACTGCGGATCCGGCTTCGCTTCAGTCCATTTACTTGCGCTCGCAGTCGGGCAAACTGGTGCCGCTCGGAAGCATTGCTCGATTTGAGAGGGGCAACACCCTGCTTTCAGTCAATCATCAGGGGCAATTCCCCGCCGTGACCGTGTCCTTCAACTTGGCACCGGGTGCATCCTTGGGAACCGCCACCGAGCTTGTCCAGGAGACGGTCGAGGGCATGCGACTGCCGGAGAGCATCCGGGGGAGTTTTCAGGGAACGGCCCAAGTGTTTCAGGCGTCGCTTGCGACGTTGCCGAGGTTGACGCTTTGGGCGTTGCTGGTGGTTTATCTAGTCCTAGGGATTCTGTACGAAAGCCTGATCCATCCCCTGACCATCCTCTCCACCTTACCCTCAGCCGGACTGGGTGCGTTGCTGGCGCTTTTGTTCAGCGGTAACGAGCTTTCGATGGTGTCCTTTATCGGAATCATCCTGCTGATGGGGATCGTTAAAAAGAACGGGATTTTGATGGTGGACTTTGCGGTGGAAGCCGTCCGGGAGAGGGGAATTGTGCCAAGAGAGGCCATTTTTGAGGCGTGCCTCTCGCGGTTTAGACCGATCACGATGACAACGCTGGCGGCGTTGTTCGGAAGTCTGCCGCTCGCGTTTGCAAGCGGGGTTGGATCGGAACTGAGGCGCCCGCTGGGGATCGCCCTAGTTGGCGGTCTGGCGCTTTCGCAAGTGGTCACCTTGTACACAACGCCAGTGATTTACTTAGCGTTTGAATGGGCGCGTGGCCTCTGGAAACCGCGACTGACGGTCACTGAACCGAGTCAGGAAGTCTAAAGGTTTCGCTCGTTTTGTGTCTAAGTCGAACTCCTGACTTCAGCTCTTACTTTAGGCTCCCAGCCTTGTCCCTCTCCATTCTTGCTGAAACCCCAGTGAAACCCTACCTCACCGCCTTCGCTACCGTCGCCAGCCTCATCTCCTTTGCGCAGGCGGCTTCCAGTTCGCTTTTTAACGGCAAGTCTCTTGAAGGCTGGGAAGGCGACATGAAGGTCTGGCGCGTTACAGACGGGCTGATTGTTGGCGGCTCGATGGAGGGCAATCCACAAAATGAGTTCCTTTCAACCAAGAAAAAGTACCGGAACTTTGCCCTGAAGCTAGAGTATAAACTGGTGGGCTATTTTGAATTTGTGCGATGGGATTAGGTTACAACATCATTATTTTCAACTGTTTTTGCTTGGTTCTTGAATGATGATTGAAAAGGAGGCGGACCAATGAGAGGAAAAAAACAGCCAAAAG
>CAIWVL010000252.1 GCA_903916085.1 uncultured Spartobacteria bacterium
AGTAGGTACAATGCACCAAACAATTACCCCGACATTCAACCATTCAATTACGTACGTCGTGTATGCGAACAAGTAGAATAAAAAATTTTATTTTAACAGCGCTCCTTTACATCGGAGTAGCAGAAGGCAAAGCTGTAGACACCATACCCAAACCGATTCGCGATTACCTCCATCCTATACTCGCTACTGAAGTTGATAAGCAGGGTAACTCTTTGGAGTGGGAGGCCACTGGTAATGGAGGATATCTCATACGGCAATTCATGGATGTGGATGGAGACGGCAATCCAGAATTGTTCCTGACATCAACTTTATCCACGTTTGGACATCAACACTACTGGAAAGTGTTTCGAATTTCCAATGACGGACAACTTCAGCCGTATAATCAAATTGTTTGCTTTTTCTCAGGAGAAATTTGGATTGATAAAACACATGACCGCACTCGCGTCGTATCTCTTGCGCCTGCGTCGAAAGAAGACCAGATGAACCTGGCGCCAGAGGACTGGAAATATCCATTGTACGGATTTGAATTTCACTACCCAAACGTCATTCAATCGTCGGTAAACATTCTCGATGCGGAAGCCGAGAAACTACGCCCATCACCCGTCCCAAAACTTCCGGAGTTTGAATCCGTTTTACTTGCCGATTATCTAACAAATCCGAACGCACCCTGGATCACTCTTGATGACTGGAAAGTCAACGCACACGGCTATTTCATGCGGACTGAGGACGCGGAACGGGTGAGCCGAAACACGGCGTTTACCCCACAAATCGCCCTCGCAAAGCTCGACGGCGTGGAAACGCCTCCCATACCTCCTCAGCAAGCGCCCGCCGAAACATCGCCCCCACCTCAAGACCACCCCACGCACCCCACTCCGCCGGAAACGCCTGCTTCCAAGGACAAACCACTCACTACCGAAGCCCCAGACATTCGCTGGCACCTCGTGGTGATCGCCTTAGGTGCCGGGATAGCGGCCTTTCTTACAGTCAGAAAACGTCTGTGACGCTGCATCACGCTAGCTCATCTCAGGGCAACACCTGGGTCTGGTCGTACAAAGATTCCCAAGCACACAAGAAATCCAACGCCATGCGCAGGGTGAAATCCTTGGGCATGGGTGCAGGCTTGGGCTGGCCCCGGCGCAGTTGCGCCTGAATCCACGCCTCAGTTTCCGGATTTTCTCCCGCCACAAGAGCCGCCTCGTTCAGACGGGGCCGCTCAGTTTCAACTAAGAGTGAAGCGACTTTGCCTTCTTGAGCAGCGCGCTGGAGAGCGGCATCGGTGGCATCCGGAGAGACGCGGGACAGAATATCGGGACGCAAACCCTTGGGGAAAAGGTCGGGAGCAGTGGGTAGCACGGCTTCGCGCACGGGCAGTCGCAAGAATCGTTTTGAACCAAGGGGAATCATCTCAAAATCAGCAGCTTGACCCTGGGTGGGAGAGCCGATCAGAGTGGCGTTGGCATGCACCTTTAAGGCAGCGCCAAGAGCCTCCACAGGTCCTGCGGTCCGAATGCCCGTGAGCACCAGTAACCGGAACCGCCCCGTGGGCGGCCTGCGTGTTAGCAGCGGCACCTCGGGTTGGCCACCGCTACGCACTGCAAACAGAGGAACGCCTTGCGAGACAAAACACGAGGCTACGTCGGCGGCGAGCGCCAGAGAGCCTTGCGCCGGAGTCGCTCGCAAATCCAAGATCAAGTTACGCGCCCCCATTTGCACAAAGTCGCGCAACACCGGTTCGATACGGCTAGGGAGTTCAGGCGTGAAGGCGCCCATCCGGATATAACCCGTGTTCCCTGCAAGCACTTCCGAATGAAAGCGTAAGGGAGGAAACTCCGCTTCCGTCAACGGCATGGGCGGTTCCGTGAGGATACCAGTGCCGGGGCCAAGCCTGGCGAGATAGGCTTCCAGTGCCGCACTTTTGGCAGAAGCAGGCGAGCGCTGTTCAGGGGTGGGCGACTTAAGCCAAATAGCATCCAGTGCGCGGTCTACCTCATCTTCGGTTAATGCCTCCGCTGCGCGCCCTTGCGAGAGCGCTGCAAAAAAAAGAACTGCGAGCAGGGGAACGCGGCAGAAGGAGTCCATGAGGTGGGGTGAACCGAGGTGCGAACAAGACTCAGCAGGCAAGCCCCTTAACGGCAATGTCCCGGCGGAAATGCATGCCTTCGAAGTGAATTTCGCGCAGGGCTTTGTAAGCTTGATCTCGGGCTTCGCCGAGCGTCGCACCCGTGGCGGTGACCCCGAGTACGCGTCCGCCTGCGGTGTGCACTCCATCGACAGCCAGACGTGTGCCTGCATGGAAAACTACGGAGTCTTCGCTTGCCCGATCCAGGCCAGAAATCAACTTATCTGCTTCGTAAGCCTCTGGATATCCGCCAGATGCAGCGATAACACACACGGCTGATCCGGCCTTCCAACGCGGGCTTTGCCGGGCAAGCGTGCCATCAATCGTGGCCTCCAAAAGTTCCAGCAGATCATCTTCCAACCGGGCCAGAAGCACTTGGGTTTCGGGATCACCAAAGCGACAGTTGAATTCGAGCACTTTAGGCCCCGTTTTCGTAAGTATTAACCCAGGGAAAAGCATCCCGCTGTAGGCTAGTCCCTCGGCCTTGATTCCAGCGAGAAAGCGGTCCAGAACTTCCGTCCGCACAAAAGCTTCGAGCTCGGCGGTAAGCTGGGGCGCAGGACTGTAAGTACCCATGCCGCCGGTATTTAATCCCTGATCATTGTCCAACGCGCGCTTATGATCTTGGGCGCTTGGAAAAAGTAGGGCGCTCGTCCCATCCACCAGTGCATGAATAGAACATTCTGGCCCCTCCAAAAACTCCTCAATCACTACCGCACGTCCGGCATCGCCGAACTTGCGTTCATCCATGATCTGACGAATGGCTTCCTCGGCCTCCGCGCGCGTCTCGGCAATAATCACACCTTTGCCCAACGCGAGGCCATCCGCCTTGATGACCACGGGCAACCCCATTCCCGCCGCAAAAGCACGCGCTTCCGAGCTATTCGTAAAATGGCCGGAACGCGCTGTGGGGATGCCATGGCGCTGCATAAACTCCTTGGCAAACACCTTAGAAGATTCCAACCGTGCGGCAGCCTGCGTCGGACCGAAGATGCGCAGACCTGCGGCCACAAAGCGATCCACCATACCTGCGGCGAGAGCGTCATCGGGGCCAACCACGGTGAGACCTATTTCGTGTTCCTTCGCAAAAGCGATCAGCCGGTCTATTTCCCTAAGCGCAATAGGAATACAGGTCACAACCTGACTTATGCCACCGTTACCGGGCGCACAGAAAACTTCAGTCACACGAGGCGATTGACGCAGTTTCCAAGCGAGGGCGTGTTCGCGGCCACCGCCGCCAAGGATCAGGACTTTCATTGTAAATCGATTTTTCCTTTTTTCCTCTTCTTCTCTATTTCCTTATTTCCTGATGTGCCCCCGCCTTTGCAGGCGCGGCATCCGTGCGCGGAAACCTTTCTTGCAGTGGCGCGAGAGCCTCTTTTTCTCGCTCGGCGATGAGGGATTCAAGGGAACTGTCCAAGCGGCGCATTTTGGCAAAGAGGAGTTTGTAGTGAAGGCGCATTGCGTCCCGAAGAGAGCGGTCAGTCGGGGCTTTCTGGGCAAGCGCAAGAGCCTCTTGCACTTCGGGATCGAGCAGAGCCCGGGCCCGGGCATTTTGAAAATGGTACCGCTGATTGAGCGCGAGCGCGGCGGCCTCCGTAGGATTAGGGCCATCCGGAACCAACGAGGGGTTTTCCCGACGGCGGATCGTAAACTCAGGGAGATCTGCCCCCGTGGGCAAAGGAGAAAAGCCAGGCAGCATGTCGAGGGCGTTATTGGCGGGCTCGGGCGGCAGAGGCAAAGGGGCCGGAATGGTGGAAGGATCCGGAGGCTGGACGAAAGTGGCTGCGGTTTTGGATCTGGGCGCATCCGCAGAAGCGGCCTCGGCACCCGTTTCCAGCGAGAGAGTGGAAGGGGCTGGCTGGCCAAACAGGAGTAAGGACCCGGGAGCGGGCGGTTGCGCCGAGGGGGCAGTCTGGCTGTGCAGCGGCAGCACGAGGCTGGCGAGAACGGTCGCCATCAGAGGCAAGGGGCGGATCGACTTCATGGAAAGTGAGTGTGGTGAAGGGTACCTTGAAAAAAGCGTTTGAAAAGGGTGCGCTTCCTCGTGTGCGTTGGTGGAGAGTACAAGCCGATGCAGCCTCATTTTAACCCTGTCGCCGAACTGGCGGAGTTTGCGCCAGTGGAGCTGGCAGCAAGAGCCCGTTTGCGGGAGGGTTTTGCGTTTTTTGATTCGGCGCGAGACATGGGAGCGTCGGAACCGATGTCTATGCTGGCGATAGAGCCGGAGTGCTGGCTGGAGGGGGATTTGTTTGCGCCAGCTGACTTCGAACGTCTCCGGCGAACCGTGAGCCAGCTTTCGAAGGAAGCCGCCCCCTTGGGCGACGGTGTAACTGGCCCGATCCTGGGGGGAGCGATCGGTTATGACGGCTGCTATTGCTTCGGGCTTTACCGCCATGTGCTGGTGTATCGGCATCGAGAGGGGGCCTGGTACGCGAGTAGCAACTGGTGGCAAAGCCTTCTGGCGGGTGCGCCTCCCGTTGCGCGGCTCAATGGTGCCCTGCGCTTCAGGCCCGTTCTTGAGGGAGAAGCGTTTTGCGCAAGAGTCCGTCGTGCTCAAGCTTACATCAGTTCCGGAGATATTTATCAGGTGAACCTGAGCTACCCATTTGAGGCAGCGTGGCCCGGGGGTGAGACCTGGGCGTTTTATGAGGCGCTCCGGCGCTGCTCCCCCGCCCCCTATGGTGCCTTTGTTCAACAACCCAAGCGCTCCATCTTAAGCACTTCCCCAGAGCTTTTCCTTAAATTCTCCGGCCGCAACGTGCAGACGCGCCCCATCAAAGGCACGCGTCCCCGTCATTCAGAAATTAGTGCAGATGAGCAAAACGCCCGGGAATTACTAACTTCTCCCAAGGAAATTGCCGAGCTCGTGATGATCACGGATTTGGAGCGGAACGATCTGGGGCAGTTTTGCGAATGGGGCAGCGTCCGAGTCAGCGAGCTACTGAAGCTAGAACGGCATGAACAGGTGTTTCACTTGGTATCCACTGTGGAGGGCCGGATGCGAGAGGACGTGGACGTCGTGAGCGCTCTCAGGGAGTGTTTTCCGGGCGGCTCCATCACCGGCGCGCCAAAACGTCGGGCGCGAGAAATTATCAAAGAGTTGGAAGGGCAGGACCGTGGGTTGTACACGGGAGCGCTGGGGTGGTTTGGAGCAAACGGCGAGAGTGTATTTAACATTCTGATCCGCACGGTCGTCGTGGAAGGGGGACAGGCGCATTTCCATGTGGGAGCGGGAGTTGTAGCGGATTCCATACCGAAAGCGGAGTGGCAGGAGACGCGGGACAAAGCGACTGGCATTTTGTGGGCGTCAGAAAGCGTGGCAAAGAAGAAGCCTAATGCTGGGGCGGCTTCGGGATCGTCCATTGCAACCCCCGCAGAGCAGTGCTAACTTAAACGTAAGCAACCTATGAACTCCCTCGCCCTTTTACCTAACCTTGCCGGTCCTGATATGTTGGTTATTTTTCTAATCGTGCTCATTATGTTTGGCGCAAAGAAGTTGCCAGAACTCGCGAAGGGCATGGGCCAAGCGGTGCGTGAGTTCAGCAAGGCCAAGGAAGATGTGAGCTCGGAGTTCAACCGTGCGGCGCATGTTGAGACACCCGCTTATCACCCTCCCGTGGAACATGCGGCGCTGACCCAGCCACAGACTCAACCTGCCCCAGTTGCAGTTCAGCCGCCCGCGATGGTTGTGCCCCCTGCAACAGCACCTTACGACCCCGCTCACGCGGCTCACGCTACGGTACCCCAAACTACGCCCATAGCCGCAGGCGCACCAGCAACCGCAGGCGCACCAGCAACCGCAGGCGCACCAGCAACCGCAGGCGCACCAGCAACCGCAGGCGTTACGGCCACCTCGGGTGCGGTTGGAGTCCCAGGCGTTGCCACACCCGCAGTCATGCCTCCAGGTGCCCCGTCGCCTGTGCCGACAGCACAAACTCACGTGTAACTCACGCCTCACCCACGTGAGTTCTGCCGTGGAAACGCGGAGGAATGCATGGTTCATTTTGCTAAAATAAATCCCGCCCCTAAGGGCGGGCTTTTTTTTAGTCTGCTCTGGACACTGCTTGTCCTTGGGGGGCCTCTCCCCGGCTCCGCTCAACCCTTGCCGCCGGAAGTCATCGTCGCCTCCTATAACGTCGAAAATTATCTCCTCAAAGACTCCGACCGGACCCGCCCCAAAACCGTTGCCGCCCGTGAGGCAGTCGCCGATGTTGCAGCTGAGATTCGGCCCGACATCTTGGGGGTATGCGAAATGGGCTCACCCGAGGCGCTCGCTGATTTGCGTGAACGCTTAAAACTACGAGGAACAGATCTTACTTACTCGGAGTTTGTGAACGGCCCGGATCCTGACCGCCATGTGGCGCTGCTGAGCCGGTTCCCTGTGGTTCGAAGGCAATCCGCCGTTAAAGTGGAGTATGAACTCAACGGGGCGCCTGAATTGGTAAGACGCGGTTTCTTGGATGTGACTGTTCAAATCACTCCGACGTATGCACTTCGACTGGTTGGTGTACATCTGAAGAGCAAACTCCCTGTTCCAGCGGGCGAGATGCTTTTGCGTCGGATGGAAGCCCAACTTTTGAGGCGACACATTGAGAACATTTTACAGGAAAACCCTGAGGTAAACCTGCTGGTGTACGGTGATTTCAACGATACGAAAGAGGAAGTAGCCGTCCGGGATGTACTAGGGCCCCGAGGCAGTCTGAACAGCCTTACAGATCTCCCCGCTGAAGACCCAAACGGCGACCGGTGGACGCACTACCGCAATTTTAGCGATGTTTACTCCAGGATAGATTATCTCCTGGTGAATCGAGGGTTGAGGCCTGAGCTCGTGCCCGGCAAAGCGCGCGTGAGCAATTCGCCACATTGGCGCAAGGCCAGCGACCATCGCCTCATCTACACCTCTCTGATTCCGCAGGAACGGTGATTTTTCACTAGTACAAGGGAGTAGAGGGGGGCCATTTCTCGCCGTACTGCCTACAAGGCGTTCCGCTCAAGAGCCTCGGTCTCCAAGCTACACGCCCCGTAGCAGCCCAGTGGAATCACCCACGCGATCGGTAACAACGCCCATACGATCGAGGAGACTCATGTACAAGTTGGTCATCGGCAACGGCGTTGAACATGCCAGGTGCTGTCCGGGCTGTAACGCTCCCCCGCCCTGCCCCGCCACGATGACGGGTAAATTGGTATGCGAGTGATGGTTTGCATCCGATAGACCGCTGCAATAGACGATCATCGAGTTTTCGAGAATCGACTTGCCACTGGCTTCCTTGGTGTCCCGCAAACGCGCCAGAAAATAGCTGAATTGCTCTGTATAAAAACGATCAATCCGCGTGATCTGCTCAATCTTAGCTTGGTCTTCCTGATGATGCGACAGCTCATGGTGTCCTGAGGAAATACCGATATCGCTAAAGTTGCGGTTACTGCCGTCATGCGCCAGGAGGAAGGTCGCAACGCGAGTGGAGTCGGTCTGGAAGGCGAGGGCCAGCATGTCGAACATGAGTTTGATGTGCTCGGCGTAACTCGCAGGAATCCCGGTCGGCACCCCAGTCTGCGGGGCTTGAGGCAGGGGGAACTTTTCCGCTTGTTGGATGCGTCGTTCGATTTCACGCACGCCAGTCAGGTATTCGTCTAATTTCCGCTGATCGTTTTTGCCTAGCTGCGCCTGAAGACTGGCGGCATCTTGCATCAGGAAATCCAGCAAGGAATGCTGCCGCGCTTTCTCGCGCTCCACCGCCCCGGCCCCACCGCTCACGGCACCCTTGCCAAAAAGACGATCAAAGATCATTCGCGGATTAGATTCTGGGGCAACGGGTTGAGTGGCCGAACGCCAGGATAAATTGAACTGATAAGCGCACGAATACCCTGAATCGCATCCCCCAGATTGCCGGAGACCGTCACAGGATAATTCCAAGGATGAAAAGCGCGTTCGGCCCTCCATCTGACGTGCAGCGATTTGATCCACTGAAATCCCGGCCCGAATGTTCGTGCCAGCGGTCTTTTTGGGGCGCGCACCCGTGAGAATCGTGGCCGTGGCGCGGGCATGGTCGCCGCCGCCATCGCCTCCGGCAGTGCCGTTTTGATGTTCCAAGCCTGAGATCACCTGCAAATCCTTTTGAAAAGGAGCGAGGGGCTGCATGGTATCGTTGAGTTGAAAGTCGCGTCCGACTCCCGTAGGCGTCCAACGCGCCCCGATGACGCCATTTGGCACGTACAAAAAGGCCAGTCGCAGCGGATCACCCGAGGCAGTCCATCCCGGACCACGCACGTTGGCACCAAGGCTAGCGCCCCGCAGGAACGATTCAAACATCGGCAAACCCAATAGAAAACCAGCACTTTGCAAGAAGGAGCGGCGAGAAAAAGACGAGGATTTCATGGGCACAAAAGACTGGGGGACTGGGCGAAAGGAAAAGCGCGGTAGTGGATCAAGAAGGCTCGTTTCTTTTCAGGAGCCACTCGTATTTTTGGACAAATGAACGGGATTTAGTTCTCTGCGACAACGGCGTCCTGGCCGCGAGTGCGCTGGAACGGGGCGCTCTCGACTACGGCGAGGACCAGTGCGCTGAGCCGTCCTTGGGCTGCTTCCAAGCGTTCCAGTATGCGGGTGATGTTTGGGATGTCGGAGGCCTCCATACCACGACCGGTGGCGTAGGTGAGCATTTTTTCCGCTAAACAACGATAAAAGTCGTGCTTACGGGAGGTGGTCAGAATCCCGATGAGCTCTTCCAGGTTATTGAACTTCTCACCGGTAATCAGCTGCCCGGCAGCGTCGATGGGCGTATTCCCGACCTTTTCGCGGTACATCCCTAGGGCATTAAAGTTTTCGAGGGCTAACCCCAAAGGATCCATCCGGGCATGGCACGAAGCGCACAGAGGCTCGCTCCGATGCAAAGCCATTAACTCCCTCATGCTCATACTTTTGCCGTGCTGAGCAGATTCTAGGGGAGGGATGTTTGGAGGGGGCGGTGGTGCAGGCGTTCCGAGAAGGTTATCGAGCACAAACAACCCCCGTTTGACGGGCGAGGTCCGCGTAGGGTTCGACGTCACGACTAAGAAACTACCATGGCTCAAGAGCCCTTGCCTGTGAAGTTGAGGCGGCAGTGGGACTTTTTGCATCTCCGGGCCTTTAACGGGAGGCAGACCGTAAAACTCTGCCAGCGCCTTATTCACAAAAGTATACTTGGCCGAGAGCAACTCTTCGGCAGGAAGATTCTGGCGCAGAACGTACTGAAATAGAGCCTCGGTTTCGCGGCGCATGGATTCCCGAACTTTGGGAGAGAAAAACTTCTCAGCCTCATCGTTCTTTTTGACATTCAAAATGACGCGAGGTTGAATGGGCACGCTCGTTGTATCGCGTGTCTGAAGCCATTGCCCTACAAAGTTTTGCACGAATCTATCGCACTTTGCATCGCGCAGCATGCGGTCCACCTGTGCTGTCAGTTTAGCGCGCAGCTCACCACGGGCAGCCAGCCCCAACAGCTCCTCATCCGGCATGGTACTCCACAAAAAATAAGACAACCGTGAGGCTAATGCGTACTCGTCCACGGGCACACTGAAGCCCGTCTTGTCCGCAGCGGACTGAATTTCCGACCGAAACAAAAAGCGGGGTGCGGCCAGCACGGCGGAGAAGGCTTGGAGAATGCCGACTTCAAAGTTGGGCTCCGCGGAAGCAATGTCCGTTAGCTTTTCGAGGGTCACCGAATCAACGGGACGCCTGAAGGCGCGGTTCGCGAAGGGGCGGATGATTCCGCGAGCATATGCCCTACGGGCCTCGGGGGAAGGCGGAGGTGGGCCTTGAGGAAAGAGCTGCCCGGAAACAAAGCTGTTTGAGCTGAGAGCATTCGCAACGATCTCTTGGGCAGCTCCGAGGTATTTTTCGAGCAGGAGAGGCGATAAATTGAGCACTTCACCGATGGTATCGAAGCCGTAACCCGTGTCGTCGGCGGGGAAGTTGTCCTGCACGGCGTAATCCACGCCGGTGAGGTCTCGAATGGTGTTGCGGTATTCCTCCCGATTCAGACGGCGGAGCGTGACACGACCAGGGTCAGGCTTGGCGGGATCCAAGTGCAGCGCGCTTCGTTCCACCCAGAGCCGGAGGCGCGCCTGTTCCTCAGAGGTCGGCCGAGGCTTATCCGAGGGCGGCATCAAGCCGGCGTCTAGGTTACGCCAGACCGAAAACCACATATCACGTTGACCGGCAGCATCTGCGACGGGTCGATCCAGAGCCACGCCCCCTTTTTTGGAGCCGTCGCCATGACAGTCAAAACAGTATTCGCGCAGCAAGGGCAGGGCGTCAGCCTCGGCCGGAGCCGGGGCAGCGGGAGCACTCTGGGCCAGTGGAGCCGCCGCCAGAACGCAGAGTCCACCCAGAGCAAAAAGCGGGGCGGAGCTTGTAAATCGGGGAGGCATAACGTGAAGACGACCCGGCACCGAAGCATTTCTTAGGGAGCGCAAAACAACGCGAAATTGCGGAGGCGCGGTTTTCTCACATGTGATAAGTTTACGGTGCATTTTCGCTCGCTCCAGCCCATGAAAACACTCACCTCGCGCCGTAATTTTTTGCGTCAATTAGGGACCGCAGGGCTTACCGCAGAGCTCTTTGGTGCCTCGGGGTCTGGGGCACCGGCCTTTGTACGCAACCTGATTTCTGCGCCCCCTTCG
>CAIWVL010000253.1 GCA_903916085.1 uncultured Spartobacteria bacterium
AACGCCTCCAAACTCTCCACCGAAACGCCCTCCGCGCCCGACTCAACGCCGGGGACTGTCCCCGGCGCAGAATGGCCCTTTTCTAGGCTCATGCCTTCAGGCTGAAGCGATCGCTTCCGGGGCCGTCCCCCGCCGTCAGGTGCAGCTGCGACCGGTTCGCGGCCAAGTGTTGGAGCACATGGTAGACCGCTTCTGCATCTGCACCGAGCTCGGCCGCAATTTCAGACGCCGTGTGCGGCTCGGCACCAAGGGCCTTCCAGACTGAATGCTGCAAGGCGAGCACAGCCGACGCCGCTTTCTTACCCGCCTCAACGCCAGGCTGATGATACGCGTTGATGTTCACTAGCGTTCCGTAAAAACCCACCGCGCGCTCATAAAGCGCAATCAATGCGCCCACGCTCTCAGGGCTCACGTCGGGCAAGCTCACCGTCACGGACTCGCGACCGCTCTCAAACAAGGCGGTACGAGTACCACGCAGGAAACCCTGGAGATAATCGCCACTCGTGGTGCCGGGTTCGACTTCAAACTCCTGAGCCGCCCGGTCTTTACGCACCTCGATGAAGGTCACAAAGAAATTATGCACGCCATCGCGCAATTGTTGGACGTAGGCGTGCTGGTCGGTGGAACCCTTATTGCCGTACACAGCGATACCCTGATGCACTTCCTTTCCGTCCAGATCGTGGCGTTTTCCCAGGGATTCCATCACAAGCTGCTGGAGGTACTTGGAAAACAGAACCAAACGGTCTTTGTAAGGTAGAACAACCATGTCCTTCTCGCCCTTGCCGTTACCCGCGTAATGCCACATCAGAGCTAGAAGCATCGCCGGATTTTTAAGCGGCTCAGCCTCGCGAGTCCAGGCGTCCATGGTCGCAGCTCCTGCGAGAAGTCTTTCCATGGGAATGCCTTGAAGCATCAGCGGCACGAGCCCCACTGCGCTCATCACGGAAGTTCGCCCGCCCACCCAGTCCCACATCGGAAAGATGATGAACCAGCGGTTGCTGTCGGCGACCTGGTAGAGCTCACTACCCTCTCCTGTGACAGCCACGGCACGCGGCGCAAATGCAACGCCTGCGGCTTCGTACCGGCGCTGCGCTTCAAGCATCCCATTACGCGTTTCCTTGGTCCCGCCCGATTTGGAAATCACCACCGTCAGCGTGTGCTCGAAACGGCCAGCGAGCGAATCCAGCACACGATCCATGCCCTCTGGATCGGTGTTATCGAGGAAATGGAGCCTAATCGGGTTTTCATGAGCTCCGAGGGCATCCGAGATGAATTGGGGGCCCAAAGCCGAGCCACCGATGCCAATGACGAGCACATCGGTGAACTCGTCGCAGGCGTGCACCCGCTCGGCGAAAGTACGAATGTTTGAAAGGGTTTTGCTGATGACTTCCGAAAGTTCCTTTGTGGGAGCGAGCTCCGGGTTGCGCAACCAGTAATGACCGACCATCCGGTGTTCGTCGGGATTAGCTTCCGCACCGGACTCCAGGGCGTGCATGGCCTGGAGCGCGTGTTTAGCGGGAGCATCCATGCGAGCGAGGAAATCGGGGGTGAACCCCATCCGCGAGATGTCGAGCGAGATGCTCAGTGAAGGATGCGCAAGATGATACTGTTGAAATCGGTCCCAAAGCGTGCTCATGAGGTTTGGATCGAAGCCGTCAGAGTGCGGCGTGTCGAGGCGAGAGTTGAAGTGGGGAGCAACTCTGGCCGTTGGGGGAGCATTTGTTGGTGTGTTTCATCAGGCCTAAGAAGTTCACGGGATCGCTGCTTGATACGGGGTACACCCAGCGTGTCTCATCGCGATTTAATCATGAAAATTCTTCCCTCCCTCGTTCTCACCCTCGGACTATTTGCCGCAAGCGCCCAGGCGCAGGCCCCCAAGCCGATCCGCATTTTGCTCATCACTGGCGGCTGCTGCCATGATTACGCCAAGCAAAAGGACATCCTCAAAGAGGGCATTGAAAAACGACTCAACGCCGAAGTGGTCCAGGTGCACACCGACGACAAGAGCACCAAGCCTCCCTTGGCGATCCTCGGCAATCCTGAGTACGCGAAAGGTTTTGATTTGGTGATCCACGATGAGTGCGCCGCTGGCGTCAGCGACGAAGCGGTGATTCAGGGGGTCCTGAAGCCCCATTTGGACGGTATCCCAGGGGTGAACTTGCACTGCGCCATGCACTGCTACCGCATAGGCAACGCTGGCGAACCCGCCATGGCTGACACGCCTCACGGTCTGTGGTTTGAGTACTTAGGCTTGCAGTCGAGCGGTCACGGTCCGCAGGAACCCATCAGCATTACCCACCTAAACAAGGAGGACGCGCTCTCCAAGAATCTCCCTGACTGGACTACCTCCAAGGAAGAGCTCTACAACAACGTGAAAGTGTTCGACACCGCCAAGGCCATCGCCCGTGGCAAGCAAACCGTCAAGAACAAGGACGGCACAGAGAAGGACGTGGAGTGGGTTACCGCTTGGACAAACCTTTACAAGGGCAAGACCCGCGTATTCAGCACCACGATCGGGCACAATAACGACACGGTCGGCGACGAACGCTACCTAGAATTTGTGACACGCGGCGTGTTGTGGGCAACTGACCACATTAACCCAGACGGCACCGCCAGGACCGGCTACGCGAAGTAGACTCGGCATGGACTGAGAGGCGGGGCTCTGGTGAAATCCGGAGCCCCTTTTCTTTGCGACGGTGTGGCAGGTGTTCGCATTTTTGAAGGGAGTGAAGATCAAAGGGCGTCAAGGGAAACGCAAAAAGCCCCAGCGAATGACACCTTCCATTGCCTCCCGCGCACTTGCGCCCGCACTCGTGACCCTTTAACTTCCCGCTTCATGCACGCACTCAATCTCCGGAGTCCCCATGCCACCACTGGCGACATTGTCCACTTTCCCCGCATGCTCGACAAGATCCGGCTCCATGCTCAAGCCGCTCTCCCGCAAGATTATGTCGCCAATCTTGGAGAGGGCTTTGATCTTCGCTGCGTGCATTTCCTCCACGTCACCTATGAAGCCCTTGTCGCCCGGGTTCTGGAAGGTGGCTCAGACGAGGAAATCCTCGCGTGGTGCTTTGAACATGGCAAACAGCCTTCGAGCGAAGAAATTGAAGTCTGGAACGAGTTCATGCGCAAACGCGGCTGGAACGACGCCGGCTCCGCTCGTCTCGCTGAACGCCTCCACGAAGCCGGGTTCCAAGACCGCACGGAAATTCATACCTTTTTCGACTTCATAGATCTCGACGAAGGCCGCCGCTAATCGCCCCCTGCCCCGCGCCTCCCAACTTGGTTCAGCTCCCAAATGCCACAATTCCACTACGTTGCCCGCACCTCAAAAGGTGATCTAGTGGAGGGCGTTCTCGACTGTCCAGATCGTGGTTCAGCCATCCGCGAGGTCGAAAAAACCAAAGGCTTCCCGATCCGCATCAAGCCCGCTGGAGAGGCGGTGGCGGGGACCCAAATTCAGAATCCCTCGGCACTTGGACCGCAGGCAGGACCTCTTGTCCAAACACTTTCACACGATCAACAACATCTTTTCACCGAACAGCTTGCGCTCCTCCTGAACGCGGGCATGACGCTGGACGAAGCGCTCCAAATCCTCGTCCGCCGGATGAAACATCCGAAGCTGCACGGTCTGGCGAAAGGGCTACATCAAGCCCTTGTGGAAGGACGCAGTCTTTCGCAGGCGCTCAAGGATTACCCGCGCATTTTCGAGCCCCTGTACATCAACATGGTCGCGGCTGGTGAAGCCTCCGGCACCTTAGGCGACATCCTCAAACGCCTTGTCACCTACCTTGCTGACGTCAAGAACCTGAGGGATCGCGTGCAGCAAGCACTCGTGTATCCTGCTGTTTTGGTGGTCGTTGGGATTGTGATGGTGATTTTTTTCATGACCTTCATGGTACCCAAACTCATGAAGTTCTTCACGGACACAAACCAGGAACTCCCCCTGCCCACACGCATTCTCATGGGCGTGCACGGCGCGATTGTGGACTGGTGGTGGGCAGCTGCTCTTGGGGTCACTGGCCTCGTCATGCTTATGCGCTCTTGGACTGCCACACCCGCCGGGCGCAAACAGTGGGACGCACTCCAGTGGCGCATCCCCGGCTACGGGAGCGTACTCAGGCACAGGTACTACGCTCAATTCGGACGCACCCTCGGGACGCTTATTCTCAATGGCGTGACTCTTGTGCGCGCGCTAGAGCTTATCCAGGACATCGCTGGGAATGCTTATGTTCTTGAACGCATGAAGCTTGTGCAGCGCTCCATCGTTGATGGCGTCGCTCTTTCCAACGCGCTGGCTCAACAGAAGCTCTTCCCCGAACTCTTCGTAGACATGCTCGCCGTAGGTGAACAATCAGGGCGCCTGGGCGAAACCCTCAACAACGTAGCTGATGTCTACGA
This sequence comes from uncultured Spartobacteria bacterium, assembly GCA_903916085.1. Taxonomy (GTDB): domain Bacteria; phylum Verrucomicrobiota; class Verrucomicrobiia; order Chthoniobacterales; family Chthoniobacteraceae; genus Chth-196. The sequence continues at coordinate 4,402 of CAIWVL010000253.1, forward strand.
TCGAGAGTTAGACAAGCAGGTCAAACTCATCTCCACTCTCATTCCGCCGTTAGTAATGGTAGGGATTGCGGTGGTGGTTGGCTTTGTCGTTTTTGGCATCCTCAGCGCCGTGTTCTCCATGACCAAAGGCCTGCGTCCCGGCGGCATGTAGCCCTTTCTTCGCAAAATGATCCCCCGCTTTTTCCGTTCCATTTCAACCTGGGCTGCTGCTCTGGGCGTTCTTCCGCTTGTGACTAGCCAAGCATGGGCACAGTTCAAACCGCAACCGACTCCCTTTGCCATCCGCTTCGATGCCACTAGTCTTCTGGCCGAACGCATGCAAACAACGTTGCCCCTGTGGCTCCAGGGCGTCAGTGTCCGCCACTATCGGGCTGACATGGAACAGCTCCAGATCACGGTCATTCGCTTGGATTTGCGCAAAATGAAGGCGCTCGCTCCTTTTATCGAGTTGCGCATTGGCCTCGCCCCCGGACAAGGCAGGGCACTAGTCACTGCTTGGAGCGAGACAGGGCAACAAGTATTTCGCTCCGAACCTTTTGGCTCCGCCACCGAACCACTCACTGAAACTCTTCGCGTCGCCACCGAGGGAGCCGACTATGTAGAACTTGAGCTACCTCGCCATGGCGAACGGCTCCAAAGCTTTTTTGCTTCGGCGATGCGCTTCGCTCAGGTGCTTCAGAACGTAGATTTTACAACCGAACCGGTCGCGGATGCCTTCGGTAACGCTACCAACTCCCAGCCCGCTTCCGACCAGGATCGTCTCCTCTGGAACCGCGTCCAGGCTCTGCTCGACGCCGGTCCCTTCACCCTGCTCTCAGACAAAGCGGAGGCCCTCGAATTTGACATTTCGCGGCGCCCTGAATGCGCTGTAGTGACCTTTGAATTACGCAATGGTATTGTCGAAAATCCTCCGCTGCTGCGCATTAACGAGACAGAATTGCCTGCGGCTTCCCTAACGCTTCCTGACCTCGCAGATCCGGCCTGGCGCGCTCGCCCCGTTCCCGGCTCATCCGAGACATCGTTGTGCTACAGTGGATGGATCCGCGTACAGCAATTCATCCCGGGTGAACAGTTCCTCAAGGGAATCAACCACTTGGAGTTTCTGCAACCCGCTTCTGGCGAATCGGAAGAGGTTCGCCGGGTGGAGATTCAGTTGCGGTACAAACGGTAAAAGAACGCACCTATCCCCTAGACTTATCACTCCAAACCCCAGCTAGCCCCTCATGCAAAAATCCAAATTCTCCCGTCGCTCTGGCTTCACATTGATTGAAATCATGATGGTCGTGATGATCATCGGCCTGCTCGCAGGTGTGGCAGCCTACACCCTCGGAGACAATCTTGGTGTGGCCAAAGACACCAAAATCAAGAGCGACCTTCAAACCATCCAAACGCAGTTGATGGTTTATGAAAGCATGAACGGCTTTCCTCCCAGCACCGAACAGGGCCTCAAAGCCCTCGTCCAGCAGCCCTCCTCCGCACCTGCTCCCCGCGCCTGGCGCCAGCTCCTGAAGGAAGTGCCCTTGGATCCCTGGGGCATGGAGTATCAGTACGCAGCGCCCGGTAAGCATAACGCGGACGGCTACGACCTCTTTTCCGCAGGCAAAGACCGCATTCCAGGCACTGAGGACGACATGGGGAACTGGAAGAAGTAACAGCAGCAAACACGGCCAGCGCGAATCACGCCTTTCAGGGTTGCCCGAAGCTTGCTGGGAACGCCTAAATTAACTCGAAAAAGAAGGGGCGCGCGGAGATGCAGTGAGCGCGGAGGAGTTACGGAATAACTGTCAAACTGAGTTTTGTAAACGCTCCACATTCTCCGCATCTCCGCGTGCGATTACCTTTTTTTTAGACGCTCTTAAAGGCACCCTCTTTCGAAAGGTGGCTCGACGCATGTCTAGTCAGGAGAAAAATGGCACCGACGATCTTCCTTTCTACCTCGGCAAGGCCCCCCATACCTCCGTGTTCGTCGCTGCCCTCCGCACCGAGCACGCAGAGAAAATGGGAGTAACCCCGTTGCGCTAGGGTGAGCGCATCCTGCGACCGTGCGGCGTAGGCAAACTGCAGAAATCCCTGCTCACGGATCATCGCGCCAAAACCTTGCGGCGTTAGATGGGCGCTTCTATCCTTTGAACATCTTGCCATGACTTTGCGTTTCCTCACTTTGATGTTGTTCTCGAGCGCCCTCTCCGTTCAGGCGTCTTCACCCATTTGGCCTCAATTTCGAGGGCCCGGCGGCGTGTCGCTCGCAGAGAAAGAACAACCTCCGCAGAATCTGGATAAAGAGAAAAACTTACTCTGGAAAGCAGAATTACCGGCGGGCTCTTCCTCTCCTGTCGTGGCGGGTAATCTGGTATTTGTGACTGGTTTTACTGACGGTAAATTAGTCACGCTTGCCCTGCATCGGAACGACGGCTCGCTCGCGTGGAAACACGCGTTTACGCCCGTGGAGGTTGAGGCGTACTTTGAGAAGCTCGGGAGCCCGGCAGCTTCCTCATGTGTCACGGACGGCAAGCATGTCATTAGTTATTTTGGTTCACATGGCCTTATTGGATTCGATCTGGACGGCAAGGTAATGTGGGAAAATAAAATGCCTATCATCCAAACCAAAGACGGCTTTGGCACCGGCACTTCGCCCATCTTACATAACGGATTGGTCTATCTACTAAGAGATGAAGACGGGGTAGCTAACGGACTTTACGCATTCGACGCGGCGACCGGTAAAGAAGTCTGGAAGCAATCCCGTAAAGATTTTAGGGTGAGCTTTGGTTCTCCAATGGTATGGGAAAATAACGTCGTCGTTCTCGGCGATACACGAGTGAAAGCGTACGATCTCAAAACGGGAGAAGAACGCTGGGTGGTACGCGGGCTTGCTGCCTATCCCTGCACGACGCCGACGGCAGGCTCCGATGGCAATCTTTACGTGGCTACATGGAGTCCAGGAACCGCGGCGGACCCTATGCCTAGTTTTGATGGGCTCCTTAAAGGGTTGGATAAAGACGGCGATGGCCGGATCTCATTTGCCGAAACAGAAGGCAGTGGCCTTCGGGATTTCTTTAAAATCCAAGACAAGAATAAGAACGGCTACATTGAGCGTGAAGAATGGGAAGGTGGACTTGAATGGATGAAAAAGGGCAAAAACATCGTCCTTGCCATCAAACCTGGTGGAAGCGGCGACATAACCGAAACGCACGTATTGTGGAGTAACGAAAAGGGCGCGCCGTATGTGGCATCGCCGCTTTTTGTAGACGGCAAACTATTCATCGTCAAAGACGGAGGCTTAGCAACGATGTACGAGGCTGCCTCTGGCAAGTTGCTGTACGAAAAGCAACGGCTTGGAGTACCTGGAGATTATTATGCGTCTCCGACTTTAGCGGGTGGAAGAATCTATTGTGGTGCCAGCAATGGAACAATTTTAGAACTGGACCCTATGGCAACAGATGCGCCCAAAGTCTTGAGCAAACTCGAACTCGGCGAGTTTTTGGCGGCATCTCCCGCCTTTATTGAAAATAAAGTTTATGTTCGAACAAAGGAACATCTATGGGCATTCGGTGCCCAATAAGGCGCGCGATAAAGCACTTTAGGGATTAGTCGTTTTGGGTGGGGGCAGGAAAAAATTACAACAAGCATGAATCAGCGGATCTTCTTGGGCCCGCAGTATTCAAAGCCTGCCGAAACTGAGCAGGAGAAAGGCTCCTCTATTCATTACCGGCAAGGAAACCATGAACGACTTCAACGGTGGTCCCATGCACCTGAAACATCACGGGCGACCGATCCACCTTTAAAGGGCAAAAAGTTAACTCAAATCAACAGCATACAGTCGCCGTAACTGTAAAACCTGTACCGTTCCCGCACGGCATCTGCGTACGCGGCCAGGACGCACTCTCGACCAGCCAAGGCGCTGACCAGCATGAGTAAAGTGCTTTTCGGTAGATGGAAGTTCGTAAGCAAAGCGTTCACCACCCTGAACGTGTACGGCGGGCGAATGAACAGCTCTGTCCGACCCGTCGCGGGCTCCAGGGGTAGTCCGTTTTTTGCGCAACTTTCAAGGACTCGCGCCGACGTCGTACCGATGGCAATCACCCGTTGTGCAGCACGCAAGCGGGCTGCTGCGTCGGCTGGAAGTTCGTACCGCTCCGAATGCATAGGGTGCTCGTCAAGGTTCTCAGTCTGGACCGGACGGAAGGTCCCTGCCCCTACGTGAAGCGTAACAAAAGCGTGGGGAATACGATCTAACAACGGCCGTGTAAAATGCAGTCCCGCCGTAGGCGCGGCGACAGAGCCATCGGCTCGTGCGTACACCGTTTGATAACGTTCCTTGTCGGGTTCTTGGGCAGCCCGACCGAAGTACGGGGGGAGCGGCAATTGTCCCATGCGATCCAGGTCCAACGGGGCGTCGAACTCGATAAGGCGGTCGCCGTCTGGGTAAACGTCGCGCACCGTACCAGTGATTCCCCCGGCAACGATCACAGCTCCCGTACGGAGTTTTCGGCCGGGTTTGACTAGGCAGCGCCAGGCCTGCGGGCCGAGTTGTTCCAACAGAAGCAGCTCCATTTTGCCGTCATCGCTGTAGACCCGCGCGGGAATGACTTTCGTATCGTTCAGAACAGCCAAATCTCCGGGACGCAGAAACTGTTCAAAGTCGCGAAACCGGCGGTGTTCCCAGCGACCTTCGTCCTTGTAGAGCACGAGCATTCGGGCGTCTTCGCGATGTTCAGGCGGTTGGACGGCAATTAGTTCTTCTGGGAGAGGATAGTCAAAATCGGCAGTGCGAAGGCTCATGGGCTTTCGGAGTGTGTCACAACTGATAGAGAAGAGCCATTCTTGAGGATTTAGATTCGACCCAGAGGCAATACTAGCAAGGTTGGTCCGACTACAGGCGCGAGGCGGGGCCACTATCGTCGAGAAGATGACCGGTTTTAACCAAAATCACACATCCCTCCTCGCTGAAGGGTTTGTGCTGACTGAGGTGGGGACTGCGAATCCAGGTTCCCTTGGGATACCGGCCGTGTTCGTCAGAGAAAACACCCTCGGTCACAAAGATTTCCTCTCCTCCGTAGTGCCGGTGCGGATTGAAATAGGTGCCGGGTGCCCAGCGGACCATCGCTGTGTGCGCGGTACCGAACTCGGACAACGGCAGGACCGTCAAGCCACTGACCATCCCTGGGAACCAAGGTGACTCACGGGTATGAATCACGACTCTCTCGGAATCTTCAGGCGCAAGATGCCCTCGCTTCACAAGCAAGGTGCATCCCTGTGGGGAAACAGGTACGTCGGTCGAGGGCGCTGGATTTTTGAGGTAAGTACCTGGTCCGTAGCTTCCCGAAGCGTCACTCAAGGAACCATTTAACACCAAAATCTCAGACCCAATTTCGTGCAGCGGCAAATCGCACTTGGCATCGCCATCAAAGCGCATGATCGCCGTAATCTGTGCGCCTCCCTCGCCCCTGCATTCCAATAGTTTGTAATGCGCGGAGGCAGCAACACCCGACTCCCAAGGCGAAGTACTACTGTCGAGCACACAGCGCTGTGAAACGTCGGCATTTAACGTAAAGGCTTTGATCATGAGATTCTCAGTGCACCACCAGTTCAAATAGCAAGAGATGCCGCGGTCTTTACGGCAGAGAACCTGTAGTCTACAGGATGCCAGCGAATTTTGGGCATCGAAAAAGCAGTCGGTGCCCGCTTCAAGAAAGATTCTTGAGTCATCCCGCACCGCGAATGGAGGGCTTGGCAGCAGGTGTCGCAGCGCCTCCAGAAAAACAGTTAACACTGGCGACGAACGAGTTCAAAGACTTTCGCACCACGCTCATGTACGTGATCAGAAGTCATGGGAATAAACTGCTAGAGGCAATCTTCCCAGAGGTTTTTCGCCCAGCAGACAAGGCCGCCACTAACGGTTCTCCTTGGGAGCTAAGCGAACGCATCATCGGAAGTCTCAGGATTCGCGCAGATCAGAGACGAAGCGTTTCATCAGAATTCATTACATTGGACCGCCTTTCCTGAGGCTCCCGTTGAAATAAACAGTTGCTCGCTCCTCTTGTTCGAAAAGTAGAAGGCGAACAACAGCGGCTCAATCTTCGGGAAACTCAGTCAGCGAGTCCAATAATTCGCCCGTAAGTCGATCTATCGCGAGATGCACCCACACCCGGCGCTCAGCCTCGACTATAAAGCCACGCAAACTCGCCGTCGGCCCGAATTGGGCGGGATAGCGTCCGGTTTGGACAATGACGTCCAGCAACAGGTTCCACACCCGGGTGTCGCCGATCTCCGCTAATGCGCGGACTGCGGCGTGGCGCACCAGTTCGCTGGGGGCACCCGTGGGCTCGGCCGCGTACCCGTCGTACAAACGACTGCCCAGCTGCGGACCACTCGCCGTACTGGTTCCTCCTACCCAGCGCCCTGCAAACTCGGAAGGGTTGCGAAGGGGCGAGCGAGCCGTATGTGCTAGAAGCGATTGCGCCAGTGATTCGGCAGAATACGGGCCAGTGTCAGGCAATGGATCAGCGCTGGGCGCGTTTAGGGTGCGTCCGACACCAGAAATCGCCGCTTCGAGCACTGGAAGTTGGCGGGTGTTGAGGTTGATGCGGCCCGCAGAAAGCTCGGTAGGAGGACTATTTTCGGCGATGCAAAAAACATCCAGCAAACCAGCGAACCCACTTTCGGGGGTCGTAAAGTCCAGCTGTTTCCAGGGAGCGCCGGAAAAAGCACAAGCCATCTCGCCGACCGAATGAAACGGACGGTTCAGCAGAATAGGGCGTCCGAGTTCCCCGAGTGGCGACATGGAAGGCGTGGCTGCCCCCATGGCACGGCGAATGACTCCATCAGCGTCTGGATAATCACCCGGAATGGAGCCGTTATTTTGAAAATAACGCTGCGTTAATTGCTCGAGCGTATGAGTGTCCTCGGCGCGAGTTGGGCCCAACCGAGGCGTGCGCGGATCCGGGAAAACAGAGGCTGGGCCGGGCGCTCCCCAGCGGAACTCAGTATCGAGCGGGCATTTCTTTTCGTCGTAAGCGACCCAATCCGAGTTACCAGCGGCATCGACGCGCTGATATTCTAGGCGATAAGTCAGCTCTGGAGCGGGCGAAACACGAAAGACCGAGGGAAAAATGGTGTGCTTATTGGGGGCCACACCCACTGAGAAGATTCTGGGAACGTTAATAATGCCGACTCCAAGAACCGGGTTGCCCTCAAAATCGGAGACTCCCGCTTCAGGAATCAGGTTCTTAGCATCTCGGGAGATCTTCAAATCAGGCTGAGTAGACGGCGACTCGATCCACAGTGGCGAGTGAAAACGAGAGGCCCCTAACTGGGTGGTTTCAATTTTGAGTTGCTCTCCCTCCAACTGGATGTCTGAGACAACTGGGTCGGGGAGGTCGCCAGGAATAACCAAAGCGCCCGCGTGCATTGGCTGCTCCTGCTGCGCACTCAGTGAAAACGGTGAATCGCTTTGAACAACTAGACGTAAAACCGCTGGCCGCGCGCCTGCTCCTCCGTCCAACGCGTGCGGGTTCCACAGGGAAACGGCTTGCCAGAGCAAAGCCTCGCCAGAATCAGTGATTGGCTGATTGGTAAACGGCAGGGGCACTCCCCCTGAGCTAGGAACAAACGGCGCCGCTGGAATGGATTCCCGGAGGATACTCACCTCGGAGCGGATCCCGCTAAAGTAAGGTAGATTCTCGATCCCGCTGAAGACCCTAAGTCCTGAGCCATTATCAAAAGCCAATCGCGTAGGGAACCCATCCGTGTCGGCTTGGTCTATCAAGTTGGCACCAATCTGAATGACGGCGCAGTCTAATGAACTCATCCACTCCTCGCTCAAGGTTCCACCGCTCGTGGCGAGGCACCCCGAATAAATGGCTGCCTTAAGCAGTTCGAAAAAATCTGGTTCCCGGGCCGAATCAGGGGGCAAATTGGCGACCTCGTTGAGGGTATAAATCCGCGTTTGGTTGGGCCGGTACACCCAAGGCTCCAAATGGGTGGAGCGGCTCAGCCCAAAGAGTCTTTCCACGCGGCTACCGGGGGCGGCCACCGCTTGCACGCCTACCTCGGCTAGACGACTCAGTGGAAAGCGGCGCTTTACCAGCGGTTCCCTCACCCTTGCTAAGCTGCCATCTGCGCGAAGGAACGGCTTTTTGACGCGCACCTGTAAAAACGGCGGATTCAGGTGCTGCGCAAAGTTCGGATAGGACGTGTCCCAGCCCGCGCCGTCGTTGCCGCCCGCAGCTCTGGCGAGAATGGGAGGCGGCGTGTTCGGGCCCGTCCCCGGCTGCGGCGGCGCAAAACTCGGCTGTTCGAGTGCTCGGCTAAAAACGGTCACGTACTGGAGGAAGCGCTCACGCGCACTCGCATTGCCAGGCAGGCGATCTCGCACCATGCGGATCAATGCCGAGCGACTGGGCAACGCCCTGTTTCCAGGACTCACTCGGCTAGGCGTACCAAAAGGCCTCAGCCATAGATCCGCCTGGTAGTTGGAAGGAAAACTACCAGATCGCAACACCCCGGCATCGCGCCAGCGCACAAACGCGTCGTTGAACAGGGTGGCTTCTGATCCCGACATCCCGGCGGCAGCGAGAAGCATCCGCAAATCGACCAAACGAGGAGAGCCCTTAGCGGCAAGCGTGGCAGCGTCCAGCGTTGAGGGAAATCCAGCCACAGAAACGTCGGCGAGACCACCGACATCGAAAATCTGGAACGCATAACGTCCGACCACTGGGTCGGTAGCATTGGTGAGCAGGTTGGCGCGAGGGGACCCTTTGCTGCTGATAAGAATCCAGTCGGGCACCGGTGCCGCTCCCGAGAGCAATCGAGTCGCATTCCAGCGGCTCGCAGACACGACCTTGCCGTTCAAGGAAGGATCCTGAGTGGAAACTGGGGCAGCTGGCGGTGCTGCAGGAAATTGTCCTGCGAATGGATAGGTTCCGACAACACGCTCAGTGTAAAACGCAGCGTCGCGGCAGCTCCATTTAAGAAGGTTTGGAGGTGCCCCAGGAAGCGTCTGGCCGGGCACTGCGGACCATGGCCCGCTTGGAAACAACAGCTTGCCAGCGCCCTCAGGAGTCACGATGGGAACGAAAGGCGCGCCACCGGAGACCTGCGGGTTGATGGAGCCTGCGAGCATCTCAGCCCGCAGATTATCGAGGATCGTCCTCCACGCCGTCTCGGTTAGGAGTCCCGCACGCTCCCTCGCCGCAGTTGCAGCGGACAATGCGCTGTGATGGCTGGAAAGAACTAAAAACGCGGTGATGAGCACCGTGAGCAACGCACTGCTCAACAGCACCACGACCAGTGCAGCTCCGCTACTTCTGGTGGTGCGATCTGAACACGAAAACGCGGAGAGGGAGCGCGCTTTAAGCAGGGGTTTGAGTCCCATTTTCTACGCAACTCCGCGTCTCCGCGTGAGGTTTCATCCCGACTCGGGCCCCCTGCTCTGTTGCAAGGAACCCGTGCGAGAAAATAAACTACGCCTCTACGGCTTCGTCGGCGTCTTCGTGGCTGGGTTCGTCATGATCAAACGCCCCAGTCACCTCAACATCGCGATGCGTGGGGAAACCCGTTCCGGCAGGAATCAAGTGACCCATGATAACGTTTTCCTTGAAGCCGCGCAGCAGATCAACTCGACCCAATGTGGCCGCCTCGGTCAGAACTCGCGTGGTGTCCTGGAAGGACGCCGCGGAGATGAACGATTCAGTTTCCAGAGAGGCCTTGGTGATCCCCAGCAGAACTGGCGAGGCTTCGGCGGGCTTACCACCCATTTCCACCACACGCTTGTTCTCGTCTTCGAAGGTGAGACGGTCCAGCTGATCGCCCCAGAGGAGCTGAGTATCGCCGGGCTCGTTGACTTTCACCTTGCGCAACATCTGGCGGATGATGATTTCGATGTGCTTGTCAGCGATTTCTACGCCCTGGAGGCGATACACTTCCTGCACTTCGTTCACCAAATGCTCCTGCAACGCCTGTGGCCCTAGAACCTCAAGGATGTCGTGCGGAGGAATCGGTCCTTCCGTGAGCTGCTGACCTTTCTTCACGGAATCGCCTTGAAGCACGATAAGATGCTTGTTGAGCGGAACCAAGTGTTCCTCTTCGTTACCGGTTTCCGGATCGACCACAACCACCTTGCGCTTGCCGCGCACGTTGGCTCCGATCTGCACTGTGCCGTCAATCTTCGCGATTTCCGCAGCGTCTTTCGGACGACGGGCTTCGAAAAGCTCAGCAACGCGCGGGAGACCGCCCGTGATGTCCTTAGTTTTGGCAACTTTACGAGGTGTTTTGGCGAGGAGCTGACCGGCCTGAACCTTCTTGCCTTCGCCCACCACCACAACGGCACCGGCTGGGATGGAGTAACTGGCACGAATCTCGTCCGTCTTGTCGTCGACAATGACGATCTGCGGGTGCTGATCTTGCTTGTGTTCAATGACCACCGTGCCCATGACGCCCGTCGCCTCATCGACTTCGCGCTTCACAGTTACACCCTGAACCATGTCCACAAAGCGGATCTTCCCTGCGTGCTCGGTAAGAATCGGCACATTGTGCGGATCCCACTGTGCAAAGGATTGTCCCTTCGTGACGGTGCCGCCATCGGGTACGCTAATGACGGTACCGAGCACCATGACATAACGTTCGAGTTCGTGGCCGTCCTCGTGGTGGATGGTGGCGTAACCGTTACGGTTGAGCACAATGAAGTCGCCTTCGATGCTCTTTACCACGCGCAAATCATTAAAGCGCACGGTACCGTCGTTCTTCGCCTTCACCACAGGTTGCTTGAAGGTCTGCGAAGCCACCCCACCGATGTGGAAAGTACGCATCGTCAACTGCGTGCCGGGCTCGCCGATGGACTGTGCGGCAATAATCCCCACAGCCTCACCCATACGAACGCGCTGACCCGTGGCCAAACTACGGCCATAGCACAGAGCACACACACCACGCTTGGATTCGCACGTGAGCACCGACCGGATCCGGAGTTGTTCTACCCCAAGAGCGTCAATGGCGGAAGCCGCCACTTCGTCGATGATGTCGCCGCGCTTGATAACAATCTTCTGTCCCACAGGATCCTTGACGGTTTCGCAACTGGTACGACCGATGAGTCGGGTACGCAGATCGACGACTTCTTCGTCTCCTTCGTAGATGGCGCGCACAACGATACCGTTGACGGTGCCGCAATCTTCCAGGGAGATAATGACATCCTGCGAACAATCCACGAGCTTACGCGTGAGATAGCCAGAGTCAGCCGTTTTAAGAGCCGTATCAGCCAGACCCTTACGGGCACCGTGGGTGGAGATGAAGTACTCCAATACGGTCAACCCCTCGCGGAAGTTAGCCGTAATGGGCTGCTCGATGATTGAACCGTCGGGCTTGGCCATCAGCCCGCGCATACCGGCGAGCTGCTTGACCTGCTGGCGATTGCCTCGAGCACCAGAGTCCACCATGAGATACACAGGATTCAATTCCTTGCGCCCTTCGTTGTGCTCCAGAGTCCTGAACATGACGTTCGCGATTTCTTCCCCAGCGTGCGTCCAGATGTCCACCACCTTGGCGTAGCGTTCCCCGTCTGTAATGATCCCCCGGCGGTACTGTTGCAACACCTGTGCCACTTGCTTGTGAGCGCTGGCCAATTCGATGTGCTTTTCCTTGGGGATGATCATGTCCTTAATCCCGATGGACACGCCTGCGCGCATTGCCCAGGTAAACCCGAGGCTCTTGAGGCGATCCAAAGATTCGACTGTGGCCTGATGTCCCGCAGCCTGATAGGTGCGGAAAATGATGTCCGATATCTGCTTCTTACCAGCTGCCTTGTTAAAGAAACCGAGTTCAGAAGGCCAGATCTCGTTAAAGATCACGCGGCCAACCGTTGTTTCGATCACGCGGGCACCGGAATCTCCAAAGACGGTATGCTGGCCGATGTTCGGATTCTGATAACGAATCCGGTCGTGTACCTTGAGCGCACCATCGCTGAGGGCGAACTCCACTTCGCTCGGGTTGGCAAAGAGGGGTAGACGTTGACCTTCGGTATCACCCATCTTGCGAGGGTTCTGCGTCAGGTAGTAGCACCCCAGAACGATGTCCTGAGAAGGCGTTGTTACGGGCTTGCCGCTGGAAGGCGAGAAGATGTTGTTGGAGGCCAGCATGAGCATGCGGGCTTCCATCTGAGCTTCTACCGAGAGCGGAACGTGTACGGCCATTTGGTCACCGTCGAAGTCCGCGTTGTAGGCGGTACAAACGAGCGGATGAATACGGATAGCTTCGCCTTCAATCAAGAGCGGTTCGAAAGCCTGAATAGACAGACGATGCAGCGTGGGGGCGCGGTTCAGGAGCACGGGATGGCCCTTGGTCACCTGTTCCAGAATGTCCCAAACTTCAGGCGTCTGGCGATCAATCATCTTCTTAGCGCTACGCACAGTGTGCACATAGCCACGCTCCTTGAGCACGCGGATGATGAAAGGTTCGAACAACACAAGCGCCATCTTCTTCGGAAGACCGCACTGGTGCAGCTTGAGTTCAGGCCCGATGACGATAACGGAACGGCCGGAGTAATCGACGCGTTTGCCCAGAAGGTTCTGACGGAAACGACCGCCCTTACCCTTGAGCATGTCCGAAAGCGACTTGAGCGGACGATTGCCCGCACCTGTCACAGCACGTCCATGACGGCCGTTGTCGAACAAGGCGTCCACCGCTTCCTGCAACATACGCTTTTCGTTCCGGATGATGACATCCGGAGTCTTGAGCTGTAGCAGGTTGCGCAGACGGTTATTACGATTGATGACGCGCCGATAGAGATCGTTCAAGTCGGAGGTCGCAAAGCGGCCACCTTCCAAGGGCACTAGAGGACGCAGGTCGGGAGGGATGACCGGCAGCACTTCGAGGATCATCCACTCGGGACGGGTCTTGCTGTTAGCGAAGCCCTGAACCAGCTTCAGACGCTTCGATATCTTCTTTTTGATCTGCTTGGAGCGGGTATTGTTCATCTGCTCCTCAAGCTCCGACTGAGCACCGACGAGGTCGATGAGAGAAAGAAGCTTGCGAATAGCCTCCGCGCCCATACCGGCATCGAAAGAACCTTCGCCGAAGGAATCGAGAGCCTCGCGGTACTCGGTTTCGCTTAGGAGCTGCCCCTTCTGGAGCCCGGTGTGACCGGGGTCAATGACGAGGTAGTCCTCGTAGTAAATAATACGTTCGAGCTGACGGCCGGTCATGTCCAGCATCAGACCGATGCGCGAGGGCATACACTTGTAGAACCAGATGTGGGTCACTGGAACGGCAAGCTCAATGTGCCCCATACGCTCGCGACGCACGCGAGCCAAAGTCACTTCTACGCCGCAACGGTCGCAGATCACACCCTTGTGTTTGATGCGCTTATACTTGCCGCAAGAACATTCCCAGTCCCGGGTCGGGCCGAAAATCTTTTCACAGAAAAGACCGCCCTTTTCCGGCTTGAAAGTCCGGTAATTGATCGTTTCCGGGTTCTTAACTTCACCCAGGCTCCACTGCCGGATGGTTTCCGGAGCGGCTACGGTGATACCCACCTGGTCAAAACCAAGGGGCCGATCTTCACCAACTATTTCGCGAAAGGAAGGAGTTTCACTCATACAGAACAGAGACGTTACGCCTGAAAATGAGCCGCCCGGCGTGGCGAAATGCCGGACGGCCTAGAAGGAATGGAATTTAGAACGTGACGTGCGGGAGCAACGGCACACTCTGCTCAGTACGGCCGCCCACCTT
>CAIWVL010000254.1 GCA_903916085.1 uncultured Spartobacteria bacterium
CCAGATCAAGAGGCGCACCCGCGTTGTTGGGCTTTTTCCGAACGAATCTTCGTTGCTGCGTCTGGTGACCGGCGTTCTGATGGAAATTTCCGAGGAATGGGAAACTGGTAAAGTATACCTCCAGCCAGCCAGCCAAAAATCACCCAACTAAACCAAGCCAATCCTTCCAGCTTTCAGTCTACTAGAAGACGATTTTACAGACAAAAAGTTGCGCGGCCCCCCGTGTTTGTTGCGGATGCTGCTCAACACAAACGCTTCTACAAGATTGATGAACGAAAGGTTCTGCCTATGGCTTTCAGGACCCTTTATCAAGGGGCCAGCCACACTGGAGGAGCTGTTGGGCCCACATCCAACGCCCCTCATCCATGTGCGGAGAGTAGAGGTGCTCACGCGCAGATAAAGACCGGCCTCCGACAGCCCGTAGGAGGGTTGGCAGCGGGCGTCTTCGCGAGCGCTAGTGTGCGGATTCATTGTTTTGTGGCAGATCAACTTACGCTGGGGCGGCGTTTGTAGCAACGGGAAAGGGCCCCGCCCGCGCTTGCTGAGCCGCAGCGGGGAGGTTGAGGCGTAAATAGTTTGGGGGGTGGTACGGCGCGGGCGTATGGAAATTGTTTTCAGCATCACTCAGGAAGCCGATGGGGGGGTGGGTGAGTGTCTGTCGTACGACATTTTCACCCAGGGCGACACTTGGGAGGAGTTGCGCGCCAATGTGCAGGAGGCAACGTGCGCGTTTTTCTTTGATGCACCCAAGCCGTCGGCGATCCGGCTGCACTTGGTCAGGGACGAGCTTTTGGCGTTCGCATGAGACTGCAGCGCGATTTGAGCGGAGCCGATCTGATAAAGTTGCTGTGCAAGCATTTTGGGTACAGGCGAGTGGATCAGGAAGGGAGTCACGTGATCCTTGAGACTGGTGAACTTCGCCAGCATCGGATTTCGATTCCGGATCATGCGCCGCTTCGTGTTGGGACACTGAACGGAATTTTGCGGGCCGTTGCTGCGGTAACAGGTGTCGACAAGGCAGTTATCTTGGATCTGCTGTCAGGTTTCTGGAAGAGCTGCTTTTGTGTGTTCTGTGTAGCGGCTGCGCGAAAGTCCCCGCCCGCGCTTGCAGAGCTCTAATCTTTAAACAACATGAGGTGATGCCAGATCAGTGGGCCGCCGGTCAGAAAGCGCAGAGGCTCAGTTTATCAGATATTTTTTCAATTGAGAGCGCAGGTATCTGATCGCAAGTCATTTCTCTTTTTTAATCGGCTCCTTTGCAATGCAACACAGCGCGCAACAGGCCTCTGAAAATGAAGCCAGAGATTCATTCCAATCCGGGTAAGCCCGGCGGTAGCCCGGGCGGTGAGTCAGACTTTTGAAGCCACGTTGGAAACGGGGCGACGGAAGGTGTCTGATTTTCCGAGTGGCTGAAGGTCCACAGTTTGGTCCGCGCATTTCACCAAAAAAACTATCAAATCTTCCCAATTTTCCACCCTAAAATGTGCTCTTACTGTGACAGCTTTCAGAAAGGAAGCCTAGACAGCGTTCGGCAAGAAGGACATGGGCGGCATGCTTGCACTGTAAGCTATGGTAAAAATCAGAAACCTCTTCATTTTATCTTTAATTCTAACGTCTCAACTTGGAAGTATGCCGGATTCTCGGTCAGTTGAGATTGTTGAAAGGAATACATGGGGGAGTATGTTTACTCCACATGGTTCCCCTGATCGCTATCTGCGTGTCGGCGCTAAAAAATACAAAAATTTGATTGGCGGTTATCGGGAAATCAAAGAGTTGGATTGCGTCATGTTTGAGACGGTGGGGGAGAAGAGCAGTGTAATCTATGCACATTTCGTTAGCCTGACTGGTCGGTATGATGTTTCCATTCCGATGAATAAGTGGGCAATTTATTATGGGGTGACGATTGTTGATGTGAGGGCGAAGTGGCCGACTGTGGTTGTTGATTGTAAATGGGATGGAGATAATTCCGGATTTTTAAATTGGCCACGGTTATTTACGCATGAATTTAATCTTGAAAATGGATCGGATACTATTTTTGGTGAGGTTAATCCAAAGCCGTAATTTGACTTATTACTGCGGGTTTTAAAAAGTGCTGGAGCGTCACGTGTCACATGTGTCATGGTGCATGCTTGCTTCGCAGCAGCTCAGCTTGGGAATTGCTGTGGCGACATTCATGAAGTTGTGGGCGTCTTTCTCCTGTGTTTGTTTTTAAGAATTTTCTTATTTGAACCTAAACTTACATGGGGAGAAGCGGTTAAAAAAATGAGTCCAAAGAAGGGCCAATTTACATCTACGGCACCGACACTGATTATCCGGAAATTTTCAGTAGTGCCCATCAAGCTGGGCAAAAAGACAGCAATGGAATTCGGATGTACATGGCTGCGTTAGATTGGATTTCCAACAACCATACGCAGGTAGATTCTGTAAAACCTTCAGAAATTAACGAGGCACGGAGGACGGCGCTTTGGCTATCGTCGGCGTTGAGGTGGGGCACAACAGAACATTTAAGTGTCTCCCCGGAGCAAAAGCTTCCATTTTGGAAAGCGGGCGATCATGAGTTGAACATTGGGGCCCTTGCAGCTAGAGAAATGGAGCACGTCCTAGCCACTGTACCCGATGTCAAACACTGGACCTTCAAACTCGA
>CAIWVL010000255.1 GCA_903916085.1 uncultured Spartobacteria bacterium
CCCACAACCGCGCCGCGATGGCAATTGTCGCCGCCGCAATGTGTGTTGGCAATGATACCGGCGGAGAAGTCATCGGCGTATTTCCAACTCAAGTAAAGGGCCGCTGAAAATGCGTCCTTAATGTAGCAGGCCGGACTCAGGTGGTTACCGATGACGACTTCATCCGCTTCCTGACTCCAGCGGGCGAACTTCGCTTTGCCTGCCCAACCCGAGGCGTGGCTGAAAATCGCCTCGCGCAAACCAATCCCGGCCTCTACGGAGAGTAGAATCCGCGTAAAAGCCATGGCGGCTTCCAGCACCTCCGGAGCGTTATGGGTGAGGGCGACGTGGCGACGGACAATTCCGACAAGTTCTTCGCCACCAGCAGGTAAAGCGGCGAAAAGAGCTGCTACCGGTACTAGCCCGCCAATGTGGATATCCGCGATGCCGCAGTCCTCTGGCTTTTTGCCCCGCGCATAATTGGTGAAGAAGGCGCGGTGATACTCCTCTACATAGGTGTCTCTATGCCAGCCAGGGAGGCGCATGCAGTCAATGTAGAGTCGCAGCCAGGCGTGGGCGTCGTAGCGGTCTGCGGTGAGGATCTGCCGGTAGAGGGCGCGGGCGAGTTGGAAGTTGAGCGTATTTTCGCCGGCGTGGAGTTGCTGATGGTAGTGGATGCCAGTTTGGCCCCAGAACTTGGCCTGGTCGTGGAGGATGTCACCTTCGGGGCCCGCAGGCTGATAGCTTGAGCGGTGTAAAATGCTGCCCGGATGAGGATTGCGCGGCGCTAGAAAGCGGTCCACCTGACCGTAGTCTCGTCGGAGCGCGGCGCGGTCGTAGTACCAGTGGACGGGCATTGCAAGTGCGTCGGCAACTAGGGCACCTTCGAGGGCAGAGAGGCGAGTGGGCATTTGGAGAAGGGAGTTTTTGGCCGGGGTAAGGCCAAGTCGTTAAGCGTTGTAGCGGTGGGCAATCGGCATACGCCGCCCGAGACCGAAGGCGCGTGTGGTCACTTTTAGGCCTGGGGCCGCTTGGGCGCGTTTGTATTCGTTGAGACGCACCCTTCGCAATACCCAGCGGACAGTTTCGGGCTCGAATCCTTTGGCGATGATCTCATCGCAGGAACGCTGTTCCTCCACATGGAGGCGCAGGATTGCGTCGAGGATTTCGTAGGGAGGCAGGGTATCTTGGTCGCGCTGATCGGGTTTGAGCTCAGCGCTTGGGGGTTTGTCGATGGTGTTTTGAGGGATGATTTCCCGGTCCCGATTGATCCACCGAGCGAGGGTGTAGATCTCCATTTTGGGGACATCGCTGATTACGGCCAGTCCACCGCACATATCGCCGTAGAGCGTGCAGTAGCCGACGGCGAGTTCGCTCTTGTTACCTGTGGATAACACGAGATGGCCCAACTTGTTGGAGAGCGCCATGAGCGTCATCCCCCGGAGGCGAGGCTGCATGTTTTCTTCAGTCTCGTTGGGGGCTAGGCCGGCGAAGATGTCTGTGAATTGCGCTTCAAAAGTCTCAAATGCCCGGTCGATGGGGATGTTTAGAAAGCGTATGCCTAAGGCTTCTGCGAGTTTTTCGGAATCCTCAATGCTGCCGGGGCTGGAGTAGCGCGTGGGCATGGTGACGCCCAAGACGTTTTCTTTTCCGAGAGCCTCGACTGCAATGCAGGCGGTGACGGCGCTGTCTATGCCGCCGCTGAGGCCGAGCACTGCGGATCGAAAGCCGCATTTTGCGAAGTAATCGCGCACGCCCAGGACGAGGGCTTGGCTCAGGGATTCTGCGAGCGGAGCGAAGGCGACGGGCTGAGGAAGGCTTTCGGTATCGCCTATGCAGGTGGCTTCTTCAAAGGCGGGCAGGGCGAGGCGTGGTTGGCCGTCGGCCCCCATGAGGAGGGAGTTGCCGTCAAAGACAAGTTGGTCGTTGGCCCCGATACAGTTGCAGTACGCGATGGGGACTTGGTGCTCGAGGGCCACGCCGCTGAGCAAGGCCATGCGCTGTTCGGGTTTTCCCAAGGTAAAGGGAGAAGCGCTCAGGTTAAGGATGAGTTCGGCTCCGGCTGCTACTAGCGCGCTCACCGGGGAGTGCTGGTAATAGGGGCGGGGTAAGTGCGCTTCATTCCAGATGTCCTCGCACAGAGTGATCCCGATGCGGCGACCGAGCAGATGCACCGTAGTGACAGAGGACGCGGGCTCAAAATAACGGTCTTCGTCAAAGACGTCGTAGGTGGGAAGAAGCGACTTAAAGACGCGGGTGACGACGCGCCCGGATTCGAGCACGGCGGCGGCGTTGTGAAAGGGTTTGCCGTGGCCTGTGTGCGTGTCGACGTAGCCGACCACAAACGGGACTGTGCCCGTGGCGGCGGCTAGTTCTTCGAGAGCCGTTAGGTTGCGCGGGACAAAGTCGGATTCAAACAGCAGATCCAGAGGTGGATAACCGGTCAGGGCCAGTTCCGGGGACAGGACGAGTTCGGCGCCTTCGGCTACGAGAGTGCGGTAGGCGGCGAGGAGTTTGTCGCGGTTACCAGCGATGTCGCCGACGGTGGGATTGATTTGGGCAAAGCCGATTTTCATTCGGATAAAAGGTTCCTTGAGAGCGGCTTAGCTAGCGTAGAAGCGTTTTGAGACAAGGCGACTCACGGGCCACAGTGCGAGAAGCACCAGGGCGCAAGCGGGGCCGATGTCTTGGGAAGCGCCAAACCAGCAGGCGGCCGCTTGGAGCGGGAGCAGCAATCGGATGTGTGCGCCAATCAGGGGCGGGAGTGGGAAGGGGCGTGTGAGCAGGGTGCGCAGTTCCCAAAGAGCCATAGCGAAAGTCAGGCTGAATAAGGCGGCGGCGGGGAGTTTGTCGGGCGAATAGAGCGCGTTTTGGAGGCCGATGGCGAGGCCGGGAAAAAGGGCGAGCGTTGGGAGAAAACGGGGGGCCCACGCAAGTTTTTTACCCGTTTCAAACCGGGCGAGGTTGGTGACAGCGGCGATGTAAAGTCCGGCTGTGACGGCAAAAATCGCGGCTAGGGGAACGGCGTAGGGACTCGGTCCGGCGAGTGCGCCGGTGAGCATGCTCAGGGAGCGGCAGGCGCCCATGTTGAGTGCGCCGATGACAGGCAGGCGTTTGGTCAGGCAGTTGTAAGACCAGACGCACAGGACGGTGAATGCGCCGGCGAGGAGTGCGCTTTTGCTGCCTGTGGCGGTGAGCAGGAGCAGCCCCACGACATTGAGCAGCCAAAGCACGCGCCGGACTGTGGTGGGCGAGGCTAGGCCAGCTGGCAGGGGACGGTTTGGGCGCTCGGCCCGGTCTTCGGCGAGATCGACGAGGTCGTTTAGAAGAAGGCCTGCTCCGTAGAAACACAGGCTCGCACCGGAGACTAGAACGAGAGAGGAGTCAGTAAAACCCGCGTTTGAGATGAGGTAACCGGCAATCGGATCGCCGGGAACTGTGAACAGATTGGGAGCGCGCAGCAACTGCAGCCACGTCCTCACTAGGCTCGGGGAGGTGGCTGGGCTGTCTCGGGGAGTTGCGGCCATGGCAGGGCGGCGAAAGCTTAGTTCTGTGGTTAGAACTAGGACTTAGCCTGGCGGTAGCGTTCTCCGATGAAGTCCCAGTTGAGCACCTGCATGAGGGCCTTCAGGTATTCTGCCCGGCGGTTCTGGTACTTTAGATAGTAGGCATGTTCCCACACATCGAGTCCAAGAATGGGAAAGCCACCTGTGTTCAACGGATTGTCCTGGTTAGGCGTGCCTTCAATGAAAAGTTTGCCTGCCCGGAGAACCAACCACGCCCAGCCGCTCCCGAACTGTTTGAGGGCCGCAGCTTGAAGCTGTTCTTCGAAGGCTGCGACCGACCCGAAGTTGGCGGCGAGGACTTTTGCCATGTCTGCGTCGGGGGCGTTATTTTCCTTTTTGCGAAGTAACTGCCAGAACAACGTGTGGTTATAGTGGCCACCGCCCTGGTTACGGATGTCCGTGCGAACGCTTTCGGGCAACGCAGCTGGGTCGCGTAGCAGATCCTCCAAAGGCCGTGTGGCTAGGGAGGGCTCTTTTTCGAGAGCCTGATTGAGCTTGGCCACGTAGGCGGCGTGATGCTTGTCGTGGTGGAGTTTCATTGTTTCTGCATCAATGAAGGGCTCCAGCGCGTCGTAATCATAACCTAGCGCAGGAAGCTTATGCACTTCGCTGGGCGCTTGCTGGGCTTGGGAAAAGCCTGAGCTGAGGGCAAATGCGCCTGTCGAGAGGGCGATGGTTTTGAGAGCTTCGCGGCGGCTGAGCATAAAAAGAAAAGTGAACGCATCTACTTGCCAGCCCTAGCCCCTGATTGCAACTGTGCGCGGGATTTACGGACGGTATCGCTCCAAAGGGGGACGCAAAACAGGAGGAGGACGATGTCTTCCACAAAGCGGGGGAGGGCGTTGGTGTGGAGGTCGGCGGTACCGAAGCAGCCGCAGGTGACGTCTAGATTGCGGGCGATTGCGGAGCCTAATGCTAAGAGAAACAGGCAATTAAGGGCAATACAGAGGGCGGTTGCGCCCAAGCGTAAACGGGGTATCCAAAGTCCCAGAGCTGCCGTGATTTCCACAAAAGGCAGGAGGGTGGCCACGAGTCCGGAGGCCTCCCAGGATAGGAGTTTATATTGGAAAACCGCAACCAAAGTGGCGTCCGCGTCGCGTAATTTAAGGACGCCAGCAATCAGGAAGATGCCGGAAACCAGTATGCGCAGCAGCAGAATGCTCAGAGTTTTGAGGGACGAAAGCGTGGGGGAGCCTTGCTGGGTCATTCTGTTCCTTGTTTGGGCCCGTGCCACGAGGCCCAGCCGCCTTCCAACAGGACGACGTCACGCGTGTGGAGTTCCTTTTTAAGAAGGCGGGCTACTCGCAGGGCGCGGTCGCTTCCGGGGCCTTCGCCGTAGACCACAGTCTGTTTTTCCGGCGACCAAACGCTCCGAATGGACTCGAGTGCGGAATCTGGGGAGTTTTCTTCAAACGGGATCGCCCCAGGGATGTGCGCTTGCGCGAAGCGTTCGGGTGAGCGCACGTCCACCCAGGTCAAGGACGTGGCGCGGGCTTGGAGTTTGAGCGCGTTTACCTCGCGGAATTCGGCGGG